>NZ_JBHVVN010000003.1:0-360721 GCF_042882685.1 Pseudarthrobacter sp. NPDC058196
GCCCGCACCCCGTTCGTCACCCAACAACTCGAAGGCGCCACCGGCCCCATCGTCGCCGTCACCGACTACATGAAAGCCATCCCCGACCAAATCCGGCAATTCGTCCCCAACGAATTCGCCACCCTCGGCGCCGACGGCTTCGGCTTCTCCGACACCCGCGCAGCAGCCCGCCGCTACTTCAAAAACGACACCCACTCCATCGTGGTCCGTGCCCTTGAAATGCTGGCGCGCCGCGGCGAGGTCGACGTCGACGCCCCGGTCAAGGCGATTGAGAAGTACAAGCTGCTGAACGTCAACGCCGGCACCACCGGCAACGCCGGCGGGGAGGCCTGACAACCCTCCGCAGCAGCAACGGCGGCGGCCCCCTCCACATTGGAGGGGGCCGCCGTCGTCCGTTGCAAAGATGCCTGTGAGCTGTGACGCAGCGCAAAGCGGATTGTAGCCTTCGCACAAATGGAGCTTGCGCGGCGGGGGCCGTATGCTCAAAGAATGCCAGCACCAGCCAGCCCATCGGCCAAGCGGAAACCAACACCGCCGAAGGTCACGCCGGAGAAGTCCGAAACCCTTAAGCAGCTGCGGGCCAACGTCGGCCAGCTTTCCACCACCACCATGCGCAAGCTCGAGCAGTCTCTGCCCTGGTACAGCCGGCTCAGCGCCGACGAGAGGTCGGCGCTGGGCATGGTGGCGCAGAACGGGATCGCGGCGTTCGTCACCTGGTACGAGCGTCCCAGCTCACCGTCGTGGATCCTGACGGATGTCTTTGGGACGGCGCCCACGGAACTGACCCGCTCCATCAGCCTGCAGAAAGCGTTGCAGCTGATCAGGATCGTGGTGGAGGTTGTTGAAGACCAGGTTCCCGTCATCGCGCCGGAGGCCGACCAGCCATCCCTGCGCGAAGCAGTCCTCAGGTACTCGCGGGAAGTCGCGTTCGCGGCCGCCGACGTCTACGCCCGGGCCGCCGAATCGCGGGGATCCTGGGACACCCGGCTGGAAGCCCTGATCGTGGATGCGATCCTTCGGGGCGAAAACACTGACGCGCTCCGTTCACGCATTGCGGCCCTTGGTTGGAAGGCGCAGGAGCGTTTCACGGTCATGGTGGGGAATTCGCCGTCCGAACCCAGCGCCAGCTACGTGAGCGAACTGCGGCGGATGGCCGGGCGTTTCGCAGAGGACGCGCTGGTGGGGATCCAGGGCGACCGGCTGATCCTCATCCTGGGCGGGGTGCAGGACCGCGAATCGGCCTATGTGAAGCTGAGCGAAATGTTCGCACCTGGCCCCGTGGTCTACGGCCCGGAGGCGGGTTCCCTGCTGGAGGCCAGCGGATCGGCGCAATCGGCGTTTGCCGGGCTCACCGCCGCCCGGGCGTGGCCGTCAGCGCCGCGGCCGGTGGCCGCCGACGATTTGCTGCCGGAACGGGTGATTTCCGGCGATGACGCCGCACGGCGTTCCCTGGTCAAGAACATCTACCGCCCCCTCGTGGCAGCGTCCAACGGCCTGGTGGAAACCTTGGGAACCTACCTGGAACTGGGACATTCACTGGAGGCCACGGCGCGGGAACTCTTCGTCCACGCCAACACCGTCAGGTACCGGTTGAAGCGCGTTTGCGACGTAACGGGCTGGGACCCGCTGCTGCCGCGGGAGGCGTTTGTGCTGCAGGCAGCGCTCGTGGTGGGCCGGCTTTCTGCCCCGCCAAAGGCCGCCACGGAACGGCAGGCGTCCCGGAACCAGACATGAGTCATTGTAGACTTCCTACAACCTGACCCCGTGAGCTTGGTGCGGTGAAACACCGCTGGATCACACAGTAATTTGGAAAGCTGGTTACGTGCTTGCAATAGTCTGCCCTGGACAGGGCTCGCAGACCCCGGGTTTTCTGGCCCCTTGGCTGGAACTTCCTTCGGTGGCAGGCCAGCTGGCCGCCCTGAGCGACATCGCGGGGATCGACCTGATCGCCCACGGGACCACCTCCGATGAGGAAACCATCAAGGACACTGCCGTGGCGCAGCCCCTGATCGTCGCCGCAGGCCTGGTCACGGCGGCTTCCCTCTTCGACGTGGAGCTCAATTCCCTCCCGGTCATCCTCGCCGGCCATTCGGTGGGTGAAATCACCGCTGCCGCCCTCGCGGGTGTGCTGACGGAGCAGGAAGCCATGACCTTTGTCCGCGAACGGGCCAACAGCATGGCCGCCGCGGCTGCCGTCACCCCCACCGGCATGAGCGCCGTCGTTGGCGGCGACCCCGCCGAGGTCCTGGCAGCCATCGAGGCAGCCGGCGCGGCCCCCGCGAACGTCAACGGCGCCGGCCAGACCGTCGCCGCAGGAACCTTCGATCAGTTGAAGGTACTGGCCGCGAACCCGCCGGCCAAGGCCCGGGTGATTCCGTTGAAGGTAGCCGGCGCGTTCCACACAAGCCACATGGCACCGGCAGTTGACGCGCTGAAGGCGCTCGAACCGCAACTGAACCCGGTAGCCCCCAAAGTGCCCCTGCTGTCCAACTACGACGGCGGCGAGGTCACCGACGGCGGTGCCGCCGTCGAGAGCCTCATCGCCCAGGTTTCCCGCCCGGTGCGCTGGGACCTCTGCATGGACGCGATGGTCAAGCGCGGTGTCACCGGACTCATCGAACTCGCGCCTGCAGGCACCCTGGCCGGGCTCGCCAAGCGCGGCATGCCCGGCGTCAAGACGGTGGCCGTCAAGACCCCCGAGGACCTTTCCGCCGCCCTGGCACTTTTCGCAGAACTGGAGGGCAACGCATGAGCGTCCCCACGCTGAAGCAGGCGCCCATCCACGAGCACACCCGGATCCTCGGGCTGGGGGCATACCGTCCGGACGTGATCGTCACGAATGAGGACGTCTGCCAGTGGATCGACTCCTCCGACGAGTGGATCCGCCAGCGCACCGGCATCGTGACCCGGCACCGTGCGGCTGCGGACGTCAGCGTGATCGACATGGCTGAGGGCGCTGCCCGCGAGGCCATGGCGAAAGCCGGCATCGAAGCCTCACAACTCGGCGCCGTCATCGTCTCCACCGTGACGCACCCGTACGCGACCCCCTCCGCCGCTGCCAGCCTGGCAGACCGCATCGGCGCTACGCCGGCACCGGCCTTCGATATCTCCGCAGCCTGCGCCGGTTACTGCTACGGCATTGCCCAGGCCGACGCCCTGGTCCGTTCCGGTGCCGCGACGTACGTCCTGGTGGTGGGCGCGGAAAAGCTCTCGGACGTCATCGACAACCGGGAACGCACCATCTCATTCCTGCTCGGGGACGGCGCCGGCGCCGTCGTCGTGGGTCCCTCCGACACCCCCGGCATCGCCCCGTCGGTGTGGGGCTCGGACGGCAGCAAGTGGGATGCGATCGGCATGACCCGCTCCCTGCTGGATGTCCGCGACCTCGGTATGGCGGCCCGACAGTCCGATTCCACCGGCGACCTTGCCCTCCTTGAGGAAGCGCAGGAACTCTACCCCACGCTCCGCCAGGACGGCCAGACCGTCTTCCGCTGGGCCGTGTGGGAAATGGCGAAAGTTGCCCAGCAGGCGCTCGACGCTGCCGGCGTCGAGGCTGAAGACCTGGTTGCCTTCATCCCGCACCAGGCGAATATGCGCATCATCGACGAGATGGTGAAGAAGCTGAAGCTGCCCGAGACGGTTACAGTGGCACGGGACATTGCCGACGCCGGCAACACGTCCGCGGCCTCCATCCCGTTGGCAACGCACCGTCTCCTGCAGGAGAACCCCGGGCTGAGCGGCGGGCTGGCGCTGCAGATCGGTTTCGGTGCCGGGCTGGTCTTCGGCGCGCAGGTAATTGTCCTTCCCTAGATACGCCCAAGGGCCGCGACCGCGACCCGACCGTTTCCGGCAGCCCCTGCCGGCAATACAAGAAAAGGAGCCACCAATGGCTAGCAACGAAGAGATCCTGGCCGGCTTGGCTGAAATCGTCAACGAGGAAACCGGCCTGGCCCCGGAGGCCGTCGAGCTGGACAAGTCCTTCACCGAGGACCTGGACATCGACTCCATCTCCATGATGACCATCGTGGTCAACGCCGAGGAAAAGTTCGGCGTCCGCATTCCGGACGAAGAGGTCAAGAACCTCAAGACTGTCGGCGACGCCGTCAGCTTCATCGCCGGAGCACAGGCCTAATCCAGGCTTTCGCCGTTTCACGGCTTGGCCGGGCTGCCGATCCGGATTGACCGGATCGGCAGCCCGCCGCATCTAACCGGCGCAGTGCCCCCGACCGGGACTGGCCGATCATCAAATGTGCGGGACCCTGCGGTTGGCGCAGGCGGATTCCCCACCGACGAAAGAGTGATCCCATGACGCGCAAAGTAGTCATTACCGGTCTGGGTGCCACCACGCCCATCGGCGGCGATGTACCCACCATGTGGAACAACGCCCTCAAGGGGGTCTCCGGTGCCCGCACCCTGGAGGACGACTGGGTAGCCAAATACGAGCTCCCCGTCCATTTTGCTGCCCGCTGCAGCACCCCCGCGCTGGATGTCCTGAGCCGGGTGGAAGCAAAGCGGATGGACCCCTCCACCCAGTTCGGCGTCATTGCAGCCCGTGAGGCCTGGGCCGACTCCGGCATCACCGAATTCGACCAGGACCGTTTGGCTGTTGCCTTCGCCACCGGCATTGGCGGGGTCTGGACCCTGCTGGATGCCTGGGACACCCTCAAGGAGAAGGGCCCTCGCCGGGTCTTGCCCATGACCGTTCCCATGTTGATGCCCAACGGCGTGGCCGCTGCAGTCAGCCTGGACCTTGGCGCCCGCGCCGGCGCCCACACTCCGGTGTCCGCCTGCGCCTCAGGTACCGAAGCCATGCACCTTGGCCTCGAACTGATCCGCTCCGGCAAGGCGGACGTGGTGATGTGCGGCGGCGCAGAAGCAGCAATCCACCCCATGCCTTTGGCGGCATTCGCCTCCATGCAGGCACTGTCCCGCAGGAATGACGAGCCCGAGCGCGCCTCCCGTCCCTACGACATCGCCCGTGACGGCTTCGTCATGGGCGAAGGTGCCGGAGCCCTGGTTCTTGAGGCCGAGGAGCACGCCCTGGCCCGTGGAGCGCGCATTTACGCCGAGCTGGCGGGTACGTCCGTCACTGCCGACGCCTATCACATCACGGCACCGGACCCGCAAGGCCTCGGCGCCACCCGCGCGCTCAAGGCAGCCATGTTCGACGGCCGCATCCAGGCCGAGGACGTCGTGCACGTCAACGCCCACGCCACGTCTACGCCCGTAGGAGACAAGCCGGAATACACGGCACTGCGTGCCGCCCTGGGCAGCCACGTGGACAACGTGGCGGTATCTGCCACCAAGTCGCAGATGGGGCACCTCCTGGGTGCGTCCGGCGCTGTTGAGGCGGTACTGACCGTCCTGGCCGTGCACGAGCGCAAAGCGCCGGTCACCATCAACCTCGAGAACCAGGATCCCGAGATCCCGCTCGACGTCGTCACCTCGGCCCGCGACCTGCCCGCCGGGAACATCGTGGCACTGAGCAACTCCTTCGGCTTCGGCGGCCACAACGCCGTCGTGGCCATCCGCAGCATCTAGCACCTGTCCGGGAGAAGACCCGGACAGCAGGAGGAGGCCCCGCCGGCTGGCGGGGCCTCCTCCTGTGCTATGGATACATACTTGTCTGGCCGTCCGGCCGAACGACGGCGGTCAGCCCACCTGGTGCAGCCAGCGCACGGGGGCACCTTCGGCAGCGTGGCGGAACGGTTCGAGTTCTTCGTCCCAGGCCTCGCCCAAGGCGAGCGAGAGTTCGTGGTAGACGGCCGCGGGGTCGCCGGAACCGGATTCGTAGGCGTAGCGGATGCGGTCCTCCGACACCATGATGTTGCCGTGCACGTCGGTGACGGCGTGGAATATCCCCAGCTCGGGCGTGTGCGACCATCGGCCGCCGTCCACGCCCTGGGTGGGCTCCTCAGTCACCTCATAGCGCAGGTGGGCCCAGCCTCGGAGGCAGGACGCCAGCTTGGCTCCCGTTCCGGGGGTTCCGGTCCAGGACAGCTCCGCACGGAACATTCCGGGCGCGGCGGGCTGCGGGGTCCACTCCAGGTCCGTCCGCTTGTCCACCACGGCCCCGATTGCCCATTCGACATGGGGGCACAGGGCCGTAGGGGCTGAGTGAACGAACAGCACACCGCGGGTCATTGCAACAGACATTCCATCCTCCATAGCTCTAGGTACGTCTTCCCCAACGACCTCTGCCCGGATGGAACTGCCGTGCCCTGCACTGCGGCGGTGGTTCCCGATATTCAGATGTATCAGATTAAGCTGTGTCCGGACTTGCTGAGCCGCATAAAGCTCAGAGAGCTTCAAGCGAGACTTGAAAGTTGCCGGACGTGACTCTCATTGTGCCGTACCCCGTGGAATTACGCCAGTGCGATTAGCCACACTCTCAGGCCCGGGGGTGTGCCTGCTGGTAGCTCTTCCGCAAGCGGTCAACCGAGACGTGCGTATAGATCTGGGTAGTGGCCAGGCTGCTGTGGCCAAGGATCTCCTGCACGGCACGCAGGTCCGCTCCACCGTCGAGCAAATGCGTTGCAGCGGAGTGCCGCAATGCGTGGGGCCCGGATGCGGAGGTGTCACCCAGGGCACCGAAAAGACGGTTGACCAGGGTTCGGACCTGGCGCTGGTCAATCCGGCCACCGCGGGCGCCGAGGAAGAGCGCCGGCCCGCTGGTGCTTGTAGCCAAGGCAGGGCGGCCCCGCCGCAGCCAATCGTCAACAGCGAGGGCCGCCGGCACCCCGTAGGGCACGGTGCGCTCTTTATTGCCCTTGCCGATGACCCGCAGCGTCCGGCGGTCCGGGTCCAGGTCGTCGACGTCCAACCCGGCAAGTTCACCGACCCTGATGCCTGTGGCGTAAAGGAGCTCCACGACGGCACGGTCCCGCACGGCCAGCGGGTCACCGTCCAGCGCTGATTTTTCGAGCCCTTCCAGCATTCGTCCCAGCTGGGAGGCCTGAAGGACTCCCGGCAGCGATCCTTCACGCTTGGGGGCTTTCAGGCGCAGGGCGGGGTCAGTCTCCAGAAGTTCTTCCCGGAGGGCCCAGGCCGTGAATGCCCTGGCCGTAGCGGACCGGCGCGCCAGCGTAGAGCGTGCGGCGCCCGCCGAGCTCTGGCTGCCGAGCCACCGGCGGAAGGTGCCGAGCTCGAGGTCTTTCAGCCCGGCCGCGCCCTCGGATGCGGCGTGCGCCAGAAGGCTCCGCAGGTCGCCTAGGTAGGCACGCCGGGTGTGCTCCGACACGGCCCGCTCCCCCGACAGGTAGCCGGAAAAGGCGTCCAGTGCCGCGCAGAGTGCGTCAGGCAGTTCTTCTTGGTCCACTCCTACACTTTCTCAGTTTGCCCGCATTCGCCGCAGCCGGACACGGTCAGACCTTGCCTCGTTTCCATCCGCCGCGTTCAGAGACGGCCAGCCCGAGCAGCCCCAGCCGGCCGAGGCCTGCCCGCACCGAGTCCTGCCCCAGCCCGGCCACCGCCGACAGCTTTTCCACCGATGTGGTGGAACGCAGCGGCAGTGCGTCCAGCAGGATCAGGTCCTCCAGGGTCAGCCCGTCCTGCACGGCCGCTGCACCTGTCCGTTGTTCGGGCAGTCCTGCTCCGCTGGGGGCGGCAAGTTCGGCCACTTCCGCGGCATCGGTGACGCAGACCGCGCCGCCGTCCCGCAGGAGCCGGTGGCAGCCCGCTGAGTTGGCACTGTGGACTGATCCGGGGACCGCCCCCACCGCCCGCCCAAGGGTTTCGGCATGGTGGGCGGTGTTCAGCGCACCGGAGCGCCACCGTGCCTCCACCACCACTGTCACTGATGACAGCGCAGCAATCAACCGGTTCCGCTGAAGGAACCGGTAACGCGTGGGAGCTGATCCCGGCGGTACTTCCGCCAGCACCGCGCCCTGGTTGGCTACGGCCCGGAGCAGGTCTTCGTTTCCGGACGGATAGAACCGGTCCACTCCGCCGGCCATCACAGCGATGGTCGGGACGGCGGAGGAACCTCCCGCGAGGGCGGCGCGGTGCGCGTGGGCATCGATCCCGTAGGCTCCGCCCGAAACTACCGTGAAGCCCCGTTGCGCCAGAGAGTATGCCAGATCCCCTGTTACCGCAGCCCCGTAGCTGGTGCTGTCACGGGAACCTACCAGGGCGATGGACAAGGCTGCGCCCGGGAGCGGCTGTTCCTGGCCCCGCCACCACAGGCACAGCGGCTCCTGGATGCCGAGGTCGGCCAACTGCGAGGGCCACAGCTCGTCCGTGGGAATGATCAGCCGGCCCCCCAGCCGTGCCATCGTGGCAAGGTCACGTTCCGGCGCCAGGTCTGGGATCCGGGGCTGCCAGCGCTTCAAAGCTGCAGCCATTCCCGCCCAGTTGCTCGCGCCACTGTCAGCCAGCAACGAGGTGATTTCACGCTCCAGGCCAGCTCCGGCCGTGACCCGCCCGGTGGCAATCCGAAGGGCATCCGTTGCCCCCGCTACATGCACGAGGGCGAGGCCTGCTGCGTCCTGGGGCTCCATGAGGCGGGACAACGCTGCCCGGGCCAACCGCTCGTCAACCTTTGCTGGATCGTTTGCCACGCGCAGTTCCTTCAGTTCGTTCACGTTTGCCGTCCTCCTCAAGCCACCGCCGCGGCAGCCTGCCGCAAGCCAAGAGCCTGTCCGATATCGTTTGCGTCCGGTATGTCCCGCCGGGCAAGGTCAGCCAGGGTCCACGCCAACCGCAGGACACGGTCATAGCCGCGGGCGGTCAGGACCCCGCGCTCCAGGGCCTGGTCCAGGATCCGGGTGGATGCCGGAGCGAGGCGCAGATCACCGCGCAGGATACGCCCCGGGACCTGGGAGTTTGTTTCCAGGCCAAAGCACCGCAACCGTTCTCCCTGCCGCTCGCGGGCAGCCCTGACCCGCCGGGCAACCGTGGCGGTGTCCTCTTCCCCGCCGGCTTGCCCGAACTCGGCCAAGGACACCCTCTCGACCTGCAACTGGATGTCCACCCGGTCAAGGAGGGGCCCGGACATCCGGGCGAGGTACCGGCGGCGCATGACAGGCGTGCAGGTGCAGTCCAGTCCCTTGCCGGAGGCCTTGCCGCACGGGCAGGGATTGGCGGCCAGCACCAGCTGGAAGCGGGCCGGGTAGGCGGCCGTCCCGGCCGCCCGGTGGATCACCAGCTCACCGCTCTCCAGGGGCTGACGCAAGGCATCCAGAACCCGGCGTTCATATTCCGGGGCCTCGTCAAGGAACAGCACACCGCGGTGGGCGCGGGATGCGGCACCCGGCCGCGGAAGCCCTGAACCGCCCCCAATGATGGCCGCCGCAGTGGCCGAGTGGTGCGGGTTCTCAAACGGTGGGCGGCGCAGGAGCTGGACCGAGGACGCCGGCAGGCCGCACAGCGAGTGGATGGCCGTGACCTCCATGGACTCATGGTCGCCAAGATCCGGCAAAAGGCCCGGCAACCGCTCCGCGAGCATGGTCTTACCGGCTCCGGGCGGCCCCGTGAGGAGCAGGTGGTGTGCCCCGGCGGCCGCCACTTCCAACGCCTGGCGCGCGTCGCCCTGACCGGCAACGTCGGCCATGTCGGGACACGGCCCGGTCACCAGGTGGCCGTCGTCGAGATCTTCAGTGTCGTCCGGTTCGAAGTCCAGGGCGAGCTCCTGCGGGTCCGCCCCGAAGTCGAGGGCCAGGCGGGCCAGCGTGCGGTAGCCACGGACACTGGCGCCGGGCACGAGGGAAGCCTCGGCAAGGTTTGCCTGCGCCACCACGACGTCCGGATAGCCGGCTTGTACCGAAGCCATCACGGCGGGCAGTATTCCCCGGACGGGCCGCAGCCGTCCGTCGAGGCCGAGCTCGGCAATGAAGACTGTGCGTCCGGTGGCTTTGACGTCGTTCGATGCCCTCAGCACGGCCATGGTGACCGCGAGGTCGAACCCCGAACCGCGTTTAGGCAGCGACGCCGGGATGAGGTTGGCGGTGATCTTCCTGCGGCTGAGCGGGATGCCGGAGTTCTTCGCGGCAGAACGGATCCGTTCCTTGGCTTCGTTGAGGGCCGCGTCCGGGAGCCCGAGGATGACGAAGGCCGGGAGCGTCTGTCCGATGTCGGCCTCGACTTCGACCACGTAGCCGTTCAGGCCTACCAGCGCGATGGAGTATGTCCGCCCCAGGGCCATCACCCCACCCCCTTGAGGTGCTCCACGACAGGGTGCCCGCCGCCGTCGTCCACCACTGCGATAACGTCCACGCGGCGCAAGGGCATCCGCAGTTCCCGGTCGCGGCACCAGGCGGCACCGAGCCGGTGCAGGCGTGCCAGCTTCTCCGGGCCCACGGCCTCAAAGGGGTGGCCGAAGTCCAGGGAGCGGCGTGTCTTGACTTCAGCGATGACCAGCGCGTCACCGTCAAGGGCCACGATGTCGATCTCGCCCTCGGCGCACCGCCAGTTGCGCTCCACCACCAGCATGCCCAGCGTTTCCAGATAACCGGTGGCGAGGTCTTCGCCGCGCCGGCCCAGCAGGTCCTTCGATTTCATCTCTACCTCCGGAACCAGCTTGGAGGCGGGCGGCCGCAGGGCACAGAAAGGCCCTGCCGTATGTGGACAGGGCCTGTCTGTGGAGGGAAAGTCGGGGAGCTGCTAGTTACCCAGGTCCACGTCCTTGGGCAGGGCAAGTTCTTCGTTGCGCGGCAGTTCTTCGACGTTGACGTCCTTGAAGGTCAGGACCCTGACGCTCTTGACGAAGCGTGCCGAGCGGTAGACGTCCCAGACCCAGGCGTCCTGGAGGGTCAGGTCGAAGTAGACCTCGCCGTCGGCGCTGCGGGCCTGCAGGTCCACGTGGTTGGCGAGGTAGAAACGCCGCTCGGTCTCGACAACGTAAGTGAACAGGCCGACGACGTCGCGGTATTCACGGTAGAGCTGAAGCTCCATGTCGGTTTCATAGTTCTCAAGATCCTCGGCACTCATGCTTCCATCTTGCACCATGTCCGGCGGCGCTGGCGCCGCGGGCAGGACTCAGGCTTGGTCCCGCGCGTCTTCGCCAGGGGAATCGGAGCCCTGCAACTCACCGCCAAGCAGCCGCCAACTGACCCGGTGGTAGGGGGTGGGTCCGGCTGCGCGCAGGACGTCCCGATGCGCTGCGGTGGCGTAACCCTTGTTGATGTCCCAGCCGTAATCCGGGTACTCAAGGTGCAGTTGGCGCATCATCCGGTCACGCTCCACCTTGGCAATGACGCTCGCTGCGGCCACGCTCAGGCACTGCATGTCCGCCTTGACCTTGGTGTGGACGGGCGCTTCACAGGCGGCTTCCACCACGGGCTGGTCGAAGAAGGAGAGCTGCCCGGCCGGGGAGAGCCAGTTGTGGCTTCCATCCAGCAGCACAGCCTCCGGGATGACTCCGGCATCCAGGATGGCCCCCCAGGCACGGGTTCCTGCCAGCCGCAGGGCTGCAATGATGCCGAGCGAATCGATCTCAACGGCGGTGGCATGGCCCACCGCCGCGGCGACGCTCCAGCGCCGCACCAACGGTTCCAGCCGCTCGCGCTCGGCCGGACTGAGGAGCTTGCTGTCACGCACGCCCGCCAGTGGCTTCTGGCGCTCCAGGTCCACGACGGCGATTCCCACGCTGACCGGCCCCGCAAGCGCACCGCGGCCCACCTCATCAACGCCGGCCAGGAGCCGCACGCCCTGGGCCTTGAAGGTACGCTCGTGCCGCAGTGTGGGCGCCTTGGCCCCGCTCGCCGGTTTGGCACCGGCGCGTGTGCGCGGTGTTGCCGCGGGGACGGTGCGGGTGGCGGATGGCATGGTCAGCGGGCCGCCGGTACGTTGCGGAACACGTCCGGGTAGTTGTCCAGGGTCTTGATCCTGTTCAGCGGCCAGGCAATGACCGCCGCCTTGCCCTCAAGGTCCTTGAGGTCGATAAATCCACCGTCGTTTTCCATGTGTGCCCGGGAATCCGCGGAATGGTTCCGGTTGTCGCCCATCACCCACACTTTGCCCTCCGGAACGGTGACGTCAAAGTTGCGGACCTGCGGGACCTCAGCGGGGTTGATGTAGGTCTCGTCGACGGCGGTTCCGTTAATGGTCAGTTTACCGCCGGCGTCGCAGCACACCACGTGGTCGCCCGGCAGCCCGATGACCCGCTTGACCAGGTGCTGGTCCGTGTTGTCGGGCAGCAGTCCCACGAAGGTCAGGCCGTCCTGGACCCATGTGAACGGCCCCTGGGTTTTGGCTGCTGTTGGCGGCAGCCAGCCCTTGGTGTCACGGAACACCACCACGTCCCCGCGGCTGAGCGCAAACGGCTCCGGGACCAGGAGATTGACAAAGATCCGGTCGTCCACATCAAGGGTGTTCACCATGGACTCGGACGGGATGAAGAACGCCCGGAAGAGGAAGGTCTTGATGAGGAAAGACAGCACAACGGCGATGACCACGACGGTGGCGATTTCCTTGAGCCACCCGAGCAAAGGGTTGCCCGCGGCCTTGCCGGCCGGTTTGGATCCGGACCTGCCCTTCCGGTGGGAGGGCGCGCCCGCCTCGGGACTGTCGCCGGGCTCTGCGGAGGTTGGAACGGCCTGGTCTTCTGCGGCGCCGTCATGGCGCGGTTCAGGATTCCGCGCTGGGTTCTCGGGCATTTACCGTCCGTTCTGTGTTGTCGGCCCCACCACTGGCGGCCGTGCTACTGGAGCAAATCTATCAAGGGGCCACAGGATCTGGACCGGCCGGCCAATCACGCGCTCCAGCGGGACCATGCCGCCGCCGGGAGCGCCCAGCAGGCTGCGCGAATCGGCGGATACCGACCGGTGGTCCCCCATCAGCCACAGCCTGCCCTCGGGGACCACCGAGTTGAATTTTTGCGTGCTGGGGGCCTCCCCCGCAAAGATGTACGGCTCATCCAGCGGCACCCCGTTAACGGTGACCTTGCCGCCTGCGTCACAGCAGGCCACGGTATCGCCCGGAAGGCCTATGACCCGCTTGACGTAGGTGGTGTCGCTCCCGGTAAGGCCCAGCCACTGGGTGAGTCCGGTGGCGGCGTCCATCAGCGGTCCCCTGCCGCTGCTCAGGGGCGCGAACGTTCCGCGTCCGTCAAAGACGACGATGTCCCCGCGCCTGATGGGGTCGGCCTGGAAATCCGTGCGGGAGACCAGGATCCGGTCGCCGCCTTGGAGCAGCGGCTCCATGGACTCCGAGGGAATGTAGTAGACATCGAGCCATAAGGAGCGCACCACGCCGCTGATGGTGACGGCAAGGACCAGGGCCAGGAACGCAAAACGCCAGCCCATGGTGCGGGGCTGGCGTTTTGTCTGGTGCATGGTCCGTATCCTGGCGCTGGTGGATTGCTCCGGCGCTTGCCGGCTACGGCCGCGTCCCAGCCAAGTGACAAGTCCGAATGGAACTTACTTGCCGGTGGCGAAGTCGCGCTTTTCCTTGATCTTCGCAGCCTTACCGCGCAGTGCGCGCATGTAGTAAAGCTTGGCGCGGCGGACGTCACCCTTGGTGACGACCTCGATCTTGTCGATGATCGGGGAGTGCACCGGGAAGGTACGCTCCACGCCGACACCGAAGGAAACCTTGCGGACAGTGAAGGTTTCGCGGACGCCATCGCCCTGGCGGCCCAGGACAAAGCCCTGGAACACCTGGACACGGGAGTTCTTGCCTTCGATGATGTTCACGTGGACCTTGAGGGTGTCGCCCGCGCGGAATTCGGGAACATCATTGCGCAGCGAGGCTGCATCGAGGGAATCGAGAATATGCATGGTTGCACTCCTGGTGAACGCCACAGGTCATTCACTTTGGGTCACGGCAGGAAAGTCCGGCCGCCTGGGAGCGGGCCGGATTATTGCTGCCGAAGTAGTGTGGTCCGGCCGCTTCAATGGGTGACGGGGCCGGTTGTCCGGCTGTTGGCCGCGCTACCCCCTGTGGCAGGTGCGGACCCAGCAGACACAAAGGTCAATTTTGCCACAGTGGAAGGGCTACGCCAATTCCGCGCCGGCACGGGAGCTATTCCTGCTCCCCCGGCGCCGGGTCCGGGCGGCGGGCCAACCTTCCGGCCACGACGTCGTACCCCAGGTTATGCAGTTCCGTGCGGTCCGCACGCGGAAGATTGCCGGCGTCGAACGCGTCCAGGAGGTCCGGGCGGCGCTCCGCTGTCCGGCGGTATTGCTCGTGCCGGCGCCACTGCGCGATCTTGCCGTGGTTTCCGCTGAGCAGGACCGCGGGGACCTCGCGGTCCCGCCACACGGACGGCTTGGTGTAGACCGGATATTCCAGCAGGCCATCGGAATGTGACTCCTCCACCAGGGACTCGGGGTTGCCAACCACGCCGGGCAGGAGCCGGCCGATGGCCTCCACCATGGCAAGGACGGCGACTTCCCCGCCGTTGAGCACGTAGTCGCCAAGGCTTACGGGGCGGACGGTGAAATGCTCCTGGGCCCACTCGATGACGCGCTCGTCGATGCCTTCATAGCGTCCGCAGGCGAAAGCAAGGTGCTCTTCGTCGGCCAGTTCATAGGCCAGGGCCTGCGTAAACCGCTCGCCGGCGGGAGAGGGAACGATCAGGACGGGTTTGTGCTGCGCATCGGGACGGCCGTGGGCCACCGCTGAGAGGGCCTGCGCCCACGGTTCGGGCTTCATGACCATGCCCGCACCTCCGCCGTAAGGTGTGTCGTCCACGGAACGGTGCTTGTCGGTGGTGAAGCTGCGGAGGTCGTGGACGTGCAGGTCCAGGATCCCGTCCTGGCGGGCCTTGCCGATCAGCGATAGCTCAAGCGGGGCAAGGTATTCGGGGAAGATGCTGACGACGTCGATCCGCATCTATTCCCGGCCTTCGGCTTCCGGGGATGCGGCATCGCCGGCGTTCAGTTCGAAGAGGCCGTCCGGCGGGGTGAGCAGGACGAAGCCCTCCTCAAGGTTAACCTCGGGCACAATCTGCTCCACGAACGGGATGAGGACCTCTTCGCCCTCAGGGGTGGTCACGGTCAACAGGTCCTGGACGGGCATGGTGGCGAGGGCTGTCACCTTTCCCACCACCTGTGAGCCGACCCGCGCCTGGAGGCCGACGAGTTCGTGCTCGTACCAGCCTTCGTCGTCATCCTCGTCGAGTTCTTCCGTTTCGATGAACAGCTTGGCTCCGCGGAGGGTTTCGGCCTGGTTGCGGTCAGTCACTTCCGCGAAGCCCAGCAACAGGATGTCCTTGTTCCAGCGCGCACTGTCCACCGTCAAGGGGCCGGAGGAGGCCGGTTCAACGACGAACTCCGTGCCGGGGACAAACCTGTCTTCGGGGGCATCGGTCAGCACCTGGACCGTGACTTCCCCGCGAATGCCGTGCGGCTTGCCGATCCGCGCCACCTGAAGCTGCATCTGTTCCTCTGTTCCGGGTTGTGGTTGGTGTGGGGTGAAAGCACTCCGGCCCCTCCACCTGGTGGTGGAGGGGCCGGAGCGAAACTGAAAGTTGCCGAGCGCTCAGCGGCGGCGGTCGGTATCGACGACGTCGACCCTGACCGGTTCGCCGCCGGCCAGTGCTGCCACCACGGTGCGCAGTGCGCGTGCCGTGCGGCCCTGGCGGCCAATCACCCGTCCGAGGTCATCCTGATGAACCCGCACCTCGAGGGTGTCCCCGCGGCGGTTGTTCTTCGAACTGACCTTGACGTCGTCCGGGGAATCAACGATTCCGCGGACAAGGTGCTCCAGCGCTTCTGCCAGCAATCTACTCAGCCTCGGTGGTCTCAGCTTCGGCGTCGGCCGGGGCCTCGGCAGCGTCAGACTTGGAGGCCTTCTTGGTGATGGCTTCCGGGATGATGACCGAGCCCTTCTCCGGAGCAACGAAAGCTTCCTTCGCGACCTTGGTCTTGAGGGTGCCTTCCTGGCCCGGGAGGCCCTTGAACTTCTGCCAGTCACCGGTGATCTTCAGGATGGCGGCAACCTGCTCGGACGGCTGGGCGCCGACGGACAGCCAGTACTGGGCACGCTCGGAGTTGACCTCGATGAACGAGGGCTCTTCGGTGGGGTGGTACTTGCCGATCTCCTCGATGGCGCGGCCGTCACGCTTGGTGCGTGAGTCCGCGACGACGATGCGGTAGTACGGGGCGCGCATCTTGCCGAAGCGCTTAAGGCGAATCTTTACGGCCACTTTTGTGGTCACTCCTGTTTCAGAAAAGGGGTGAACCCGGCGTTCTGCACCCGTGGGGCGGGCCGTACTTGCGGGCTCGAAGGACAGGATCCGGACGCGGAGAGAGGGGCCACGCAGATCGAGTACCTGTTTATTGTGCCAGATCAGCGAACTTATTTCGACTTGGCGTTGCGGCGCTTTGCGCCGCCGCCGGCCGCGGGATGGACCCTGCAGCGCCGGTCAGGCGGACCAGACGTACAGCCCGGTACGTTCGGCGTCGTCCAGCCCGGCCGCGAGCCTGGCGAGTTGCTCCACGTAAGTCCGGGCCTGGGCCGCACCGAAGGGCATGTCGTCCTGGGCGGCCCACTGCTCGGCGACGTCTTCGAGGACGTTGCCCTCACCTTCAGTCTCGTAGGACAGGAGGTCTGCCAGCGCACGGACCATGGCAGGCGGAACTGCGAGGAGGGAGTCACTGGCGACGTCCACCATGGTCAGCTCATAGTCGGCGCCGCCCGCGTGAACGGCAGTCCCGGCGAGGTCGCCGAGCTGTTCGATTTCGAAGTCACTGACTCCCTCGATCCGCACGGCATGGCCGTCAGGACCGCCGTTTGCCGCGGGCGCGCTCCCTGCATCAAGGAGGCCGGCGCGTTTAAGCGCGGCGTCATGGGTGGCAACAAAGATCTCGGTGAAGCCCATGGCTGTTTGCCCTTCTTCCGTTGGCGGAACTGCGAGCCGGGAGCAGCCTGCGTCCCGGCCGTACGGAATCAGCCTAGTAGCTGTGGACCGGCAGGCGCACGCGCCGGGCCGGGGCGCACGGGGCAACTGGCGGCCCCGGCCGGCCTCCGTCCGCAGCAAGCTCAGCGGACGGCCACCCGCAGCCGGTTGCGCCACGGATCCTCGAACCGAAGCTCGGCGCCCGTGTGGTGGGCAGCCACTCCGGCGACCTTGAGGCGGTCGGCCAAGGCGCCGACGTCGTCCCCTGAAGGAACTTCGATGAGGACTTCGCCGAGCCCAAGGGTGTCCTTGCGCGGGCCGGCGCCGCGGCTGTTCCAGACGTTCATGGCCATGTGGTGGTGGTAGCGGCCGGCGGAAACGAACAATGCCTGCCCGTGCCAGCCCGCCGTCTTTTCGAAACCGAGGGTGCCCACGTAGAAGTCACGCGCCGTCTGGACGTCTCCCACCTGGAGGTGGACGTGGCCCACTCCTGCGGCCGTCACGCGCTGGCCTTCCAGCGATTCCTCAGTGAGGTGCTGCTCCAGGTAGCGCTGCGGGGGCAGCGCGAGGCTGTCCATCACCACGTCCGTCCCGTTCCAGGACCAGTTGCTGCGCGGCCGGTCCCAGTACAGTTCGATGCCGTTGCCTTCCGGATCGGTGAAATAAAAGGCTTCGCTGACCAAGTGGTCGGCGCTGCCGGTGAAGGACATCGGCTCGTATTGCGCCGCCGTGGCGATGGTGGCGGCGAGGGAGGCCTGGTTTTCAAACAGCAGCGCGGTGTGGAACAGTCCGGCCTCTCCCCTGCCGGGCAGGTTCAGCCCCGGAGCCGGGGCCAGGTGGACCAGCGGGCGGCCCAGACGGCCGAGGTACAGTCCGCCATCCTGCTCAGCCACCACCTCCAGGCCCAGTGCGCGCTGGTAGTAGTCGGTCATGACCTTCATGTCCCCCACCTTGAGCATCACCGTGCCCATGGCGAGGTCGGCAGGAAGCAGGTCCTGGCTGTTGGCTGCTGTGGTCATTGGAGGCTCCTTGGATTGGCGGCCGTCCCGATGGCGGCCTGTCACCTATTAAAATTACTTGAAGCTTCAATTTATTCCAAGTCCCGGACCCCCCCTTTCAGTCATTGAATAATGCGGCCGCCGAGCACGACGTGTTCCAGCCTGCCGATGGTCTCCGGGACCGCCCGTGGATCCTCACGGCACACGATCACGTCGGCGCGTGCGCCCTCCTCCAGGCTGTCCGCTCCGAGCCAGCGGCGGGCTGCCCAGCACGCTGCATCCAGTGCTGCAGCCATCGGCAGGCCCGCACCGTGCAGGGCGAGAATTTCGTCCGCGATGCGGCCGTGGCGGATGACGCTGCCGGCGTCCGTTCCGGCGAAAATGCGTACGCCGGCGGCGTAAGCCTGCGCTACGCGCTCCAGCCTCCGCTCCCAGAGGGACCTCATGTGGGCCGCGTACCGTGGAAACTTGGGCTCCGCTTGGGCGGCAATGTCCGGGAACGTGGCGATATTGATGAGGGTGGGCACGATCGGCACGCCTTGCTCGGCGAACCGGGGCAAGTGGCGGGGCAGCAGCCCGGTGGCGTGCTCGATGCAGTCGATGCCGGCGTCGAGCATCTGGTCCAGGGTGTCCTCGGCGAAGCAGTGGGCCGTCACCCGCGCACCTTCGTCATGCGCGGCACGGACGGCGTCGCGGACGACGGCGGCGGGAAAAGAGGGCGCCAGGTCACCGGCGCGCCGGTCGATCCAGTCCCCCACCAGTTTGACCCAGCCGTCACCGTCCCGGGCCTGCTTGCGCACGGCCTCGACGAGGCTCTCGGGTTCGACTTCGTGGGCGAAGCCGCGAAGGTAGCGCCGGGTCCGGGCGATGTGCCGGCCCGCGCGGATCAGTACCGGGAATTCCTTGCCGCCCTGCATCCAGCGAGTATCGGCCGGCGAACCGGCATCACGGACCAGCAGGGTTCCGGCGTTGAGGTCCGCCAGCGCCTGTGCCTCCGCCACGGCGGCCTCCACCGGACCGGCCGGCCCCAGCCCGATGTGGCAGTGGGCGTCCACGAAGCCCGGCAACACCCAGCCGTCAAGTACCCGGTCAGGTGGCGGTGCGGGCCGGCGGAAAGTGAGCGTGCCGTCCACGGACCAGAGTCCGTGCCGCACCTGCTCCGGCGCAGCCAGGACAGGTCCGCGAAAGTGAATGATTCCTGCCATCCGGGCATCCTTTCGTTGCCCGGTCAGGCTAGCATCATCGATTGTTACATCGGGCTTCCGGAGGGCTGTGGTAGCTTCGTTGCTGACCACACGGGTGCCCTTGCAGGGGCTGAGATCGGGCTGACGCAGCCTGCGACCGTTGAACCTGTCCGGGTAATGCCGGCGAAGGAAGTGAGTATTCCCTTGAGTACGCAAAACACCCAGTTGAACCCTGCCCTGCTGCCGTCCGGTTCCGATTCGGCCAGCGGTCCCGACACCGGATCCACACCGCCGGTGACGCAGTCCCTGGCATCGCATTCCCTGGCATGGATCGACGATGCCAGTTCCGGGATCCGGGTACCGGTGACGGAAATCGCCCTTGAGCCATCGCCGAACGGCACGCCGAATCCCCCCTTCCGGACCTACCGGACTGCGGGCCCCGGCAGCGACCCCGTGCGCGGGCTGCAGCCCTTCCGCGCCGAATGGATTGTGGCGCGCGGGGACACCGAGGCCTACACCGGCAGGGAACGCAACCTGCTCGACGACGGCCGCTCGGCCGTGCGCCGCGGAGCAGCCTCCGCGGAGTGGAAGGGCGCCCGGCCGGTGCCCCGCCGCGCCGTCGACGGCCGGACAGTAACCCAAATGCACTACGCCCGGCAGGGCATCATCACGCAGGAAATGCGCTTCGTGGCGCTGCGGGAGAACTGCGACGTGGAACTGGTCAGGAGCGAGGTGGCCGCCGGGCGCGCCATCATCCCGAACAACATCAACCACCCCGAGTCCGAGCCGATGATCATCGGCAAGGCCTTCCTGGTGAAGATCAACGCCAACATCGGCAATTCCGCCGTGACGAGCTCCATCGCCGAAGAAGTGGACAAGCTCCAGTGGGCTACCCAGTGGGGCGCGGACACGGTGATGGACCTGTCCACGGGGGACGACATCCACACCACCAGGGAATGGATCATCCGCAACTCTCCCGTCCCGATCGGAACCGTGCCGATCTACCAGGCACTGGAAAAGGTCAACGGCGAGGCCAACGCGCTGACCTGGGAAATCTTCCGGGACACGGTCATTGAGCAGTGCGAGCAGGGCGTGGACTACATGACCATCCACGCCGGTGTCCTGCTGCGCTACGTCCCGCTTACGGCCAACCGGGTGACGGGCATCGTCTCGCGCGGTGGATCGATCATGGCCGGCTGGTGCCTGGCCCACCACCAGGAGAACTTCCTGTACACGCACTTCGACGAACTCTGCGAAATCTTCGCCAAGTACGACGTCGCATTCTCCCTGGGTGACGGGTTGCGGCCCGGTTCCACGGCGGACGCCAACGACGCAGCGCAGTTCGCCGAGCTGGACACGCTGGCCGAACTGACGCAGCGCGCTTGGGAGTACGACGTCCAGGTGATGGTGGAAGGCCCCGGCCACGTGCCGTTCCACCTGGTCCGCGAAAATGTGGAGCGGCAGCAGGAGCTGTGCAAGGGTGCGCCGTTCTACACCCTCGGCCCGCTGGTGACCGATGTCGCGCCCGGCTACGACCACATCACCTCGGCAATCGGGGCCACCGAAATCGCCCGGTACGGCACCGCCATGCTCTGCTACGTCACGCCCAAGGAACACCTGGGCCTGCCCAACAAAGACGACGTAAAGACCGGCGTCATCACGTACAAGATCGCGGCCCACGCAGCGGACCTGGCCAAGGGCCACCCGGGGGCGCACGAGCGCGACGATGCTCTGTCCAAGGCACGGTTCGAATTCCGCTGGCGCGACCAGTTCGCGCTCTCGCTGGACCCGGTGACGGCGGAATCATTCCACGACGAGACATTGCCGGCCGAACCCGCCAAGACAGCGCACTTCTGCTCCATGTGCGGGCCCAAGTTCTGCTCGATGCGGATCAGCCAGGATATCCGGAATGAATATGGCTCGGCTGAGGCGCAAGCGGCACTCACGGCGGCGGCGTCGGGGATGCGGGCAAAGAGCCAGGAGTTCCTGGCCGCCGGCGGCAAGGTCTACCTGCCGGAACTGCAGATGCCTGCCGGCAACTAGGAGGCCCGGGCCGGCTCGCTGCGGCTGACCCCGCTGATGAACTGCCGGATGGTCCGGTCGCCTTCCACCGAGTCGTGGGGCCGGTGCCCGCCCGCAGCCACGCGGTGCAGGGCACCGGTCTCCCGCAGGTAACCGGCAATTTCCTCGTACAGCGGCTCCCACCCCCCGGTCAGGACCAGGGTGGGGACGCCGGGAACAATGTGCAGGGGAGCTTCCCACGACGGGACTTGGAGCCGCAGCCGGCGTGCGGACCGTTTCTCCTCCGTGGTGGCGGGCTGCTGGAGGTCCGTGGCATAGACCCGCCGGACGAACTCCCGTTGGAAGTCCTCGTCACTGAGCTTGTGTCGGACCTCGAGGAGGGGCTTCATCAGGCTGATGTGTGCCGCGGTTGCCGGCAGCTCCGCGGTCAGCGAGAGGCACGCCGGTTCCACCAGGGTCAACGAATAGACGAGGTCGGGGCGTTCGACGGCGGCCATCATGGCGGGGATGGCTCCCTGGGAGTGTGCCACCACATGTCCGCCGGCGGCGCCGCGGCCATCGTCAGCCAGGGACTGCAGCACGATGGCAGTGTCCTCGGCAAATGATGATTCCACCGGTTCCGCGACGGCGTCATAGCCCTGCCGGCGAAGGAACAGGGCGTCGAAGGACAGCGCCATGCCGTGCTGCCGGGGCCACGCGGCGGCGCCGAAAGCACCGGCGCCGTGCACGAAAACTACCCGCTGCTTGAACATGACCCAACCCTATTCCACGGCACCGACATCCGTGGCGAACTGCTACTTGCCCAGGAACTTGTCGAAGCCCTTGGGGAGGTTCAACTGCGAGGGATCGAAGTCGCCGCCCGGCTGGCCGAACGCGGCACCGGTGGGCAGGGCCTTGCCTGCATTGGCGCGCCGGGCCTCGGCATCCTTGCGTTCCTGCGCAGCCTTGGCCGGGTTGCCGGACTTCGCCTTCTTCTTCGGCGCGTTCTTGGCGTTCTTCCGCGCACCCCCGCCGGCACCGGGCATACCCGGCATCCCGGGCATTCCCGGCATGCCGCCCTGGGCCATCTTCTTCATCATCTTCTGGGCCTGCGCGAAGCGTTCCAGCAGGCCGTTGACCTCGGAGACGTGGACGCCGGAGCCGCGGGCGATGCGAGCGCGGCGGGATCCGTTGATGATTTTCGGGGCGAGGCGCTCGTGCGGCGTCATGGACCTGACAATGGCCTCGACGCGGTCGATTTCGCGCTCGTCGAACTGCTCCAGCTGCTGCCGGATGTTCTGCGCGCCCGGCATCATCATGAGCATCTTCTTCATGGAGCCCATGTTGCGGATCTGCTGCATCTGGGCGAGGAAGTCCTCGAGGGTGAAGTCCTCCTGGTCGGCGAACTTCTTCGCCATCCGGGCTGCTTCGTCCTTGTCCCAGGACTTTTCGGCCTGCTCGATCAGGGTGAGGATGTCGCCCATGTCCAGGATGCGGGAGGCCATCCGATCCGGGTGGAAGAGTTCGAAATCGTCCAGGCCCTCGCCGGTGGAGGCGAACATGACCGGCTTGCCGGTCACCGAGGCGACCGACAGCGCGGCACCGCCACGTGCGTCGCCGTCGAGCTTGGACAGTACGATGCCGGTGAAGTTGACGCCATCATCGAAGGCGAGGGCAGTATTGACCGCGTCCTGGCCGATCATGGAGTCGATCACGAAGAGGACTTCGTTGGGGACGATGGCGCGGCGGATCTGGCGGGCCTGCTCCATCATGTCCGCGTCGACGCCCAGGCGGCCTGCAGTGTCCACGATCACGACGTCGTGCAGGGTGCGCTTGGCTTCTTCCACGCCGGCACGGGCGACCGCGACCGGGTCACCGGCAGGGTGGTCCAGCTCGGTGGACGTGGCGCCGGGGTGCGGGGCAAAGACGGGGACGTTGGCGCGCTGGCCCACCACCTGGAGCTGGGTGACGGCGTTGGGGCGCTGGAGGTCGCAAGCCACCAGCATGGGGCTGTGGCCCTGGGCCTTGAGCCACTTGGACAGCTTGCCGGCCAAGGTGGTCTTGCCTGCACCCTGGAGGCCGGCCAGCATGATGATGGTGGGGCCGTTTTTGGCCAGCCGGATCCTGCGGGTTTCGCCGCCCAGGATCTCCACGAGTTCCTCGTTGACGATCTTGACGATCTGCTGGCTGGGATTCAGCGCAGCCGAGACCTCGGCGCCGAGCGCACGTTCACGGACCTTCCCGGTGAATTCGCGGACCACCGGAACGGCGACATCTGCGTCCAGCAGGGCACGGCGGATCTCGCGGACGGTGGCATCGACATCGGCCTCGGTGAGGCGGCCCTTGCCGCGGAGATTTTTGAAGGTTGCTGTCAACCGGTCAGAGAGTGAATTGAACACGCGCCGTGAACTTCTTTCAAGAGATGATCGGGACTCGACTACCTAGGGTATCAAGTCAGCCGCGTCAGGTGGCATGCTGGCAAAATGACGAGCCAAACATCTGTGCAGACCTTGCTCATCCTCGGCGCCTCGGGCGACCTCACCGGCCGGCTCCTCCTTCCCGGCCTTGCCCGGCTGGCGGCGGCGGGCAGGGCCGAAGGACTCCGGCTGGTGGGTGCCGGATCGGATCCGTGGACCGCGGAACAGTGGCAGGAGCGGGTCCGGTCCTCGTTCGCCACCGCAGCGGGCGCGGCGGACGGCCGGGGGAAGGAAGCACTCGAGTCGCTGCAGAAGGAAACGGCGTACCACCAGGTGGATGTCACGGCCAAGGGTGCCCTTGCGTCCCTGCTGGCAGGGCTCAAGGGCCCTGTGGCCGTCTATTTTGCGCTTCCGCCCCACATCAGCCAGAAGGCCTGCGAGATACTCCAGCCGCAGGAGGTTCCGGAGGGCACCCGGTTGGTCATGGAGAAGCCGTTCGGCTCCAGCGAAGAGTCGGCGCGCTCCTTGAACCGTACGCTCGCGCGCCTGGTTCCGGAAGACCACATCCACCGCGTGGACCACTTCCTGGGCAAGGCGACAGTGCTCAACATCCTGGGCCTGCGGTTTGCCAACAACTTCCTGGAGCCGGTCTGGAACCGGCAGCACGTGGAGAAGGTGGAGATCTTCTTCGACGAGGACCTGGCCCTTGAGGGCCGCGCCCGCTACTACGACGGTGCCGGCGCACTCCGCGACATGATCCAGAGCCACCTGCTGGAGGTCATGGCCCTCATGGCCATCGAACCTCCGGCCACTATCGGCGAGCGCGACCTCCGCGACGCGGTATCCAGCGTGCTTCGGGCCAGCAGCGTCCGTCCACCGTTCACCGGCACAACCCGCAGGGCCCGCTACACGGCGGGCTCGATTGCAGGGAAGTCCGTCCCCGACTACGCCAAGGAGGAGGGGGTGGATGCCGGCCGCGGAACGGAAACCCTTGCAGAGATCCAGGTGGATATCGACAACTGGCGCTGGCGGGGAGTGCCGTTCATCCTGCGTTCAGGGAAGGCACTGGGCGACAAGCGCAAGGAAGCGGTAGTCACCTTCCTTCCCGTGCCCCACCTGCCCCTGGGCTTCACGGGGGTGGACTCCCCCAACCAGCTGCGGATCGGCTTTGGCCCGGACACGTTGGAGTTCGACGTCGACGTCAACGGCCCGGGGAACATTTTCAGCCTGGGCCGGGTCACCTTGGAGGCGGAGTTGAGTGCCTCCGACCTGTTGCCGTACGGGGAGGTGCTGGAGGGCGTCCTGACCGGAGACCCGTTGCTGTCCGTCCGCGGCGATACCGCGGAGGACTGCTGGCGGATCGTGGAGCCGGTGCTCACGGCGTGGGCGAAGGACGAAGTCCCGTTGGAGGAGTACGACGCCGGTTCGGCCGGCCCGGCGTCCTGGCCCACCAATCGGGAAACGGGAGCAGGCGGCGGGGACTGATCACGGAACGGCACGAGGCACGGGACGAAACACAGCGGGCGGGAACCTTTCGGTTCCCGCCCGCTGTGTTGATGCGTTCAGGTGTTCCTGGCCAGTTTTCCTGACCGCAGGAACGGTGTATTCCGCCTAGATGGCGGCTACTCCGCGTTCACCGGTCCGGACCCGCACTGCTTCATGGACGTCGATGGTCCAGACCTTGCCGTCTCCGGCCCGGCCGGTGTTGGAGCTGGCGATGATCACGTCCAGGATGTCGTCTGACTGTTCGTCGGTAGCCAGGACTTCAACGCGGATCTTGGGAAGCAGATCCACATTGTATTCGGCACCGCGGTACACCTCGGTGTAGCCGCGCTGGCGTCCGTAGCCGCTGGCTGCGCTGACGGTCAGTCCCTGCACGCCGTAGGCTTCCAGTCCTTCCCGGATGGCCTCGAGCTTTTCCGGCCTGACGATTGCAGTGATCAGTTTCATGCCCCCACGCTTTCCTTGCCTGTTGCCGGCTGTGCCTGCTGTGTTCCGGTTGCAGATTCCCGGTTTTCCGCCTGGCTCTTGCCGGTCACCATGTCGTGCAGCGGCTGGAAGCTGCCACCGTGGCCGCCGACGCCGAACTCGTAGGCAGTCTCGGCGTGCAGGCTAAGGTCTGCGCCGGTGATTTCCTGGTGCTCGGAGATGCGGAAGCCCATGGTCTTGTGGATGGGGTAGGCGATGATCAGGGTCATCACAGCGGTGAAGGCGATGGAGAACAGCGCTGCCAGGACCTGGGCCACCAGCTGGGTTGAGCCGCCGCCGTAGAACAGGCCGGCAGCTCCCTGGTCGGGGGTGGCGAGGAAGCCGATGGCGACGGTGCCGATGACACCGGCGACGAGGTGGACGCCCACAACATCCAGGGAGTCGTCATAGCCGAGCTTGAACTTCAGGCCGACGGCCAGGGCCGAGGCGATACCGGCGACGACGCCCAGGGCAATCGCACCGAGCGGTGAGACGTTGGCGCAGGCCGGGGTAATGGCGACCAGGCCTGCCACCACGCCTGAAGCGGCGCCCAGCGAAGTGGGGTGTCCGTCCCGGATGCGTTCCACGGCGAGCCAGCCCAGCATCGCGGCGGCCGGGGCTGCCAGGGTGTTGATCCAGATCAGGCCGGCCTGCTCCACGGTGGCGGCGGCGCCGGCGTTGAAGCCGAACCAGCCGAACCACAGGATGGCTGCGCCGAGCATGACGAACGGGATGTTGTGCGGGCGGTGGTTCGGGTCCTTGCCGAAGCCCTTCCGGTTACCAATGATCAGGACCAGCACCAGGCCGGCGACACCGGCGTTGATGTGCACCACGGTCCCTCCGGCGAAGTCGATGACCGGAGCGAAGGTCTGGCCGAACCAGCCGTCCTTGGAGAACAGGCCGCCACCCCACACCATGAAGGCCAGCGGCGCGTAGACCAGCGTGGCCCAGATCGGCGTGAAGATCACCCAGGCCGAGAACTTTGCGCGGTCCGCGACGGCACCGGAGATCAGCGCCACGGTGATGATCGCGAAGGTTGCGGCGTAGCCCACCTTCAGCAGGTCCGCCGGATCCGTGAAGTTGTGCAGGCCGAAGTGGCTGAACGGGTTGGCGAAGATCTGGAAGAAGTTGTCCTCGTTGCTCGTGGACATCGAGGCGCCCCACAGCACCCACGTGATGCCGACCGTTCCGATGGCGACGAAGCTCATCATCATCATGTTCAGTGCCGACTTGGCGCGCGTCATGCCGCCATAAAAGAATGCCAGGCCCGGGGTCATGAACAGCACGAGTGCTGCCGCAACCAGGAGCCAAACGAGACCTGCGGTGAGTTCCATGGCCTACGTCCTCTCTTGCTTTTGGTGCGGACTTGTCCGCCTGCCAACGCCTTATTGCGTCCTGTAACGAGTGTGTCGTTGGCGTGTTTCGGCCGCGGAGGATTTACATTGCGGGCCTGTTACAACAACCTCTAGGAAGTAAATGGTGCATATCCGCCTTGTTACGGTTATGTTTCCGCACTCGCGCAGCCACCCGGCTCCCTTTCCAGCAAGGACTTCAGCACCATGACGGCACCACCCCCGGTAAACGGCGCCACCGCAAGGATTTTGGCCCGTCTGAGGCCGCAACGGGAGAAGCTTCCGCGGGATATCAAGGTGATGCTGGCCGCAGCGTTCCTCATCGCCCTTGGATTCGGACTTGTTGCCCCCGTATTGCCGCAATTCGCAACAACCTTTGGGGTGGGAAACACCGAGGCCGCGGTCATCGTGGCGATCTTCGCGTTCATGCGCCTTGCTTTCGCGCCGGCCGGGGGTGCGCTGATCGGCAAACGTGGCGAACGCCCCATCTACGTTGCGGGTCTGTTGATCGTGGCGCTGTCCACGGCGGCATGCGCGTTCGCCCAAGACTACTGGCAGCTCCTGCTCTTCCGCGGCCTGGGTGGCGCCGGCTCGGTGATGTTCACCGTTGCCTCGATGGCCCTGGTGGTCCGGCTGGCGCCCCCGAAAAGCAGGGGGAGGGTGTCCGGCGCCTACGCGTCGGCGTTCCTGATCGGGAACGTCTGCGGCCCCATCGTGGGCGGACTGCTGGCCGGGCTGGGCCTGCGGGTCCCGTTCCTGGCCTACGCCGGGGCACTGCTCGTGGCAGCGTTCGTGGTACAGACCCAGTTGAGCCATCAGCGCCGTGGCACCGGCGAGGCCCGGGAGCGCGCACCGGATATGCGCTTCGGCGATGCCCTGGCAATCGGAACCTACCGGTCGGCGCTCCTGTCCAGCTTCGCCAACGGTTGGGCCACCTTCGGCGTCCGGATGGCAACGGTCCCGCTGTTCGCTGCGGCCGCCTTTGGGGCGGGGCCGCAGGCGGCAGGCCTGGCACTGGCTGTGTTCGCCGCCGGGAACGCTGCCGCCCTCTCCTTCTCGGGCCGGCTCGCGGATTCCCTGGGACGCAAGCCCATGATGATCTCCGGGCTGGTGGTGGCCGGCCTGTCAACCGCGTCGATCGGCATCACCCACGATCTGCCCTGGTTCCTCGCGGCGTCGACGCTGGCCGGCGTCGGATCAGGTCTTTTCGGTCCTGCGCAGCAGGCCGCCGTGGCGGACGTGATCGGCAACGGGCGCTCCGGCGGCAAGGTGCTGGCCGCGTACCAGATGACGTCCGACGTCGGGGCGATCGTGGGACCGGTCGCGGCCGGCCTGATGGCGGACGGCCTGGGGTTCGGCTGGGCGTTCGCAGTCACCGGCGCCATGATGCTGCTGGCGGCCGGCGGCTGGCTGCCCACCCGCGAAACACTCCGGGTTAAACCCAACTAGCTCGCACTTATCGTCGTTTTGAGGGCTCAAAACGACAACTTATGCGAGCTAGTCGGGCTGGCGTGGCTAGTTCAGCAGCGCGTCAACGAAGCTTTCGGTATCGAACGGGGCGAGGTCGTCGGCGCCTTCCCCCAGGCCCACGAGTTTGACGGGCACGCCCAGTGCCCTCTGGATGGCGACGACGATGCCGCCCTTGGCGGTTCCATCCAGTTTGGTCAGCACGATGCCGGTGATGTTGACCACCTCGGCGAAGACCCTCGCCTGGTTCAGGCCGTTCTGGCCGGTGGTGGCGTCCAGCACCAGCAGGACCTCGTCCACCTCGGCCAGCTTCTCCACCACGCGCTTGACCTTGCCCAGTTCGTCCATCAGGCCCACTTTGTTCTGCAGGCGGCCGGCGGTATCGATCATGACGACGTCGACTTCCTGCTCGATGCCTGCCTTCACCGCTTCGTAGGCGACCGACGCAGGATCCGCGCCGTCAATATCGGACTTCACGGTGGGAACGCCCACCCGCTGGCCCCAGGTTGCCAGCTGTTCGGCGGCGGCGGCCCGGAAGGTGTCCGCTGCCCCGAGCAGGACGTCCTTGTCCTCGGCCACCAGGACCCGGGCGAGCTTGCCCACGGTGGTGGTCTTTCCGACGCCGTTGACGCCCACCACCATCATGACGGCGGGCTTGTCCGCATGCCGCTCCACGTTCAGGCTGCGGTCCATGGTGGGATCGACCAGTTTGATCAGTTCTTCGCGAAGCATGGCCTTGACATGGTCGGGGGTGCGGGTGCCAAGGACCTTGACCCGCTCGCGGAGTGCATCCACCAGCTGCATGGTGGGTTCGGTGCCCAGGTCGGCGAGCAGGAGAGTTTCCTCCACCTCGTCCCAGACGCTTTCGTCGATCCGGTCGCTGGACAGCAGGGCCAGCAGGCCCTTGCCCATGATGTTGTTGGAGCGGACCAGCCGCTCCCGCAGCCGGGTGAGGCGCCCTGCGACCGGCAGCGGGGTTTCGACCGGGATGGTTTCGAGTCCGGCGGCATCATCCGGGACGGTGGTGGTGTCGACAACGTCGGGGCCGGCACCGCCGGGGGTCCCGCGTTCGATGGTTCCGGTGCTGTCATCGACTGCCGTGCCGCCTCCGGAGCGGACCTCGGGATCGTTCGCGTCCCGGGTGTCCGGGTAGCGGGTGATGTTCCTCCGCGTCTTGATCAGGACCGGGATCAGCGCGCCGATGACCACCACGGCAGCAAGGATGGACAGGACAATGGGAAGGATGTCATTCACTCCCCTAGCTTCTCATACGGGGTCTGCCCGGTCCGGGCGCCGGCAGGGCGCCTGACCTGCCCCGATACCGCGGCCTTGGAGCTGCTATACCTCGGCGCCGAGGCGCTGGCTGATCACTGTGGAGACGCCGTCGCCCCGCATGGTGACGCCGTAGAGCGCGTCCGCCACCTCCATGGTCCGCTTTTGGTGGGTGATGACGATCAGCTGGCTGGACTCCCGGAGCTCCTCGAAAATGGTGATCAGGCGGCCCAGGTTGGTGTCGTCCAGTGCCGCCTCCACTTCGTCCATGACGTAGAACGGGGACGGCCGGGCCTTGAAGATGGCCACCAGCAGGGCCACAGCGGTGAGGGAGCGTTCGCCGCCGGAGAGCAGGGAGAGCCGTTTGATCTTCTTGCCGGCGGGGCGGGCCTCCACGTCAATGCCGGTGGTCAGCATGTCGGCGGGATCGGTGAGGACCAGGCGCCCCTCGCCGCCCGGGAACAGCCGCTCAAAGACCCTGACGAACTGGGCCTGGGTGTCCTCGAAGGCTTCCGCGAACACACGCTGGACCCGGTCATCCACCTCTTTGATGATGTCCAGCAGGTCCCGGCGCGACGCTTTCAGGTCTTCCAGCTGCGTGCTGAGGAACTGGTGCCGTTCCTCCAGCGCCGCGAATTCCTCCAGCGCCAGGGGGTTCACCTTGCCCAGGCTGGCGAGGTCCCGTTCGGCCTTCCGCAGCCGTTTCTCCTGTTCCTGCCGCACGTAGGGTTTGCCTTCCCGGATTTCCTCGCCGCCGGCATCGACAGGAGCACGCAGGGCAGCCCATTTGTCGCCGGACTCTTCGGCCGGGACCGGCACCGGGACGTGCGGCCCAAACTCCGCGACCAAGGCCTCCGGCGTGATGCCAAGTTCGTCCACGGAACGGGTTTCCACCGCCTCGATCCTGGCCCGCTGCTGGGCGCGGGCGAGTTCGTCACGGTGCACATTGTCAGTGAGGTCCGCCAGTTCGCGGGCCAGGGCGTCGTTCGACTCCCGGATGTCCCGGAGTCCGCGGTCCCGCAACTCCCGGTTCTCCTCTGCGAGGTCGCGTTCGTGCCGGGCGAGCTCGACGGAGACGTCAACATAGCAAAGCGCCATGTCCACCCCCGCGGAAACGGCAGCGGCGCGCCGGGCCTGGATACGGCGGCGGCGCGCGCGTTCGGCCGCTTCCTCCCGCGCCCGGCGCTCCGTGGCAGCCGCGCGTTCCAGTGAGGCTGCCCGGTTGCCGGTGGCTGCCAGCTGCTCCTCGGCGCTGCGCAGGGACAACCGTGCTTCCACCTCGGCGGCGCGGGCGGCAGACGCGGCTCCCGCCAGCTCGTCCCGCTGTTCGGTGGAGGGTTCCTGCTCGACGGGGGCTTCCTGGGCGGCTGCGAGCCGGGCGGTGATGGCTGCGAGCGCTTCTTCCTCGGCGGCCACGTTCTCTTCTGCGCGGGCCAGGGAGGCCGCCAGCCGTTCGCTTTCGCCGACGGCGCTGCGCAGGACGGAGTTGAGGTGCCCCAGGCGTTCGGCGACGGCGGCGAGCCGGGCATCGGATTCATGCAGCCGGTCCAGGGCAGCGTCCGCGGCCTCCTGTGCCCCGGTGCGCCTGGCCTCGGCGGCGGCCAGGGCGAACCTGTTCCGCTCCAGGTCCGCCGTAACCGCCGAGAGTTCACGCCCGGCGTCGTCCACGGCTGCCTGCACCTCCAGGAGGGACGGTGCCTTGGCTGAACCGCCGGTCGCCGAGACGGCGGTAAACACGTCCCCCTCCCGGGTGACAGCCGTGACGCCGGGCTGCGAGGCCACGAGCGCTGCCGCGGCACCAATGCCGGGTACGACGACGAATCCGGACAGCAGGTGCCTGACCAGTGCCACCTCAATCGCCGGACCGTCCACCAGTCCGGCAGCCCACCGGGCTTCGCCTGGAAGCTCCGTGTCCAGGGCGTCCCGGGGCTGGTCCACGGCAGCGGACGCGAGGAGGAGGGCCGCCCGGCCGCCGTCGTCGTCTTTGAGGACCTGCAGGACCGCGGCCGCCGTGTCGGCGTCCTGGACGAGGACGGCGTCCGATGCCTGCCCCAGTGCAGCAGCGATGGCGGCCTCGAAACCGGCCTGCACGTTGAGGGCGGCCGGGAGGCTGCCACGTATGCCGGGCAGACCGGCCTCCAGCGCATGCCGGGCGCCGTCCTTGCGGTCAAGGCCGAGTTTCAGGGCTTCCAGGCGCGCGGCGAGGGCATCGCGTTTGCGGATTCCTTCGTTGACGGCATTCTTGAGGCCGGCGATGTCGCCCAGCACCGCATCGAGCACGTCACTGGCGGCCTCGTACTCGGCGTCGAGGGACTCTTCCCCCTCCTCCACTCCCGCCACCTGGTTTTCCAAGGCCGTGAATTCGGATTGTGCCTTGGCACGCCGTTCGGTGCCCGCGGCAAGGGATTCGCGGAGCCGTCCCAGCTCCGCCTGGGCCGACTCCACCCGGGACCGTGCCGCCGCGACCTGCCCGGCGAGGCGGGCCAGGCCTTCCCGCCGGTCAGCGGCCGCCCTCAACTGGGCGGTGAGCCGCTGGTCTTCGGCGCGCGCTGCCTGCTCGGCCTCCGCCTTCGCGGCGCTTGCAGCGCCCAGGACAGCGCGCCGGCGCACAATGTCCGCATCGAGTTCGGCCAACTCCTGCCGCACCCGTAGGGCTTGGCGTTCCAGTTGTTCCGGGTCCCGCCCGGCAGGGGCCGGGGCGTCGTCGGAGCCCAGCAAGCGGCTTCGTTCGGTGGCCAAGGTGCCCAGGGAACGAAGCCGTTCCCTGGCGGTGGACAGCCGGTACCAGGTATCGCGTGCAGCGTTGAGCCGTGGAGTGGCCTCCGCGGCCAGCTGTTCCAGCGCGGCCTGCCGCCTGCGTCCGGCTTCAAGGTCCTGTTCGACGGCGGTCCGCCGGGCTTTGAGCGCGGCTTCGTCGGCCACATCCTGTTCCAGGGCCTGCTGGAGCTGGACAAGGTCATCGGCCAGGAGGCGTGCCCGGGCGTCCCGGACGTCGAACTGGACGCGCTGGGCGCGGCGGGCCACTTCCGCCTGCTTGCCCACGGGCGTGAGCTGGCGCCGGATCTCCCCCGTGAGGTCGGTCAGCCGCTGGAGGTTGGCCTGCATCGCCTCCAGTTTGCGGACCGTCCGCTCCTTGCGCCGCCGGTGCTTGAGGATGCCGGCGGCCTCCTCGATAAATCCGCGCCGGTCCTCCGGGGTCGCGTGCAGGACCCGGTCCAGCTGCCCTTGGCCCACAATGACGTGCATTTCCCGGCCCAGCCCGGAATCGGACAACAACTCCTGGATGTCCAGCAGCCGGCAACCAGCACCGTTGATGGCGTACTCGGATCCGCCAGTCCGGAACAGGGTCCGTGAGATAGTCACTTCGCTGTACTCGATGGGCAGGGCGCCGTCGGTGTTGTCGATGGTCAGCGACACATGGGCGCGTCCCAGCGGCGGCCGGCCGGACGTCCCGGCGAAGATGACGTCCTCCATCTTGCCGCCGCGAAGGGTCTTGGCGCCTTGCTCGCCCATCACCCAGGCCAGGGCGTCAACCACGTTGGACTTGCCGGAGCCGTTGGGGCCCACGACGGCGGTGACGCCGGGTTCGAAGTCGAAGGTGGTGGCCGACGCAAAGGACTTGAACCCCCGGACGGTGAGGCTTTTGAGGTGCAAGGCTTTCCTGGTCTCCTGGCGGGGGTAGGGAACGATGCTGGAACCGGCTCCCTATAATCTACTGCGCAGGAGCGACATTTCCCGTCCAGCACTCCGCGGCCGGGGCCGGCGCCCCGGCCAATATGCGTGATCGGGCGTTGCAAAGGCATAGTTAAGCTCTTGGGCCTGCACCGATGTGGGTACAGTCACCGCGTGGCTGCAGGACAAAACGAAGAGGGGCTTGAATTGGCAGGTAATGCAACCTTCCGGCACAGCAATACCGCACTGCTTTCCGTGAGCAGCGTCGAGGCTCCGCGGATCGTCAGTTCCACGGATTTCGACCGCAGGCTGGCCTCCACCCTGCAGCGGCTGAAGTTTCCGCCGCGGCTGCTCGAGCGCGTGGCCGGTATCACGCACCGCCGCTGGTGGGCTGCGGGAACCTCGTTCGATGATGCTGCCATCGAGGCCGGCGCCAAGGCCTTGGCCGAGGCGGGCATCGAAGCGTCGGAGGTGGGCCTGCTGATCAACACGTCGGTGACGCGGCGCAACCTGGAACCCTCGGTTGCGGTGAAGATCCATCACGGACTCAGCCTGCCGTCGTCGGCCATGAATTTCGACCTCGCCAATGCCTGCCTGGGGTTCGTGAACGCCCTGACCCTGGCCGCCAACATGATCGATTCCGGGCAGATCCGGTACGCGGTGATCGTCAATGGCGAGGATGCCCAGCTGACCCAGGAGGCCACACTTGCCCGGCTGCAGCGCCCCGAAACGACGCGTGACGACTTTAACCGGGAGTTCGCCACGCTGACGCTCGGCTCCGGGGCTGCCGCCGCCGTCCTGGGTCCAGCGGACCAGCATCCGGGCGCCCACCGGATTGTGGGCGGCGTGATGCGGGCCGGCACGGAGCACCACGAACTCTGCGTGGGCGGCATCGACGGTATGGCCACCGACACCAAGGGGCTGCTCGACGGCGGCCTGCAGCTGGTGGTCGATGCCTGGCACGAGGCACAGCCGGAGTGGGACTGGGCGGAGATGGACCGCTACGTCACGCACCAGGTGAGCAACGCCTACACCCAGGCGATCATCAACGCGATCGACCTTGATCCGGAGAAGGTACCCATCACCTTCCCGCACTGGGGCAACGTGGGCCCCGCGTCGTTGCCGATGACGCTGGCCGCAGAGACGCAGACGCTGGGAAGCGGTGACAGGGTCCTGTGCATGGGCGTCGGTTCCGGCCTGAACACCGCAATGCTGGAAATCGTTTGGTGATCGCGGCCTGGCCGGGCGTGGACGCCGAGTGGTCGCGCCGGATCGATGTTCCGTCCACCGCGGCCGCGGACCCGGCAGGCACGGTGCACCGCTGGCATGTGCTCGATAACGGCCCGCAGCTGGAGCGGCTGGGCCTTGCCCCGGCCGGAACCCTGCTGTGCGTCCACGGCAACCCCACCTGGTCCTACCTCTGGCGGAGTTTCGTTGCCGCGGGAACCGCTCCGGCGCATCCATGGCGCGTGGTGGCGGTGGACCAACTGGATATGGGCTTCTCCGAACGCACCGGCGTGTTCCGCCGCCTCGCCGACAGGATCAGCGACCTCGGCGACCTCACCGACGCGCTGGGCCTGGACGGTCCGGTGGTTACCGCGGGCCACGACTGGGGCGGCGTCATCAGCCTCGGCTGGGCCCTGGCCCATCAGCACCAGCTCGCCGGTGTGGTGCTCACCAACACTGCCGTCCACCAACCCGGCAGTTCCCGGATCCCGCCGGCGCTGCGCCTGGCGCTGCACCCGGCCGTGCACAAGTGGGGAACCACGACGTCGGACGCTTTCCTGCGGGTGACGCACTCGCTCGCCAGCCCGCCGCTGCCGCCGGACATCCGGGCCGCCTACATGGCCCCCTACCGCGGGGCTTCCCGCCGCGAGGGCGTGGGAAACTTTGTGGCCGATATCCCCGTGGACGCATCCCATCCCAGCCACCCAGAGCTGACCCGTGTGGCCGAAGGGCTGCGCGGACTGAAGGTCCCCGCCCTGATGCTTTGGGGCCCGCGGGACCCGATCTTCTCCGACCGGTACCTCAAGGACCTCATCCAGCGCATCCCGGCGGCCAAGGTGCACCGCTACGAGGGCGCCGGACACCTGCTCGCGGAAGACCGGAACATCGCACCGGCCGTTTTCGGCTGGCTCACGGCGAACGCCTCCGCCAGCGGTCCCGGGACGGACGGAACCGCGGCGGCCGGCAGTTCCGGGACCAAGGGCACCGGGCTGAGCCACGCCGTGGCCGCGGGGCAGGACACTTTCCGCCCGCTCTGGGCGCTCCTCGGTGAACTGGCAGCCGGGCCCGCAGGCAGCGGGACCGCCATTTCCGAGATGGCGCCCGACGGCAGTATTGCCCGCTCGCTCAGCTGGGAAGAACTGGAAAACAACGTTGCCGAGGTGTCCGCCGGACTCGCCGGAATAGGAGTCCGCAACGGAAGCCGTGTGAGCCTGATGGTCCCGCCCGGGGTGGACCTGACGGTGGCCCTCTATGCCTGCCTGCGCCTGGGGGCCGTGGTGGTGGTGGCCGACGCCGGTCTCGGCACCAAGGGGCTGAGCCGTGCTGTGAAGGGTGCCACTCCGGATGTCCTGATCGGGATCGACAGGGCACTGGCCGCAGCCCGGGCCCTCGGATGGGCTGCCAGGCTTGTCAGCGTGCGCGACCTGCCCGCCGCGCAGCGCCGCATCCTCGGGGTGGAAACCTCCCTCGCCGCATTGGCACGGGCAGGTGCCCGGGGTGGACACCGCCCCAGCGATGGGCCCCACCCGGACCAGCCGGCAGCCGTACTGTTCACGTCCGGTTCCACCGGGCCAGCCAAGGGCGTTGTCTATACGCACCGGCAGCTGGCAGCGATGCGGGACACCGTGGCGGAAACCTTCGGGATCCACCCAGGTGACCGGCTGGTGGCGGGCTTCGCGCCGTTCGCCCTGCTGGGGCCGGCCCTGGGTACCGTCTCGGTGACGCCTGCCATGGACGTCACCGCCCCGCGTACCTTGACGGCACGTGCCCTCGCCGAGGCGGCAGCGGCCGTTGACGCAACGGTGGTCTTCGCTTCCCCCGCGGCACTGCGCAACGTCCTGGCCACCCAAGACGGCCTCCCCACCGCGGGCGCCGCGGCGTTGGCCCGCATGGAACTGCTGCTCTCCGCCGGCGCCCCGGTTCCCGAACCCCTGCTCGCCGGGGTGCAGCGGTTGCTGCCCCGGGCCTCGCTGCACACGCCGTACGGAATGACCGAAGCCCTGCCTGTCACCGACATCAGCCTCGAACAAATCCAGGCCGCCGGTGCCGGGACCGTGGCGGGAGCAGGCAACGGGGTGTGCGTCGGCAGGCCCGTGCATGGCGCCCGGGTTGCCGTCCTCCCGCTGGCCGCGGACGGAACCGCTCCCGCGGACGGCACCGCTCCCGGCGCCGGCCCCGTGACGGAGCCCGGCGTCACCGGTGAGATCTTGGTCAGCGCTCCGCATGTCAAGGACTCCTACGACCGGCTCTGGCTCACCCAGCAGGCGAGCGCCGGCACGGCCGGCTGGCACCGCACCGGGGACGTGGGCCACTTCGACGCCGACGGACGCCTGTGGGTGGAAGGGCGCCTGGCGCACATCGTGACAGCTCCGGGGGCGGTGGTGACGCCGGTGGGTACCGAACAGGCCATCGAATGCCTCGACGGCGTCCGCATGGCCGCCGTCGTCGGGGTGGGGCCGGCGGGCACCCAGGCCGTCGTCGCGGTGGTGGAAACCGTGCCGGCCGCCCGCAAGGCCGGTCCTGCGGATCCAGCACTGGCAGGACAGGTGCGCGCGGTGGCAGCCGCGGCCGGCGTGTCCGTGGCAGCAGTCCTGGTGGTGCCCGCCCAGCCCACCGATATCCGCCACAACGCCAAAATCGACCGGACGCGCCTGTCCCGCTGGGCGTCGAAGGTGCTGGCCGGCGGCCGTCCGGGGACGCCATGAAGGTCCTGGTCACCGGGGCGAGCGGGGTCCTGGGCCGGGAGGTGGCCGCGTTGCTGATCCGGCGGGGACACACCGTGGCCACCTTCCAGCGGCGTCCATCAGGGGTCGACGGCGCCGCGGACCGTTGCGGCTCCCTCACCGATGATGCCGCGGTCCGGGAAGCGGTGCAGGGCATGGAAGCAGTGGTCCACCTTGCCGCCAAGGTTTCCTTCACCGGCCGCGCGGCGGATTTTGACGAGGTCAATGTCCAGGGAACCCGGCGCCTGCTCCACGCCGCCCGCGAAGCTGTGGTGCGGGATGTGGTGTACGTGTCCTCCCCGTCCGTGGCCAACACGGGAGCCGCCATCGCCGGACAAGGCGCAGAGCCGGCGGACCCCGAACACGCGCATGGCAACTACTCGCGCACCAAGGCCCGGGCGGAACTGGTGGCCCTCGCCGCTGACGCCCCGGACTTCCGTGTCACCGTGGTGCGCCCGCACGTCGTATGGGGTCCGGGAGACACCCAATTGGTGGAGCGTGTGCTGGCGCGGGCCGGGCGCGGCCGGCTGCCGCTGCTCGATGCCGGCGCTGCCCTGATCGACACCACGTTCGTTGACAACGCAGCGGCCGCGATCGTTGCGGCATTGGACCGGATTCGGCACGTCCATGGCAGGGCCCTTGTTGTCACTAATGGGGAACCCCGGCCTGTCGGCGAACTGTTGGCCGGTATCTGCGCTGCCGGCGGGGTGCCGGCTCCGTCGTGGTCGGTGCCAGGGAGGCTTGCGCGGATTGCGGGGTCGGTGGTGGAACGGGCCTGGCTTAGGTTTGGCCGGGAGGAGGAACCGCCCATGACGGCCTTCCTTGCCGAGCAGCTGTCCACGGCCCACTGGTTCGACCAGCGCGAAACCCGGAGGCTCCTGGACTGGACTCCGGAGGTATCGCTTGACGAGGGACTGGCGCGGCTTGCCGACTATTACCAGGCAGGTTCACCGGCAGGCACCCGGAAGTCATGAGGCATTGCGCCGTTGTTGCGGCAACCTACCAGCGGCCGTTCCGCGGCCGGGGCTGGCACACCGGGCACGTGTGGGACGAACGGTTCATGAACTGCTCGCGGCGGATCATCGACTGGATTCCCGCTGCGGCACAGCGTTTGCAGGGCTCGCCCTGGCGCCCGTAGGCGTTGAGGGACCTGTCGAAGTAGCCGGAAGCTCCGTTGACGTTCACATAAAGGGAGTCGAAACTGGTGCCCCCGGCCGCCAGGGCGTCGAGCATCACCTGCCGGGCACTGTCCAGGACACGCTGGGCCTCGCCGCGGCGGAGCGTATCGGTGGCCCGCGCAAAGTGCAGTTTTGCGCGCCACAGGGCTTCGTCGGCGTAGATGTTGCCGATCCCGGACACCAACCCCTGGTCCAGGAGTGCCCGTTTGAGCCCGGTTTTGCGTTTCCGGAGGCGCTGGTAGAAGAGGTCGAAGGAGAATGCGGGGTCCAGCGGGTCCCGGGCAATATGGGCTGCTTCCGCTGCGATCAACGGAAGCGGTGATTCGGCGAGACCGCCGGGGCCGCCGTCCTCGGTGGGCACCAGGTCAGTAACAAAAAGGCCGCCGAAGATCCGTTGGTCAACGAAACGCAGCTGGTCCGACATGCCTTCACGTGGGCTGAGCTCCAGCCGTACTTTGAGGTGCTTCTCGTCGGGCACGCCGGGGCTTTGCATCAGGAGCTGCCCACTCATTCCCAGGTGCGCCATCAGTGCCACGGCCGGTGCCTGGTGCTGTTGGGCATGTCCCGGCCCGGCGCCGTTGTCCGTCAGCGGCATCCAGAGGAATTTGCCGCGGCGGACGACGTCGGACACGGTGGCGCCTTCGAGGTTGCCGATGAAGTCTCCGGCCCCGAGGGCGTGGCGACGGATGGAGCGCGGGTCCAGGACATCGACGCGTTGGATCGTCCTGCCGCGGACCCAGCGAACCAGGCCGCGGCGCACCACCTCAACCTCGGGCAGTTCGGGCACGGACGCTACTTCGCGGCTGCGGAGCCGGCGGACGTGTCCGCGCCACCGTGGGCGTCAGCCCCGGAAAGCACCCGCCAGGCGTCGGCTGCTGCTTCCTGCTCGGCCTCTTTCTTGGAGTGCCCTGAGCCCTTTCCGTAGGCGTTGCCGCCGATGTTCAGGACGGCAGTGAAGGTGCGGGCGTGGTCCGGGCCCGCGCCGTCCACCGCGTAGTGGATGCTTCCGAGCTGCCGGCTGGCGGCCAGTTCCTGGATGCTGGTCTTCCAGTCGGTTCCGGCGCCCAGGACGGCGGCATCCTTCAGCATCGGGCCGATCAGCCGCATGACCAGCCGGCGTGCGGTCTCGATGTCGTTGGAGACGTAGGTGGCGCCGATGAGGGCCTCCATGGTGTCCGCGAGGATAGACGCCTTGTTCTTCCCGTGGGTGAGCTTTTCGCCCTGCCCCAGGTAGATGTATTCGCCAATGCCCAGGCTGCGGCCAATGCCGGCCAGGGCACGGGTGCTGACGACGGCGGACCGGCGCTTGGCGAGCTCGCCTTCAGGCAGGTCCGGGTTGTCCCGATACAGGGCATCCGTCACGGAGAAGCCCAGGATGGAGTCCCCCAGGAACTCGAGCCGCTCATTGGTGGGTATGCCGCCATTCTCGTAGGCATACGAACGGTGGGTGAGCGCAAGACGAAGCGTCCCGGCGTCTATAGAGACACCGAGACGCTTCAGAAGCTCTTCAGTTGAAGACATCAGTCAGCCTGTTGGGCCGATTAGACGTCAGCGACCTTGCGGCCCTTGTACTCAAGGAACAGCGCGGTGCCAGCAGAGTCGGTAACGACCTTTGCCTGGTGCGGCAGGCTGTAGGTGACCTGGCCGTTCTCAACGGTCTTCACCAGGTGGGGGGCGGTCGCCTTCCACTGCGAGCGGCGGGCGCGGGTATTCGAGCGAGACATTTTCCGCTTGGGAACAGCCACGGCTAACTCATTTCTCTCTAGACAAACACGTACAAATCAATTTTGCCGGTCAGGCTTAGCCATATCAGCTAGGGCAGCCCAGCGAGGATCCAGGACCTCGTGGTGGTGCCCCGGCTCGTCTTCCAGGCGAGCTCCGCATTCGGAGCAAAGGCCCTGGCAGTCTTCCCGGCACACCGGCTGGAACGGCAGGTTGGTGACAACCGCGTCCCGCAACACCGGTTCAAGATCGATTACATCGTGCTCGACTCGACGTTGCTCTTCATCTTCTTCTTCGTCCGAAAGCTCAGCACCTTCATAGAAGAAAAGTTCTTGCACATTGACCTCAAGGTCATACGCAAGGGGATCCAGGCATCGGCCGCATTCGCCGGTTACTTCGACGGCAGCGGTTCCTGATACCAGGATTCCTTCGTGTACGGCCTCAAGCCTCAGGTCGAGCTCGACATCCGAGCCTTCCTGAACACCAATGAGCGCCACACCAAGATCACCTGGTGCGGGTACATGTTCCTTCAGTGTCCGCATGCTTCCCGGGCTGCGCCCGAGGTCCTTGACGTCGAACGCCAGGGGCGAACCAGCATCTCTTTTAATGAGAACTCCTGTTGAACATATGACCGACGTACCATCCTAGCCTGAAGAGCCATGGTGACTCAAACCGGCATGCGGCGGCGCCGAAGTACCCATCCATCCTACCGTCTTGGCTGCTGGTCCGGGCCAGGCTCGCCGGTCACCAGGCGGCGGTGCACCGAGCGGGGCACGTAATCGGAAACACTGCCGCCCAGCGCCGCCACCTCCTTGATCAGGGTGGACGACAAGTGGACGTAGCTGGCCTCGGCCGGGAGGAACACCGTTTCCACCCCGCTCAGCTGCCGGTTCATCGTTGCCATGGGAAGCTCGTAGTCGAAATCCGACGACGAGCGGAGCCCCTTGACGATGGCGGATACCCCCCGGTGGCGGCAGTATTCGGCGAGCAGCCCCGCGCCGACAGGCTCCACCACGATGCCCTTGAGCGAGGCCAACGTCTCGCGCGCCATGTCCAGCCGCTCCTCCAGGGTGAACATGTACTTCTTGGCGTAGTTGGTGGAGATGGCCACGATGACCTCGTCAAAAAGGCCGGCAGCCCTGGCAATGACTTCGAGATGGCCGTTGTGGATGGGGTCGAAGGATCCGGGGCACACAGCGCGTCTCATGCTCCGAACCTACCGCATGGAAAGGCCGGGATACCATGACTGGATGCATCCTCCACGGGAACTTTCCACGCCCCTGGCACCTGCTCCCTGGCAGCGGACCGCGCTCGGTGCCAACCTGCTGGCACCCGACGGCGGACTGGGCGTCACCATCTTCGAAGAGATGACCACCCTTGCTGTCCAGACGGGTGCCATCAACCTGGGCCAGGGCTTCCCGGACGAGGACGGGCCGCTGGAGATCAGGGAGGCGGCGCGTGCGGCCATCGCCGCCGGAGCCAACCAGTACGCACCGGGCAAGGGCATCCCCGAACTCCGCGAAGCGGTGGCCGCGCACCAGGAACGCTTCTACGGGTTGACCCCCGATCCCGCCACGGAGGTCATCATCACCACCGGGGCCACTGAGGGCATCGCGGCCTCGCTGCTGGCTTTCGCCGGGCCCGGCGACGAGGTCCTGACGTTCGAGCCGTTCTACGACTCCTACGGTGCGGTCATCGGCCTTGCCGGCGCCACCCATGTGACCGTGCCGCTGGCCGCCCCGGACTTCATGCCTGACCTCTCCGCCTTGGAGTCGGCTTTCAGCGACCGCACCCGGGTGGTACTGCTGAACAACCCGCACAATCCCACCGGCGCCGTTTTTCCGGAGGCCGTCCTGCAGCGCGTCGTGGACCTTGCAGCCAAGCACAGCAGCATCATCGTCACCGACGAGGTGTACGAGCACCTGACGTTCGGCGTCCCCCATGTCCCGGTGGCAACGCTGCCCGGAGCCGCCGCGAAGACCATCACCATCTCCTCCGCGGGGAAGACGTTCTCACTGACGGGATGGAAGGTGGGCTGGCTCACCGGGCCGGCGGACCTGGTGGCCGCCGTGCGTACGGTGAAGCAATTCCTGACCTACAGTTCCGGGACCCCGTTCCAGGCGGCAATCGCCACGGGCCTGGGCCAGCCGGACGCTTTCTTCCACGGCATCGCGGCCACGTTGGAGAAAAAACGGGACATCCTCAGCGCGGGGCTCAGAGACGCCGGGTTCGACGTCTTCACACCCCGCGGCACCTACTTCGTCAACGTGGACACCGCGCCGCTCGGCATCACCGATGCCCTGGACCTCGCCCGGCGCCTGCCCGCGTTGGTGGGCGTTGCCGCTATCCCGGTTCCCGTGTTCTGCCACCCCGAGGGTGCGGAACGGACAAGAAGCCTGCTGCGCTTCGCCTTCTGCAAGAAGACCGACGTCCTGGAGGAAGCAGCCACACGGCTGGCAACGCTCCGCGGCAGGCTCTGATGACCGGCGGCGCCGCGGGAACTGCGAGCCGGTACCTGCGGACCACCGGCCAGCACGCCACCATCGAACCGGACGCGTTCACGGACGGCGGCTATGTGCTCAGCATCGGCGGAGCGGAGCAGTCCCATGTCAACCTCAGCCGGCCCGACGAGATCTTCTACGAATACCTGCGCAGGATCGGCCACCTGGTGGATCTCGCCGCACCGGCAGGGGAACCGGTGAAGGCCCTGCACCTGGGCGCCGGTGCGCTGACCCTTGCGCGCTACATCCAGGCCACCCGGCCCGGCTCACCGCAGTACGCGGTGGAGCTGGAACGCGAACTGCTGGACTTTGTGCTGCGGCACCTGCCCCTGCCCGAAGGCACGGACCTGACCACCATGATCGGCGATGCCCGGGAGGCACTTGGCACGCTGGCCGCGGGACTGACGTTCGACGTCGTCATCCTGGACATCTTTTCCGGGCCGGAAGCGCCGGCCCACATCGCGTCCAGTGGTTTCTACCGGGAGGCGCGGGACCGGCTGAGCCCGGACGGGGTGCTGATCGTCAACGTGGGCGACGAGCCCGCCCTCACGCTGGTCAGGAGCCAGGTCGCGGCCATGCGCGAGGCCATGGCCGATGTTGCGGCGTTCGGAGAAGCTGGCATGTTCGACGCACGGTACCCGGGAAACGTCATCCTGGCAGGGACGCAGGGCCCCTGGCCGGAATCGTGGACAACAGAGCTGGCCGCCCGCGGCCCACACCCTGCCCGGGTCCTGTCCGGAGTGGACCTGGACCCTTTCTCGGCCTAGGGCCCTACGCCTCGGTCGCGTCCGGCAGGTCGTCGGCGGAAATGGCGTCGGGCACGGACGGCTCGGCGAACCACAACCGGGTCTCGCCGTACTTTTTCTCCGCAAACCGCGCCAGCCCATTGGGCCACTCCGGCTCCGGGGAACGCGACGACCGCTCCACCACCACAACAGCCCCCGCTGCCAGGTGGCCGGCGAGCTTCTGGAGCACCGCGGCCAACGCCCCTTCATCCAGCGGATACGGCGGATCCAGGAACGCCAGGTCCCAGGCAGCGGTGCCGGGCGCGCGGTCAAGGAAGGGCTCCACCTTGGAACGGTGCACGCTGACGGTCTTGCGGCCAAGCACGCCGTCGATAAGGTCCGCATTGCGCTGGCACACCGCACTGGCCTTGGCGTCGGACTCCACCAGGTCCACGGCCTGCGCTCCCCTGCTGGCACTTTCCACGCCCAAGGAACCGGAGCCTGCGTACAGATCCAGAACCCGGGCGCCCGAGATTACGTCAAAAGCGTCGAGACGGGAGAACAGCGCTTCCTTGACGCGGTCGGTGGTGGGCCGGGTCAACGAGCCCGGGACCGCGTTCAACGGGGTACCACCCGCGGCACCGGAGATAATCCGGGTCATCGCGCCTGCCGCCGTCCGCCCGCGCCCTGGGGCCCTGCCGTGCTAACCGCGTTCAAGGAACGCCTCCTTCTCGGGGTTGAGGTACTTCTCGATGGCATCGGCGAGTTCGGGGTGGCCTGCCAGCAGCGGGTCCCCGCCGACGATGTGCTGGGCGTCTTCCCTGGCCCGGGCGATGACGTCTTCATGTTCCAGGACGCGCAGGAGTTTCAGGGTGGAGCGTCCGCCGGACTGGGAAGCGCCCAGGATATCGCCTTCGCGGCGCAGCTTGAGGTCTTCCTGCGAGAGGACGAACCCGTCCGTAGTGGCCACCACGGCTTCCAGCCGCCGCCGGCTGGGATGCCCCGGCTCCAGGGCGGTGACCAGCAGGCAGGTCCCGGGGAGTCCGCCACGGCCGACGCGCCCGCGGAGCTGGTGCAGCTGTGAGATCCCGAACCTGTCGGCGTCCAGGATGACCATCAGGGTGGCGTTGTGCACATCTACGCCGACCTCGATCACGGTGGTGGAGACGAGCAGCTTGATCCGGTTGGCGGTGAAGCCGGCCATCGTCTCCGTTTTCAGCTCAGGCTCCTGGCGTCCGTGCAGCGGGGCAAGCGGCACCCCCGCCAACGACGGCTCGGCCAGCAGGTGCTCCACGACGGCGGTGACGGACGCAAGCTCCCGCCCTTCCTCTCCCTCCGCCCCCGGGGGTGCGGCCTCGCCGGGGCTGAAGTCGCCGTCGTCGTCAGCCCCGATCTTGGGACAGACCACGTACACCTGGCGCCCTGCATCGATCTCTTCGCGGGCGCGCGCCCAGATCCGCGCCGCCCAGGCGGGGTTCTCCGCGAGGCCCACGAGGTGGGTGGTGATCGGGGCCCGGCCTTTGGGCAGCTCGCTGAGGGTGGACGTCTCCAGGTCCCCGAAAACCGTCATGGCAACGGTCCGCGGGATGGGGGTGGCTGTCATGACCAGCAGGTGCGGGGGCTTGCGCGCCTTGGCCCGGAGGGCGTCGCGCTGTTCCACGCCGAAACGGTGCTGCTCGTCCACCACGATGAGTCCGAGGTCGTAGAAGGAGACGTTGTCGCCCAGGAGCGCGTGGGTGCCGATGATGATTCCGGCCGTCCCGGAGGCGGCGTCCAGCATGGCCTGCCTTCGCGCCGGAGTGGGCATGGAGCCGGTCAGCAGCGTGACCTGCACGGAAAGGCCGCCTTCCCCGGCCAGCCCGCCCAGCAGGCCGTCGCCGGACAACGGTCCAAGGCTGCGCCGGATGGAGTCGTAATGCTGGGCCGCGAGCACTTCGGTAGGGGCCAGGAGTGCGGCCTGCCCGCCGGCGTCGATGACCTGCAGCATGGCACGCAGCGCCACGACGGTCTTGCCGGAGCCGACCTCGCCCTGCAGCAGCCGGTTCATGGGGGTGTCGCGCGCCAGTTCCGCCGCGAGGGTTTGGCCGACGGCGGACTGGCCGGCGGTGAGCGTGAACGGCAGGTTGCCGTCGAAGGCAGCCAGGAGGCCGTCGCCCACCGGGCGGCGGGCGGTGGCTTCCTCGGCTGCGAGCTGGGCGCGGCGGCGCGCCAGCGCTGACTGCAGTACCAAGGCCTCGTGGTAGCGGAGGCGGTCCCGGGCCCGGCGCCAGTCCTCGGCGGTCTCGGGTGCGTGGATCAACCGGTAGGCGCCGGACACCGGCAGAAACCCTTCACGGGCGGAAACCTCAGTTGGCACCGGGTCCGGCAGGGCGTCGAGGTCGAGTGTTTCCAGGAGCGTGGCGATGGTTTTCTGGATCTTCCAGCTGGGAAGCTTGGCGGTGGCCGGGTACACCGGGATGGGCATGGCGGCGAGTTTTTCCGGGTCCTGGCCACTGTCGCTGAACGGGTCTTCGTCCACCAGCTGGAAGTCAGGGTTGGTCAGGCCCAGCTGTCCCTTGAAACTGGTGACCTTCCCGGAAAACAGGGCGCGCCGCCCCTGCAGGAGTTCTGTTTTGGCCTTGTACCCGTTGAAGAAGCTGATCTTGAGGGTTCCGGGCACCTTGCCGCGGAAGTCGCGGCCGCCCACCAGCCGGAGCCCCTGCTGACCGTCGTCGTCGGAGACGATGACGTCGGTGATGGTTCCACGGCGGGCCTGCATGGTGCGCGTGCTGCTGGACAGCACCCGGGCGATCAGGGTGACGTCCTCGTCCAGCGGCAGTTCGCTGATGGGGGTCAACTCACCGCGGCTCATGTAGCGGCGCGGGAAGTAATTCAGGAGCCCGTCCACGGTGGTGATCCCGAGGTGTTTGTCAATGACCGCTGCCGAGCGCTTGCCGATGCGCCGCTCCAGGGCCAGGTCGAGCTCAGCGTTCATGCCCGCCGGTGTTCACTGCGTCCATGTCGGGGTCCCGGGGCAGCGCAAGTTCGCTGACGCTGATCTGGGACGGTTCACCCAGGGACCTGATGACAGCGACGGCCTGGTCCGGGTACGGCACATGCACATGCACCCGCCACCGGTAGTTCCCGTCAGGGTCGGCTCCGCTGCCCACCTGGCTCATGATGACGGACTCGCCGATCTCGTCCAGCCGCTGCCGGAGGGTGGCGGCGTTCAGCGGCGACAGGCTGATGGTGCACATGACTTCCACGCCGTCGGCGTCGGGCATGGCGGTGTGGATGTGGGGATCGGAGACGTCGTAGCCGTGCAGGCCGTCGAGGAGTTCATTCTGCAGTTCCTCGCCCAGGACCGCCGAGCGCAGGCAGTCCAGGATGAGCAGCATTCCCACGCCACCGGCATCGACAACGTGGGCGGACTGCAGGGCATCGAGCTGCTCTTCGGTGTGGATCACCGCTGCCAGGGCCCCCTCCACCGCGGCGTCCAGGGCAAGGCCCAGCGCGTGGTTGCTGTCGTCCCCGTCCTGGGCCGCGTCCACGGCTGCGGCGGCTCGGGCAGCTGCTTCCATGACAGAAAGCATGGTTCCGGGAACAGGATCGCTGAGGGCGGACCAGGCACGGATCTGGGCGCGGTTCAGTGCGGCCGACAGGAGCGTGGACGTCACCCTGGTGTGGCCGGCCAGGGGCTCGGCCGCCGCGCACAGGAACACGGAGAAAAGGGTGCCGGAGTTTCCCCGTGCTTCCTCCATGGCCGCCTGCCCCGCCGTGGCGAGGACTTCCCCGACGTCCACCGGAGCCGGCTGGTCGTCGGTGAGCACCAGCGAGCGGGCTGCGGCGCGAACGGTGAGGTAGAGGTTGGTACCGGTATCGCCGTCAGCCACCGGGAAGATGTTGATGGCGTTAAGCCGGTCGCTGTGGTTGCCCAGGGCCGTTTCCGCCTTGCCCAGCCACCTCTTCATCGCCAGCGCGTTGGCGGCAACCTTAGTGTGCAAAGTGATCCCATCCCCCGGTGTCTGCGGCCCGGCCCGCTATCAGGACGCCCGGGCCTTCGTCGGTTCCGAGTGCATGTACCGAGCCTATCGCAGTGAATCCCGGTGGCAGCTGAATGCCGGCCGGGAAAGTGGCCAGCAGGCCGTGGTCCTCGCCGCCGGCCAGCACCCAAAGTGCCGGGTCCGCGGCCAGGAGGGTTGCGGCCGGGCGCAGGAGTTCGGCAAGGGTCGCCAGCCGGGCGGGATCGAGGTCGACGGCGACGTTGCTGGCGGCGGCCAGCCGCTGTCCGTCCCGCAGGAGTCCGTCCGAGATATCAAGCATGGCCGTCGCCCCCGCCACCCGTGCAGCCGGCCCTGCTCCCAGGGGCGGCCGGGGCCGGCATTGCAGGTCGAGGAAGATCCGTTCGGCGGGGCCGAGGGTGTCCGCGGCGACGCCGGATTCAAGCAGGGCCAGGCCGGCGGCGGCGTGCCCGACGGTTCCAGCCAAGGCCAGGACGTCTCCCGGCCGGGCGCCGGACCGCAGGACAGCCCGGCCGCCGTCGAGCGTTCCCAGGACGGCGACCGTCACGGAAATTTCGCGGCCGCGGCCCAGGTCCCCGCCGGCCACGGAACATCCGTTGGCTCCGAGTGCCCGGATTCCGGCTGTCAGCCCGTCCGCCAGCTCTTCCACCCAGGTGACCGGCGTGTCCACCGGCAGCGTGAGGCTGACCACCATCGAAGTGGCCGTGGCGCCCATCGCGTTGATATCGCTGAGGTTCTGCGCGGCGGCTTTCCACCCGACGTCGTATCCGGTGGTGCTGTAGCCGTTGGGCCAGAGGAGGCGAAAATCCTGGTCCTGGACCTGGGTGTCGATGCTGACCACGGCCTTGCCGTCCGGGGCAGCAACGATAGCGGCATCATCCCCGGGGCCCAGCAACGTGCTTGCCGTGTGGGATCCCTCCATTCGGAGGCGCGGGAAGATCCGGGCCAGCAGGTCTGCTTCGGAAAGGCCGGCGACGGTGGGCTGGCGGTCAACGCGGTTTCGGAGGTCTTCAGGCACGCCACTACGCTACCGCGACCGGCCGACATCGTGTCCTGGCGGGGGCACCGGCGGCGATAGGCTGGAATCATGCACCATCCCCAGCTGCCCCTGCCCGCCCGTGCCACCCGGATGGCAGTTCTTGGGGCAGTCGCCGCCCTGTCCTTGACTGCGTGCTCCCCCGCGGTTGACGTCACCGCAGCCAAGGACGCGGCCAACCCTGCCTGCGCACCGATGATGGTGGCCCTGCCGGATGCTATTGGCGATTCCCGGCTGCGGAAGACCAACAGCCAGGGAACTGCCGCGTGGGGTGATCCGTCGCTGGTCATCCTGCGCTGCGGCGTCAACGTGCCGGGGCCGACGACAGACCGTTGTGTGACCGTCAACGGCGTCGACTGGGTTATCAAGGAAGGCGATCCGGTGTGGACCCTGACCACCTACGGCCGGGAACCGGCCACCGAGATCCTGATGGACCCTGACAAGATCAGCTCCGCCACAGTTCTCGCGGACCTGTCCGGCGCCGCCGCGAAGGTCCCGTCGGTGCGGAACTGCGTTGGCCAGGAAGACCTGCAGAACCTCCCGCAGAGCAAGTAGGTTTTGCGGCTCAACCACCGGGTTGGGCCCGCGGTTCAGCCCGAGGGGTTCAGCGGAGGCCGGTCTTCCGGTGCAGCGCCAGGTGGATGAGTTCATCGATCAGGTCAGCATAGCCAAGTCCGGAGGCAGCCCACATTTGCGGGTACATGCTCTTGGGCGTGAACCCGGGCATGGTGTTGATCTCGTTGATGATCAGCTCACCGTCGGGGGTGTAGAAGAAATCGACGCGGCTCAAGCCCTCAGCTCCCACGGCATCGAAAGCCAGCGCCGCGAGCTCACGGACCCGCGAGATGGCTTCCGCCGGGATGTCCGCCGGACAACTCAGCGCGGCAGCATCGTCCTCGACGTACTTGGCGTTGAAATCGTAGAACTCGTGGGTGCCGCCGGCGACTGAGATCTCGCCAGGCATCGATGTCCGGGGAGCGTCCGTACCCCTGCCCTCCAGCACCGCGCACTCAATCTCGCGTCCCACGATTCCGGCCTCGATGACCAGTTTGAGGTCATGCCGGCGTGCTTCCTCAATTGCGGCGTCGAGGTCATCGAGGGAGTCCACCTTGGTAATGCCCATGGACGAGCCCGCGCGTGCGGGCTTGACGAAGACGGGGAAGCCCAGGCGGTCCACCTGCTTGCGGACGGATTCGGGATCATTGCGCCACTGCCTGTCGGTGACCGCCACGTAGGGGCCAACGTGCAGCCCGGCAGCCTCGAAGACCACTTTCATGTAGTGCTTGTCCATGCCGACGGCGGATGCCAGGACGCCGGCCCCGACGTAGCGGGTGTCCGACAATTCCAGGAGCCCCTGGATGGTGCCGTCTTCGCCGAAGGGTCCGTGCAGGAGCGGGAAGACAACGTCCACGGCGCCCAGTTCCTGGGGGACCTGGTTCGGCGAAGCGACAATCAGCTGGTGTTCGCCGCCGATTTCGGCCAGGGTCACGGTCTGGGCAGAGGGCGATACTTCCGGCAACGATGAGGCCGCCAGGGACCATTGCGCGGTATCGGCCGGTGCCAGCACCCATTGCCCGGTTTTGGCGATCCCGATCGGGATGACCTCGTACTTGTCCCTGTTGATGGCGCCGAGCACGCCGGCCGCCGTCACGCAGCTTACGGCATGCTCGCTGGAACGGCCGCCGAACAGCACGGCTACCCGCGGTTTCCTGCTGCTCGCCGTTTCCCCTGTGGTGGGTGTGTCTTGTGACATGGTCAGTAATCGCCTTCAGGTTTCAATTCCCGGGACAGCAGAACCGGCCCCAGTTGGTCAACGGACAGCTTGCCTGCCAGCACCGCGACGACGGCGGCGGTGATAGGCATTTCGACGCCGAGCTTACCGGCAAGTTCGTGCACGGCCTGGCCGGACTTGATGCCCTCGGCGGTCTGGGTCATTGTGCGGCCCACCTCGTCAAGGGTCAGTCCCTGGCCGAGGAGCCGGCCCGCAGTGTGATTCCGGGACAAGGCGGACGAGCAGGTCGCCACAAGGTCGCCGAGCCCGGCAAGGCCGGCCATGGTCTTGGCTTCGCCGCCGAGCGCCAGGGCGAGGCGGGAGGTCTCCGCCAGGCCCCGGGTAATGACCGAGGCTTTGGTGTTGTCTCCCATTTCCTTGCCTTCGCAGATGCCGACGGCAAGGGCGATCACGTTCTTGACGATGCCGCCGATTTCGACGCCGACGACGTCCGAGGTGGTGTAGGGGCGGAAGTAGGGTGCCGTGCAGGTCCTGGCGAGCCACCCGGCGGTGGCGGAATCCGTGCAGGCCACCACCGATGCCGTCGGTTCTTCCCGCGCGATTTCCATGGCCAGGTTGGGCCCGGAGACCACGGCAATGCGTTCGGACGGCAGGTCCAGTTCCTGTTGGATGACCTCGCTCATGCGGGCATCCGTGCCGAGTTCGAGCCCCTTCATGAGGGATACGACGACGGCTCCGGGCTCGATCATGTCCTTCCATTCCCGCAGCTGCGGGCGGAGGGACTGTGCGGGGACGGCCACCACCACAAGATCGGCCCCGGCCAGTACCGCCCGGACGTCGGTGGACGCGGTGATGCATGCGGGGAGGACGATGTCCTTGAGGTAGTCGCTGTTGCGGTGGCCCTGGTTGATCTGGTCCACCACTTCGGCGCGCCTGCCCCAAACCTTGATCTCGCGCGGGGTCCCTGCGGCGCCGGCTGCGTCAGCGAGGATCTTCGCGAACGTGGTACCCCACGAACCGGCGCCCAGGACAGCCACGGTCCGGGCCGATCCAGGCCTTCGGTCAACGGTCACTGGGCTTCCGTTTCCGGGCCGGACTGCTGTCCGCGTTCGATGAAACGTCCGTGCTTGGCTTGTTGCTGCTTGGCCGGATCCCAGCGTTCAGCGGGCGGCTGTTCGCCGCGAAGGCCGGCCAGCAGGCCGGTGATGGCGGCCATGATGACCTCGGTGGCTTCGGTCAGTGTCGCCTTGTCCAGCGGGCGGCCGCTGAAGGCGCTGAGGTCCACCGGGTCCCCCACCACAACCCGGGAGAGCTTCCGCGGGAACAGGTGGAACCGCTTGCCGTAGCGGGGGAACACTTCGTGGGCGCCCCAATGGGCAATCGGCACCACGGGGATTCCGCCTTCAAGGGCGAGCCTGGCCGCACCGGTATGGCCTTTCATGGGCCAGAGCGCAGGGTCGCGGGTCAACGTGCCCTCCGGGTAGATGATGATCGCTCCGCCCTCGGCCACGATCTCCTGGGCCACCTGCAGCGACCGGTTCGCACCCGTCGTCGAACGCTCAACGGGGACCTGCTTGGTGGCGTTCAGGAGCCAGCCCAGGCCTGGGACCTTGAACAGGCCGGCCTTGGCAAGGAAGTGCGGGGCACGCCCCTGGTTGTAGAGCATGTGTCCCACAACCAGGGGGTCGATCTCGGTGCAGTGGTTGGGCGCGGCGATGAAGCCGCCGGCAGGCAGTTTCTCGGTGCCTTCCCATTTTTTTGCCATCATGAAGTTCAGCAGCGGGCGGGCAATCCCGGCGATGAACACAAACGTGGCCCTGCTTTTGGCCGATTCCTTCACGGTCCGCCGCTACTTCGTGGTGGCGATGTCGAAGTCGGCACCGAGGCCGGCGAGCTTTTCGGTGAAGCGCTCGTAGCCGCGGTTGATGATGTCGATGCCCGTAACCCGGGACGTTCCGGTGGCGGCCAGGGCGGCAATGAGGTGGCTGAACCCGCCGCGCAGGTCCGGCACGTCGATGTCGGTTCCCTTCAGCTGGGTGGGGCCGGAGATGACCGCCGAGTGCAGGAAGTTGCGCTGCCCGAACCGGCACGGGACGCTGCCGAGGCACTCACGGTGGACCTGTATGCTGGCGCCCATCCGGATGAGGGCATCGGTGAAGCCGAAGCGGTTCTCGTACACCGTTTCGTGGACGATTGAAACGCCCTCGGCCTGGGTCAATGCGACCACCAGGGGCTGCTGCCAGTCCGTCATGAATCCGGGATGCACGTCCGTTTCAAGGACCAGCGGGTTGAGCTTGCCGCCCTTGTGGTAGAAGCGGATGCCGTCCTCGCCGATGTCCATTCCGCCGCCCACTTTGCGGTAGGTGTTCAGGAAGGTCATCATGTCGCGCTGGGATGCGCCTTCAACGAAGATGTCACCACGGGTGACAAGGGCGGCCGAGGCCCAGGACGCGGACTCGTTGCGGTCCGAGAGCGCGCGGTGGTTGTAGCCGCCGAGGTCGCGGACGCCCTCGATCCGGATGGTCCGGTCCGTCTGGACGCTGATGATGGCGCCCATCTTCTGCAGTACGGCGATCAGGTCGATGACCTCCGGCTCGGTGGCGGCACCGGACAGCTCCGTGATGCCCTCCGCGCGGGTGGCGCTGAGGAGGACCTGTTCGGTGGCCCCGACGGACGGGTACGGCAGCGAGATCTTGGCTCCGTGCAGTCCCTTCGGTGCCGAAATGTGGATTCCGCCGGGACGTTTTTCCACGACGGCGCCAAACTGGCGCAGGACGTCCAGATGGTAGTCGATGGGACGGTCGCCGATCTTGCAGCCGCCCAGATCAGGAATAAACGCTTCCCCAATCGCGTGGATCAGGGGGCCGCACAGCAGGATGGGGATCCGGGAATCACCGGCGTGCGCATCGATGGCCGTGCTGGAGGCCGTCTTGGCCGACGTCGGATCGAGGGTGAGGTCTCCGCTGACAGGGTCTTTGTCCACGGTCACGCCATGCAGCTGCAGCAGGGACGTGACGACTTCGACGTCCTTGATCTCCGGCACGTTGCGCAACACCGAGGGTTCGTTGCCCAGCAGTGCTGCCACCATGGCCTTCGGTACAAGATTCTTTGCCCCGCGGACGCTGACGCGGCCTGTAAGCGGGACTCCGCCGCGGATTGTCAGAACACTACTCATATACCGGTTTCCTCACGATCACTAGCCCACAAATCCTTGCAAAGGCTCCAACCAAGCATAGGAGGTCGCGTTACCGAACCGAAATAAGCGGGCGCCGGCGGCAGTCTGTGGCGGGGTATTTCCTGCCGCCGCGCCCGTTCCCGCGTGCTAGGAAAGCCGGGCGGGCAGCGTCTTCGGCTTGAAGCTGGGCCGGGTAGCCTCGTAGGCGGTGATGTCAGCTTCGTGCTGGAGGGTCAGCCCGATGTCGTCCAGGCCTTCAAGGAGCCGCCAGCGGGTGTAGTCGTCGATCTCGAAGGGCGCCACGATGGTGCCGCACACCACGGTCTTGGACTCAAGGTCCACCGTGACCTCGGTTCCCGGCGCATTCTCGAGCTCTTTCCAGATGAGTTCAATGTCGTCCTGCGCCACCTGGGCGGCCAGCAGGCCCTGCTTGCCGGAATTGCCGCGGAAGATGTCGGCGAAGCGGGAGGACAGGACGGCCTTGAAACCGTAGTCCTTCAGCGCCCAGACGGCGTGTTCCCGGGAGGATCCGGTGCCGAAGTCAGGGCCTGCCACGAGCACCGAGCCGGTGGTGAAGGGCTCCTGGTTGAGGATGAACGAGGGGTCCTTGCGCCAGGCGGAGAACAGGGCGTCCTCGAACCCGGTCCGGGTGATGCGCTTGAGGTACACCGCGGGGATGATCTGGTCGGTGTCGACGTTGCTCTGGCGCAGCGGGACGCCAACGCCGGTGTGCTTGGTGAACTTTTCCATTGTGCTGTCCTAGGCTGCGTGGCTTGCGGATGGGGTTTCGACAGGCTCAACCACCGGTTCGGGGGCCGGGTCGAGGTCCGACGGCGAGCTGAGCGTGCCGCGGACCGCGGTGGCGGCGGCCACCACCGGGGAAACCAGGTGGGTGCGGCCGCCCTTGCCCTGGCGTCCTTCGAAGTTGCGGTTGGACGTTGAGGCGCAGCGCTCCCCCACCTCCAGCTGGTCCGGGTTCATGCCCAGGCACATGGAGCAGCCGGCGAAGCGCCACTCGGCGCCGAAGTCCTTGAAGACCTTGTCCAGGCCTTCTGCTTCGGCTTCAAGGCGGACGCGTGCGGAGCCCGGGACCACCAGCATCCGGATGTTCGGGTCCTTTTGCCGTCCGCGGATGATGTCGGCCGCCGCACGCAGGTCCTCCATCCGGGAGTTGGTGCAGGAGCCCAGGAAGACGGTGTCCACGCGGATGTCCTTCATGGGCGTGCCGGCTTCGAGTCCCATGTACTGCAGGGCGCGTTCGGCGGCGGCCTTGGCGTTCTCGTCGCCGAAGTCCGCCGGGTTGGGAACGGACTGCGAGAGGGAGACGCCCTGGCCGGGGTTGGTGCCCCAGGTGACGAATGGCTCCAGCGTGTCGGCGTCCAGGTCCACCTCGACGTCGAACGTGGCGTCGTCGTCAGTCTGGAGGGTGTCCCAGTAGTCGACGGCGGCGTCCCACTCGGCGCCCTGGGGAGCGTGCGGCCGGCCCAACATGTAGTCGTAGGTGGTTTGGTCCGGCGCCACCATGCCGGCCCGGGCACCGGCCTCGATGGACATGTTGCAGATGGTCATCCGTGCTTCCATGGAGAGCGCACGGATGGCGGAGCCGCGGTATTCCAGGACGTAGCCCTGGCCGCCGCCGGTGCCGATCTTGGCGATCACGGCGAGGATGATGTCCTTGGCGGTGACGCCCGGGCGCAGCGTGCCCTCGACATTGATGGCCATGGTCTTGAAGGGTTTCAGCGACAGGGTCTGGGTGGCCATGACGTGTTCCACCTCGGAGGTGCCGATGCCCATGGCCAGGGCGCCGAAGGCACCGTGGGTGGAGGTATGGGAGTCACCGCAGACCACAGTCATCCCCGGCTGGGTCAGGCCAAGCTGCGGACCGACCACGTGGACGATGCCCTGCTCGGCGTCGCCCAGGCTGTGCAGGCGGACGCCGAACTCGGCACAGTTGTTGCGCAGGGTCTGGATCTGGGTCCGGCTGGTGAGGTCGGCAATAGGCTTGTCGATGTCCAGCGTGGGGGTGTTGTGGTCCTCGGTGGCAATCGTCAGGTCCGGCCGGCGCAGCGGGCGGCCGGCGAGCCGCAGGCCTTCGAAGGCCTGCGGGGAGGTAACTTCATGGACCAGGTGGAGATCGATAAAGAGGAGGTCGGGCTGGGCGTTGGCTCCTTCGCCGTCGCCTTTGCGCACCACGTGCGCGTCCCAGACTTTCTCGGCCAATGTCTTTGCCATGGCCATCTCCCTTCACTGCTGTTTGGCTGATGAGTCCAACTGAATCAGGACGGCTCCGCACTGCGCCAGCCGAAAGATTTGCATCTCAGATATTGAGACGGCAATATCATTACATGGACAATTCTAGTGGAGTCGGCGTCATTGATAAAGCAGCCCAGGTGCTCGATGCACTCGAGGCCGGCCCCACCACGCTGGCACAGCTCGTGGCCGCCACCGGCCTGGCCCGGCCCACCGTCCACCGGCTCGCCCTGGCTCTCGTCCACCACCGGCTGGTCAGCCGCGATATCCAGGGCCGGTTCGTCCTTGGAAGCCGGCTCGTGGAACTTGCCTCGGCCGCCGGCGAGGACCGCCTGATCGCCTCCGCCGGTCCCGTCCTCATGCAACTGCGGGACGCCACGGGCGAAAGCGCCCAGATTTTCCGCCGGCAGGGCGACTGGCGTGTTTGCGTTGCATCCGCCGAACGCCCCATCGGCCTGCGCGACACCATCCCGGTGGGAACGCAGCTGTCCATGAAGGCAGGCTCTGCCGCCCAGGTGCTGCTCGCCTGGGAGGACCACGACCGTCTCCTCGAGGGCCTGCAGTCCGCCCGCTTCACGCCCACCGTCCTGGCAGGCGTACGACGACGCGGCTGGGGACAGAGCCTCGGCGAACGTGAGCCCGGGGTCGCCTCCGTCTCCGCGCCGGTGCGGGGACCGTCCGGCCGGGTGATCGCCGCCGTCTCAATTTCCGGCCCGATCGAGCGGCTGACCCGCCAGCCGGGGCGCTTGCACGCAGAGGTGGTCTGCAACGCCGGCCGCATCCTCACCGAAGCCCTGCGCAAGAACAACGACTAAGGGGATCCGTCCCGTTTTCCACTCCGGCGCACCCCGCGGGCACTAGGCTGTGCGCATGGGCAGCTACGCAGTCTTCCTCCGTGGAATCAACGTTGGCGGAATCAACATCAAAATGGCGGACCTTCGGGACGCGCTGAAAGACTCGGGGTTCGCCGATGCCAAGACCCTCCTGGCCAGCGGAAACGTGGTGTTGACCAGCAGCCTGGACGCAACCGGCGTCAAACGCGGAACCGAAAAATGCCTCCGGGCAGCGTTCGGCTACGAAGCCTGGGTGGTCGTCGTGGAGGCCGGACGGGTGGCCGAACTGGTGGACGCCTGCCCTTATCCCGAGGACGACAAATCCACCCACACCTACATCACCTTCTCGTCCGATACCGCCGTCCTGGACGAACTGGAAGCGGCCGGCGCAGCCATAGGCGGCCAGGACCAGAAGCGCCTTGGAGCTGAAGCGCTGGCGTGGCTGGCCCCGGTGGGCGGCACCCTGGACAGCCCCTTCAGCAAGATCAGCTCGAAATCCAGGTTCAAGGCGGCCACCACCACCCGCAACCTGCGGACGCTGGTCAAGGTCCGGGATGCAGCGGCAGCGCTGGCGGCGGACTCCTAGGCGGCTCCCGCCTTCGTCAGCGCCATGTTGAAGGCGGCCAGCCTGGCAATCTCCTTCTCCACCGGGACCACCACCAGGTCCCCGGCCACCGCTGCAACGGCACTGTTGAGCCGGCGTCGTGCCCGTGCCGCCCGCGCCCGGGCTGCTCCTGCCGCTATGAACCTCCCGGTGACGGCCAGGAACATCCCCAGCACCAGTCCGAGGGCGATCATCACGGTGGGCACTGGCCAGCCCTGAACGTGCGGCACCTCCGGGACAGGCAGCTGGAGATAGCCCAGCCCGGCCAGGACCCCGAGCCATCCCAGGCCGCCCAGGACGGTCAGCAGCGCCAGCCACTGCGCAACGTTGAAGGCACCCCACCACCAGGCACTGCGGTTGGCGCCGAGGTCGGTTCCGGCAATGGCCTGGTCGAGGGCATCGGGCAGGCGGTCCCGCCCGGCCCGCGCGGCACTCCTGACAGCCGCCCGCCATGGGCCCGGCGCTCCGTCACTGGCCGTGTCCGCGAATTCCCTGACTGCCGCATCAGTGCGGGCCCGCTCCGGGGCGCCTGCCGGCGGCAGTGATGTCCTGTTCAGTGCAGCGGGAGCGCTGCGGCGCAGGTTGAGCCGCCGCAGCGGGTCTGCCCGGAACCTGGAGAGCCAGCGGGTCACGGGCCAGCCAGTGCGCCGTACGGACTCCAGGCGGTACGACTGCCCAACGGCCCTCACCACGGCGGGGACATTTGCCGCCACCGCCAGTTCCTCCGCCAGCCGCGTCTTTGCGGCCGTACGCACCCCGGCAGCTTCCCCGTCGCCGGAAGCCCGCCGCAAACCCTCCGCCGCCGTCGTGACATCGGCCTCAAGCCGCCGGGCCTGGGCCTGGCGCTCCAGGGCTGCTTTGCGGATCGACGCGCGGATCCCGGCGATCCCAGTCCCTGCCACGGCGGATGACGCCAGGATCCGTACCTGCCCCAGCCCCTCACCGGCAAGGATCGCGTGCAGCGAATCGATTACCGGTTGCACGTCAGCGGCGGGCAGACGGTCCACCTGGTTCAGGACCACCATCGTCACGGCGCCGTGGGAAGAGTGCGGCGCCAGGAATCCGTGGTGGACGGCAGCATCCGCGTACTTCTGCGGGTCCAGCACCCAGACCAGGACGTCCACCATGCTTACCATCCGCTGCACGATCCCGCGGTTGGCCGCATGCGTCGAGTCGAAGTCGGGAAGGTCCAGCAGGATCAAGCCGGTCTGTTCGTCGGCAAAGCCGTCCACCGGAGCCGCGTGATGCCGGTTTGCCACTTCCAACCAGTCAAGCAGGGGCTCGCTGCCCGCCGCTCCCCACACGCCTGCCAGCGGTTCCGATGTGGTGGGCCGGCGGGCTGCCGCTGTCGCAATTTCCGCTCCGCTGACGGCATTGAACAGGGAGGACTTGCCGCTTCCCGTGGCCCCGAAGAAGCCCACCACGGTGTGGTCCGCGGACAGTGACCGCCGGGAACTTGCGCGCTCCAGGACGCCGGCTACGTGGAGGAGTGTTTCGTCCGGCAGGACATCCTCCCCCAGTTCCCGGGCGTCCGCCAGCGCCTGGAGCCGGCCGTCCAGGCGGGAGGCCACACGGGTCCCGCCATGCCGGCTCACGCGGCCTCCGCCAGGCGGGCCAATTCGCGGGCCTGCGCTTCAAGCCGCCGCGCCTGGGCCGGGTCCTCCGCGGGCAGCCGGTGCAGGAACTTTTGTTCTTCGTCCGCCAGCAGGAGGCGGCAGCGCGTGGCCAGGTCGTCACGGGCTTTGTCAGCCATGCGCCGCACTGCGTCCTCGCCGAAGACTGCCTCCAGCAGGCGCTGGCCCACCACGGCGGTTCCCCCGGCCACGCCGATTTCCAGACCGGTCAGTCCGGCGGTCATGGAAAACACCACGATCATCAGTGCGGCCCCCAGCCCGTTGATGCCGAAGGACAGCCAGCGGGCCTGGGTGCGTTTGCCCTGCCCTTCAGTGCGGATCAACTCCATGAGCGCTTCCTGCCAGGCCCGGATTTCGGCTGCTGCCCGGTCTGCGAAGCCCGCGGCCGTGCCGGACAGGTCCTCCGTACCCAGCAGTTGGCGGCCTGCCGGATCTGAGCGCCAGCGCCGGTCGGTGTCCTCCGCGGCGTTCGCTGCTTCATCGATGATCACCGCCTGAAGTCCGGTTTCGATGGCGGCTTCAACCCGCACTGCGGGGGCAGGCTCCCCGCGGAAGAACGCCCCCAGGCGGTCCCGGAAACGCCCCACGTTCTGTTCGAGTGCGCGGAAGAACTCCCCCGTGCCCACGAAGTCCTGCCAGCGGGCCAGCACTTCTCCCCGCAGGAGTGCTCCGTCGCGGGTGGCCGCCAGGATGCGGTTGGCGGCCTCCCGGTAGGCGGCTTCAGCGTCCGCTTCCAGGCGGACTGCTGCCTTGTCCTGCTCGCGGGCGGCCGCGGCAATGCCGGCCATCCTCCCCGCCAGTGCGCGGACGGCGCCGGTCAACGTCCGGCGTGCCACGGCGGCCCGGGCGGGGGCATCGGCTGCGAGGGCCGCCAGCCACTCCTTCAGCTCATCGACGGCGCGGGCGGGCAGCATTCCGCCCGGCTCCAGCCCCGTTTCGGCGAGGATGAACAGCCGGCTTTTGGCCAGTCCCTCCCGGTCGAGGAGTCCCCGGAGGTCCTGGCTGACCTCCTCTTCCGCTCCGGGCGGCACCCGGTCCAGGACCACCGCCACGGTGATGTCGCGGGCGGCGGCGTCAAGCAGGTGCTTCCAGGGGACCGCATCGGCGTACCGGTTGGCTGTGGTGACAAAAACCCACAGGTCAGCTGCAGCCAGCAGCTGACCGGCGAGCAGGCGGTTTTGGTCTGCGATGGAATCGACGTCGGGGGCGTCGAGCAGGGCTATTCCCGCTGGCACAGCCGGATCCGCGAGCAGCACCAGCGCCGCGGCGGCATCGGCGGCCTCACCGCTGCGGGCAGATTCCGGGCCGGTGGCCAGGGTTCCTCGGATCCGGCCCAGCCCCGGCAGGACACGCCCGCCTTCGAACCAGGCGGCCTCGGCGGGGTTGTGCAGCAGCATGGGCTGGCGGGTGGTGGGCCTGATGGCTCCGGCCTTGGTGGCGGGGTGCCCCACGAGGGCGTTCACCAGGGTGGATTTGCCGGCACCCGTGGAACCGCCGACGACGGCAAGCAGCGGGGCGTCCAGGCTCCGGTACCGGGGGAGGATGTAATCGTCCAGCTGCGCCTTCACAGCTGCCGTTTCGCGGCGGGCGCGGTCTGCAGCGGGCAGGGCGAGCGGCAGCGTGACATCGTCCAGGCCGTTGCGGATCTCCTCCAGCAGCGTCAGTGCTGGAATGTCCTGCTCCGGCCGGGCGGGGCGGCGGTGCTCGTCGTGGGAGGTCACAGCAACATCATGCCAGTTCAGCTGTTGCCGGGAACTGCGACGGCGCGTCACCGCCGCGGCGCATTCCCCGCCCGGAGGTCCACTCCCCGCCGTAGGACGAGGAGTTTAGTCCATTGAGCGGGGATTATTCGCCAGAAGTTTCCGGACAAACAAAAATGGTCCCGGGCTGATGCCCGGGACCATTCCATGGTGACCCCAGCGGGATTCGAACCCGCGTTACCGCCGTGAGAGGGCGGCGTACTAGGCCGCTATACGATGGGGCCGTGTACTTTCCGGCAGCATTTCGGCTGCTCGGCTCAGTGAGTATTTCACACACTTTGCCGTGGTTTCAAATCGGTGAACCGAGTGGAAACCTACTGTTTTTTCGGCCCGCATGGGCTTCAAACCAGAGCTGGGATACCAGGACTCGAACCTAGAATGACGGTACCAGAAACCGTAGTGTTGCCAATTACACCATATCCCAATGGCACTTTCGGGCCGGATTTCAGGGCATTTTCCCCGCTCCGTGCGCCTCAGCACGAGAAATTACTTTACCCGAGACTTCGGGCTCGCACAAATCCGCCGCGCCCCGCGCCTCCGGTTCCCGCAAAAGGGAACTATCCAAACCCTTGCCCGTTATCCAGCATTATGGTTACCCTCGAGTAAGTTACCGATCGGTAACAAGCCCCCCGCCCTGTCACCAAGGGCACCCACGAGGTCATGGGACCGCCCTGCCAATCACGGTTTCGCCACCGGACATCGCTGTCCGGCGGAAGTTAGGAAGTGTCAGCGTTGACAACCCGTACAGCAACCATTGCATCCGCAACCCGCAAACCCCGGCCACAATTCATCGCCATCATGGCCCTCTCCCTCTTACTGGTCCTCTTCCTCGCTTTCTACACCTATCTCACGGGCCAGATCGCCAACGGCTCCGCCCAATTGATGGACGGGGCGGAACAAGCCGCGGCAGGCGCCGCCCAGCTCAAGGACGGTTCCGGCCAGCTGGCAGCGGGCGCGGGCGCAGCGAACAAGGGCGCCGCGCAAGTGCAGGACGGATCGCTCAAGGTCAAGGACGGGACCAGCCAACTCAACAACGGAGCCCTCGCCCTGCAATCGGGCGCCGGCAAGATCTACTCAGGCGTCCGGGACCAGCTCGCCCCCGGAGTGGACAAGCTGCATGCCGGCACCACCAAGCTGCAAAATGACGTCCTGAACAAACTCGTTCCCGGCGTCTACCAGGTGGATGACGGCGCCCGGAAGCTCCAGGCCGGCGCTGTGGCACTTTCCGCCGCGCTCACCCCCACCGCCGCCGGCAACGCACCCAACAACCTTGCCGACGGTGCAGGACAGCTGGCAGCGGGGACGGGCCGGCTCGCGGCAGGCGCAGGTCAGCTCGACTCCGGTGCCACCAGCCTGAGCGCAGGGACAACGGCGTTGAAGAACGGAACAGCGCAGCTGAAGGGTTACCCCGGCGCCGGCAACGATCCCACGAAGGGCGACGGGCTGGCTGCGCTCAGCCAGGGGCTGGACCAGCTGGAGGCCGCAGCAAATGGGCCCCAGGGGCTGGTTCCCCTTGCCGTCATCAAGGACCAGATCGCCAAGTTGGCCGACGGCGGACGGCGCGCCTACGCAGGAGCGGGGCAGCTCGATGCGGGAGCAGCAAAGCTAAACGACGGTGCCGGGCAGCTCAAGGCCGGAACCGGCAGTTTGACCGCGGGAGCCGCCCAGCTGGATGACGGCGCCGGCCGGCTGAAAGCGGGCTTCGCCACCCTGGCGGAGAAGCTCAACGCCACGGATCCCCAAAACCCCGGCGTCGTGCTGGGTACCTCGATGCTGGCGGACGGCACGGCAAAGATCCGGACCGGCATGGATGGCGTCCCCGGCGATTCCGAGAGCCCCGGGCTGATCTACGCCGCCAACAACCTCCAGGACGGCACCACCAAGCTCAGTGCCGGCGTGAATGGCGGCGGCGACCCCGCCAACCCGGGACTCCTGGCCGGGACCGAGGCGCTGTCGGAGGGCACCACCACCCTGAGCCAGGGCACGGGCCAGCTGCAGTCGGGGTCCGCCCAGCTGGCAGATGGAACCGGAAAACTCGCCGACGGCAACGGGAAGCTTGATGACGGTTCGGGCAGGCTCGCCGACGGCGCCGGCAAGCTCGCGGAGGGCAATGCCAGGATCGCGGCCGGAACCCAGGAACTGCACACGAAGGTGGCCGCCGTGTCGCCGTCGTCCTGGCTGGACAGCCCCGTCACGGCATTGCTGCTGATCGCCCTGCTGGTGGGGGCCGCCGTCGGCGGGTATCTCATCCTTCGCCGCGCCGCCCGGCTCAAGGCCGCCTGACGAAGGCAGCCCGGCCAGGACCTACGCGAAGAGAGGGAGCAGGTCCGCCAACGTGGTGACCGCGGTTCCACCAAAGTGGGCCGCGGTCTCAGCGTTCCGGTTGAGCCAGACGCCAACCAGGCCGGCCGCCGTCGAGCCTTCCGCGTCCAGCAGCCGGTTATCGCCCACGTACATCGTCTCCGCAGGGACGGTGCCCAGGAGCCTGACCCCTTCGAGGTAAATGGCCGGATCCGGCTTGGCCACGCCCAGGGTGTCCGTTCCCACGAGGTGCTTTACGCGTTCAAGGCCGGCGCCGTCCAGCTTGGCACGCTGGTAATCGTGGACGTTGTTGCTGACGGCGCCGTACGGGATCCCGGCGGCGTCCAAAACGTCAAGGAGCGGCGAAACGTCCGGGAACGGCTTCACGTAGGACGGCTGCTTTTCCACGTAGGCGGCCAGCCAGCGGTGCGATTCATCGCCGTCGGCCAATTCCACGCCAAAGTGGCCCAGGGCTGCGCGGCCCCGGAGGAGGCGCTGTTCGTTGAACGTCAGCTCGCCGGCGAGGTAGCGGTCGTAATAGTGCGTGGTCTCATGCGTGAAAATCCGCCCGAACCGCTCCCACCCGGCCTGGTCCAGGCCGGGCAGGAGGTGTTCACTGACCTCGCGCAGGGCGGTGGTCATCGAGTATTCAAGGTCCACCAGGGTGTCGTCGATGTCGAACAGGATGCCCCTGACCACGCCAAAGGGCGTGCGCTGTGCACCAGACCGGGCCTCGCTTGGGGCGGTCATCAGCCGCGGAAGGCGCGGAGCCTGCGCAGGGAGGATTCTTTGCCCAGGATGACCATCGATTCGAACAGCGGCGGCGAGATCCGCCGGCCGGAAACAGCTGTCCGGACAGGCCCGAACGCGAGGCGCGGCTTGATGCCCATGTCCTCCACCAGGGCCTGCTTGAGTGCAGCCTGGATGTTCTCCGCCGTCCAGTCCGCCACCGGTTCGAGCGCGGCCAGTGCCGCATCCAGCACCTCGGAAAGGTTCTCCGGAAGGCCCTTGCGGGCGTCGTCGGCGATGTCGACGGCGTCGTCCGCCTTGAACAGGAAAGCAAGCATGTCCGGCGCCTCACCCAACAGCGTGATGCGCTCCTGGATCAGCGGCGCGGCTTCGGTGAGGATTTCTTCCTCGCGGTCGGTCAGGATCTCCCCCACCAGGCCTGCGTCGCGCAGGTAGTGCGCCACCCGGTCGCGGAAGACCTTGGGCTCAAGCATCCGGACGTGCGTGCCGTTGATGGCCTCGGCCTTCTTCAGGTCGAAACGCGCGGGGTTGCCCAGGACGTCGTGGATGTCGAAGTGCTCCACCAGCTGTTCGACGGTAAAGATGTCTTCGTCGGCGCTCAGCGACCAGCCAAGCAGGGAAAGGTAGTTCAGCAGCCCCTCCGGGATGAAGCCCCGCTCGCGGTGCAGGAAGAGGCTGGACTCGGGGTCCCGCTTGGAGAGCTTCTTGTTTCCCTGGCCCATCACATACGGCAGGTGGCCGAACTCGGGCATGTATTCGGCAACGCCGACCGCGTACAGGGCCCGGTACAGGGCAACCTGGCGCGGCGTGGAGCTGAGCAGGTCCTCGCCGCGGAGCACGTGCGTGATCCCCATCAGGGCGTCGTCCACGGGGTTCACCAAGGTGTACAACGGGGCACCGTTGGCACGCACCACGGCGAAGTCGGGCACGGATCCGGCCTTGAACGTGATCTCGCCGCGGACCAGGTCGGTGAATGTGATGTCCTCGTCCGGCATGCGCAGGCGCAGGACGGCCTGCCGGCCCTCGGCCCGGTACTGTGCCAGCTGCTCCTCGGTCAGATGCCGGTCGAAGCCGTCGTAGCCCAGCTTCGGGTCCCGGCCGGCGGCGCGGTGGCGTGCCTCGATCTCCTCCGGAGTGGAGAAGGACTCGTAGATGAATCCGGCGTCGTGCAGGCGCTTGATGACGTCCTGGTAGATGTCGCCGCGCTGGGACTGCCGGTACGGTTCGTGCGGGCCGCCCACCTCGACACCCTCGTCCCAGTCGATGCCCAGCCACTTCAGCGCGTCCAGCAGCTGGTGGTAGCTTTCTTCGCTGTCCCGTGCCGCGTCCGTGTCCTCGATCCGGAAGACCAGGGTGCCCTTGGTGTGGCGGGCGTAGGCCCAGTTGAAGAGCGCGGTCCGGATCAGACCGACGTGCGGGGTGCCCGTTGGTGAAGGGCAAAACCGGACGCGAACGGGTGTCTCTGCGGTGACGGGAGGAATGGAGGCGGCAAGCGACGAAGAAGCGATAGTCATAGTGGCTCCAACTTTACCCGCCTGGCCGCCCTCCGGCCTTCCGCGCGTAAGCCAGCGTCAGCGGCGGACAATCGGGTTGGACAACCGGCCGATGCCCTCGATCTCCACCTCGAAGCGGTCGCCTTCCTTGACCAGTCCCACGCCCGCCGGTGTTCCGGTCATGATGACGTCGCCGGGCAACAGGGTGAACGCGTGCGAGACGACGGACACGAGCTCCCGGACGCCGCGGATCATCTGGCTGGTGCTGCCGTCCTGGCGGATTTCCCCGTTGAGCCGGCCTTGGATCCGCAGGTCCTCGGTGTCGAGATCGGTCTCGATCCACGGGCCCAGCGGAGCGGAGGTGTCGAAGCCCTTGGCCCGGGTCCACTGCAGGTCGGTCTTTTGGACATCGCGGGCGGTGAGGTCGTTGCCGCAGGTGTAGCCGAAGATGACATCGTCAACGCGGTCTTCGGGGACGTCCTTGCAGATCCTGCCGATCACCACGCACAGTTCGGCTTCGAAGGAGACTTCTTCGGAGAACTCCGGCAGGACCACGGGGTCGTTCGGTCCCACCACAGCGGTGTTTGGCTTCAGGAACAGCAGCGGCTGGGCGGGCACTTCGTTGCCCAGCTCATGCGCGTGCTCCACGAAGTTCCGGCCCACGCCGATGACCTTGCTCCGCGGGATGATGGGCGCCAGCAGGCGGACGTCCTCCAGCTTGTGGCGCACGGAGGTGCGCTCCACACCGTTGAAGAAGGGGTCACCGTGGATGACAGTGACTTCCTCACTGCCGCTATCACCTTCCACAACGCCGTACAGGGGATCGGAATCGACAACAAACCTCGCAATACGCATGGTTCCTACCCTACCGTTTCGCCGGCGCCGTCCTGCCTGCCGCCCTCGGGCCCGCGCAGGTAGGAAAGCTGTGCGGCCACGGACAGTTCGGCGGCGCGCCTGACGGAAGGGTCGACGCCGGCATAGACGGCGTCCGCCACCTCACGCACGGATGCGTCCCCGCCCAGGCTGCGGAGCGCGGCACGGATCTGGGCCAGCCGTTCCTCGCGGTGCCGGCGGTAGTCCCGGACGATGTCCCGCAGGGACGGCAGCACCGGGCCGTGGGCCGGCAGCACGGTCGCGTTCCCCATTGCCTCCAGCCGGTCCAAAGTGGCGAGGTAGTCCCCCAGCGTGCCGTCCGGAAAGTCCAGGACGGTGGTGCCCCTGCCCAGGACGGTGTCCCCGGTCAGCACCGAGCCGTGCTGACCGTCGGCCGCGAGGTGGAAGCACACGGAATCCGAAGTGTGGCCGGGGGCGGCCAGCACCGTGATGTCTACTCCCGCTGCCTGAATCAGTTCGCCGTCGGCCAGTGGGGCTCCCCCGCCGTGGCAGTGGCCGGGGTCAGCCGCACGTACCGGCGCTCCGGTGAGTTCGTGCAGGCGGGCCGAACCGGCAGTATGGTCCGCATGCCGGTGCGTGACCAGGACCAGTTCGACGACGCCGGACCGGGCAACGGCGGCCAGGTGGGCTTCGTCCAGCGGGCCGGGGTCCACCACGACGACGGACGGGTGGCCGGGGGCGCGCAGGACGTAGGAGTTGGTGCCGTCCAGGCTCATGGGACCCGGGTTGGGTGCCAGGATGAACTGGGTGAGGTGGGAGCTGCGCTGCAGGCCGGGGCCGGTAACTGGGGTCACTGATCCATCCTTGCATCAAGCCCCGCCCTGCCCCACCCCTTCCCGGTAAGGCGCAGGCGGAATAGATCGGCTGCCTGCGCGGGTTGGCAACCTGTGACAGCACAGTGATCTCCACCAGGAAGCCGGACACCGCCCCATGAGCACACCATCACTCGCCGACCTTCTCGCCCAAGCGGACGCGGACGGCCACGACCACTCGGCGACCGAAAAGGCCACCGGCCTCCTGCACATCCACAACCACGCCACGGGCAGCATCATTTGGTTTCCCACGTGGAAGAAGTTCCGCGAAACAACCGACTGGACGGATGCCGTCACGGGCATCACGGCGGAACTCTCCGCCGCCCCCGCGCCTGCTGACCAGGCCGGCGCCGCACTGATCGCCGCGGACCTGCAGGCGCTGCTGGACCAGGCCTCCCGATCCGGTGACGCCGCCGTCTTCGTCCAGGAAAACCTCATCCGCCACCTGACCAGGACGTGGGCTGTCGGCGACGCAGTGGCACAGGCCGGCGGCAAGGACCTGTTCAGCAGCGGCTCCACCCCCACCGTCTACGCCGGCTACCCCTACGACGTCTACGCCCAGGATGGCGGCGTGTTCGCCACCACGCTCTGGAACGACCTCATCGACGCCCGGCGCAACCGCGCCTTGGCGGAGGAAGCTGCCCGCAAGGCGCTCAAGCCCGTGTCCCGCAAAGCGATGAAGAACGCTGCCCGGAAAGCCGCGCGCCGCTGACCCGGCACCGCCTGCGGCAACGCAAAACGGCGCCTTCCGGACCCAAGTCCGGGAGGCGCCGTCGCGCGTGGTGTGCCTAGGCCAGGCGGGTCAGCCAGCCGTGCGTGTCAGGTTCGGCGCCGGTCTGGATGCCCAGGAGCTTTTCGCGGATGGCCATGGTGGTTTCCCCGGCCTTGGCGTCCTCGGAGCCGATGAACTCGGTGGCATCCTTCAGTACCCCGATGGGGGTGATCACAGCCGCGGTGCCGCAGGCGAACACTTCGGCAATGTCGCCGGAGGCCACGCCGTCGCGCCACTCGTCAAGGGTGATCTTCCGCTCGGCAACGTCGCGGCCCATGTCCTTGGCCACCTGGATCACGGACATCCGGGTGACGCCCTCCAGGATGGTGCCGGTGAGGGCGGGCGTAACCAGGGAGCCGTCCTTCATGACGAAGAAGACGTTCATGCCGCCCAACTCTTCCACGGCGTTGTCATTGGCCTGGTCGAGGAACAGGACCTGCTTGCAGCCGTTGGCTTCGGCCTCCTGCTGCGCGATGAGCGAAGCGGCGTAGTTGCCGCCGCACTTGGCGTCGCCGGTGCCGCCGCGGCCGGCGCGGGCGTACTGGCGCGAGATCCAGATGGAGACCGGCTTGAGTTCGCCGCCGAAGTAGTTGCCGGCAGGAGAGGCGATCACCCGGAAGGACACCTCGCGGGCGGCGCGGACACCCAGGAACGCCTCGGTGGCAATCATGAAGGGGCGCAGGTAGAGGGCTTCGCCGTCGCCGGAGGGCACCCATTCCTTGTCGGCAGCCACCAGTTCGCGGATGGCCCCGAGGAAGTATTCGGCCGGCAGTTCGGGCAAGGCCAGCCGGCGGGCCGACTTGTTCAGCCGGGCGGCGTTCGCCTCGGGCCGGAAGGTCCAGACGGAGCCGTCGGCGTGCCGGTACGCCTTGAGTCCCTCGAAGATTTCCTGGCCGTAGTGGAACACAGCGGCGGAAGGGTCAAGGACGATCGGGCCATAGGGCTCGATCCGGGCATCGTGCCAGCCGCCGTTGCCGTCCGCGTCAACGCTGTAGTCGACGATGGCGGTGTGGTCGGTGAAGTAGTTGCCGAATCCCGGGTTTGCCAGGATGGCTGCACGCTCTTCGGCGGACTTCGGGTTCTCCGAAGGCTGCCGGGTGAATTCGACGCCATGGGCGGTCTGAGTCATGGTTCCTCCACGATCGGCCGCCCCGGGGTTCAGCGTTGAACAGCGAGGCGGCATTTGGTGATTCGAGTCAAGCTTACGCCCGATGCCGGGGCCTCCGGCGTGGGCTAGAGTCCGGCGGCGATGGCGTCGCCGACGGCGCTGGTGCTGCGGGCGGTGCCGTCGCGCTTCTCGACGTCCGCAACAACAGCGGCTTCGATCCGGCGTGCGGCTTCGGCGTAGCCCAGGTGGTCCAGCAGCAGTGCTGCGGAGAGGATGGCAGCGGTGGGGTCGGCCTTGCCCTGGCCGGCGATGTCCGGCGCGGAACCGTGGACGGGCTCGAACATGGAGGGCGCGGTGCGGTCCATGTTGATGTTGCCGGACGCCGCCAGGCCGATGCCGCCGGTGATGGCAGCGGCGAGGTCGGTGATGATGTCGCCGAACAGGTTGTCGGTGACGATCACGTCGAAGCGGGACGGGTCCGTGACCATGAAGATGGTGGCGGCATCAACGTGCAGGTAGTCGTGGGTGACCCCGGGGAATTCCGTGGCGACAGCTTCGACGGTGCGCTTCCAGAGATGCCCGGCGAAGACCAGGACGTTGTGCTTGTGGACCAGGGTGACGTGCTTGCGTTCGCGGAGGCTGGCGCGGCGGAAGGCGTCGCGGACCACGCGCTCCACACCGTGCGCGGTGTTCAGGGACACTTCGGTGGCGACCTCGTGCGGGGTTCCGGCGCGCAGTGTGCCGCCGTTTCCTACGTAGGGCCCCTCGGTTCCTTCACGCACCACGATGAAGTCGATGGTCCCGGGGTTTGCCAGCGGGCTGCCGACGGTCCCGTAGAGCCGCGAGGGCCGCAGGTTGACGAAGTGGTCCAGGCTGAAGCGGAGCTTGAGGAGCAACTCGCGCTCGATGATTCCGGACGGGATGCGGGTGTCGCCCGGGGCGGCACCGACGGCGCCGAAGAGGATCGCGTCGCGCGTCTTCAGGTCCGCCAGGACGTGGTCCGGCAGGGTTTCGCCGGTGGCGAGCCAATGCTCGGCGCCGAGCTCGTAATGCGTCGGCTTCAGCTGCACGCCCTCCGCGGCCACAGCCTTTTCGAGGACTTTGAGGGCCTCTGCAATGACTTCGGGGCCGATGCCGTCGCCGGGAATAACTGCAAGATCGATGGAGGATGCGCTCATGTTTTCAGGGTAGCCAAGTCATCCATATGCTGGTCAACCTATCCCAGAATGTGGACAGGAGCGCATCCTCCCGCGTGTTAGCGCCCTATTCTGCGGGTTCCTCGAATTTGGGGAACACGGGAACGGGAGCGGGCAGCGCCGTACCGGGAACGATCGGCGTGGCGATCGCGGCGAACTGGCGGGCGCCCTCCGGCTGGCCCAGGGCGTCCAGGAGCTTCGCTGTGGCGCCGGGCATCACCGGCTGGGCGAGGATCGCCACGATCCGCAGCACCTCCAGCGTCACGTACAGCACCGTGTTCATGCGCTCGACGTCCGTCTTCCGGAGCACCCAGGGCGCCTGCTCGGCGAAGTAGGCGTTGGTGTCCCCCAGCACGGCCCAGATGGCCTCCAGGGCGCGGCTGAATTCCTGCTTGTCGAAGGCGGCACGTGCGGCGTCGAGCAACCCGTTGGCCTGGGCCAGGATGGCGGTGTCCGCGGCCGTGAACCCGCCGGGGGCGGGGACTGCGGCGCCGCAGTTCTTGGCCACCATGGACAGGGACCGCTGGGCAAGGTTGCCGAAGTTGTTCGCCAGGTCCGAGTTCATCCGGCCCACGATGGCCTCATGGTTGTAGCTGCCGTCCGCCCCGAACGGGACCTCACGCAGGAAGAAAAAGCGCACCTGGTCCAGGCCGTAGCGGGCCACGAAATCGGCGGGGGCCACCACGTTGCCCAGGGACTTGGACATCTTGACCCCGTTGTTGTTCAGGAATCCGTGGATCATGACACGCTTCGGCAGTTCCAGCCCGGCGCTCATCAGGAACGCCGGCCAATAGATCGCATGGAAGCGGGAAATGTCCTTGCCGATGACGTGCACGTCGGCAGGCCAGTACCTCCGGAACTTTTCGGAGTCGACGTCCGGGTAGCCCACGCCGGTGAGGTAGTTGGTCAACGCATCCACCCACACGTACATGACGTGGTTGTCGTTGCCCGGAACGGGGACGCCCCAGTCGAATGTGGTCCGGCTGATGGACAGGTCTTCCAGGCCGCGCTTGACGAAGCTGATGACCTCGTTGAACCGGTACTGCGGCGCGCCGAATTCGGGGTGCGCCTCGTACAGCGCCAGCAGTTTGTCCTGGTAGGCGGACAGCCTGAAGAAGTAGCTCTCCTCAGCCGTCCAGGTCACCTCGGTGTCCGTCTCTTTCGAGTAGCGCACGCCGTCGTCCTTCACCACGGTGTCATCTTCGCCGTAGAAGGCTTCGTCCCGGACGGAGTACCAGCCTTCGTATTTGGAGAGGTAGATGTCGCCGTTGGCTTCCATCTTCTTCCAAATGGCCTGGGACGCGGCGTAGTGGTCCTCATCCGTGGTCCGGATAAACCGGTCATAGCTGACGCCCAGGGCGGCGTGCGCCGCCTTGTAGATCTCGGCGTTCCGGTTCACCAGTTCCTTGGGCGTGATGCCTTCCTTCTCTGCGGCCTGGGCGATCTTCATGCCGTGCTCGTCGGTGCCGGTCAGGAACATCACGTCATAGCCGTCCAGCCGCTTGAAGCGCGCCATGGCGTCGGTTGCTATGTACTCGTAGGCGTGGCCGATGTGCGGCACGCCATTGGGGTAGGTGATGGCCGTGGTGATGTAGAACGGCGTTTTCTCTGAAGCAGTCACGGTCGGACGGTTACCTTCGGTGCGTAAGCGGGTGGGCTAGATCAGTTCTGTCAGGGTATCGCTGAGCCGGACCAGTTCGTGGTCGTGCGAGGCCACCAGGACGGCGATGCCGTCAGAGGTGGTGTCCTTCAGGATGCTGATGATGCGGTTGGCGGAGGCGCGGTCCAGGCTGGCCGTGGGTTCGTCCACCACCAGGACCCGGGTGCCCAGGATCAGTGCCCTGGCGATGGCCACGCGCTGCCGTTCACCACCGGAGAGCTGGGCCGGGCGGTGCCGCATGCGGCGGCCAAGACCCACCAGGTCCAGCAGGTCCTTGGCCATGTCGCGCCGCTGCTCCACTTCGCCGTCGGGCACTGCGGGCAGCAGCACGTTCTCCAGGGCACTCATGCCGTCGATCAGGGCCCCGCCCTGGTCCACGTAGCCGATAAGCGCACGGCGGCGGTCGGCGATTTCGTCGTCGCCCATGCTTTCGAGCGAATCGCCTTCCCAGAAGACCCGGCCCGAGGTCGGCAGGGTCAGCCCCGCGCCAACGGTCAGGATGCTGGTCTTGCCCGAACCGCTTCGGCCGGCGACGCAGTGCATCTCCCCCGCGTGCAGGGTCAGGTCGAAGCCCTCCACCACGCTGACTGCCTCGGCGCCGCCCTTTCCGCCACCGTACCGGATGGTGATATCGCGCATCTCCAGCGGGGTGGCGTGATCGGCGGACTTGACGATGGTGTTGGCCCGGGTCTGCAGGGGGACCTCAGTGGAGCCGCTCCGGCGGCTGCGCTGGACATTCGTCGGGTTTGTCATTGGACCACTTTCGTTGCAATTGGTATCCAGCAAAGTACAGCCACCAGCCCGGCCACGGCGGCCCAGATGGCCGCGTAGGGTGCCAGCAGCAGGCCGATGCCCAGGGCGCCCAGCACGCCCAGCGGCAAGGCCACGGTTCCCACCAGCGCGTTCTCGAACAAACGCACCTGGCGAAGCATGTCCGGGTTCCACCCCATCGCCTGGAGGATGCCCAGGTACTGGCGCTTGGCGTTGAGCTCGAAGCGGCCGGTCACCAGCGTGAGCACCAGCCCCACAGCCACGCCGGCCACGGCCAGCAGGATGCTGGGCAGCGTGACGCTGGCCGCGGCCAGTCCACTCAGGGCACTGGCACCCGCGGCCCGCGGAATGTCGATCAGCAGGGCGATCAGGCCGCCGACGGCGGCGCCGAACACACCCACCGCCACGGCCAGGGACAGGGTGTTGAACTTGTTGGTGCCCAGCTGCCGGTTGGCGAACGTGAGCGGCGAATCGACCGGAATGAGCCGCTCGTCATGCTGCGGTTCCTGGTCGATCACGTCACGATGGCGCAGCTGTTGCGCGGCGAACAGGGCCGCGCCGCAGTAGAGGACCACGACGGCGGCGCACACCAGGGCGGTCGGCAGGCTCCAGCTCAACAAGCTCAACAGGACCCCGGCGGCGGCGAGCAGGACGGCACCCACGCCGAACTCCTCCAGGACCCAGGTGCGGATCCGCCGTTGCGTCCAGCCCATGGCCCGCAGAGTTCCGGCCTCGCTGCGGCGCTTCCGGATGTAGCTGACGGTTGACGCCCCGGTCAGCAGGGCTGCGCCGCAGAGGGTGAGGAACAACAGGGTGACGTTGGTTCCGGACAGTGATCCGGCCACGGCGTCGGCGGCATTCTGCCGGACCCAGGACTGCTGGACCGTGCCCAGCGGGGACTCCTTGCCCGCTCCGTCCTTGGAGTAACCGGGGACGGCGATGCTGGTGTCCTCGCGGGCCGAACCTGCCACGATGGTGGCGTCCAGGCCCATGGCACGGATTTCGGCGGCGAGCTTCTCCACCTCAGGCTGGGCTTCCTTCCAGCTGCCCGGAGCCTTGGCCCGGACGCGGACGGCGTCGATGACTGCGGCGTTCTGCTTGTAGCCGCGGGCTGCCGCGAGGCCGTAGTAGTCGGTTATCGCACCGGCAGACTGGCTTGCCAGTCCCGTGGCACTCAAGGATGGCTTCAGTTCCGCGGCGGGAACATCTTTGCCAGCGGCGTCCTTGACCAGGGTGAACGGGGTGGGGTCGTAGCCGCCAAGCGGAAGCTTGTTGACGTCACCTGAGGCGGCGGCCACGGCAGCGGGGTCGAACGTGCCGTACACCATGGGCAGCGGCTGGGCCGGCTGCTGCTGGCCGGTTGACAGGTTGTCCCGGTATGAACGCTCGTCCACCGGATCGCGCTGGGTCTGGTCCACGGGGGCACCGCTGGCGGCCTTGTCCGGCAGCCGGTTCACGGTTACCCAGTCACCGGGAACTGCGGTCTTGTCCACCGCACCGTTGGCGGCGGTGTCACCGTCGGTGTACTTGGGAGCGCCGGCGAAATTGGTGCTCCACTTGGCGGGCGTGTAGAGGCCCTGGTTGAAGTTGCCGTTGTTGCCCAGCAGGGACGAGTGGTCGGTGGAGCCGGGCCAGGACAGCGCGAAGGGGTCCTTGGACACGAACGGCAGGTAATCCTTGCCCAGCGATTTGGACACGGTACCGACGTCCTTGACCACCTTGCCGGCGTCGTCGACTTCCTCGATCTTGACGTTGTACTTCAGGTCCAGCGACGTGCCCGAGCGGACGATCAGCGGCACGGCCTGTGACCCGCCGGTGAGCTGGCCGGTGCGCTTGGCCTGCTGGTACTGGGTCATCAGGGGGGCCCAGTACTTGAGCTTGACGCCCAGGAAGTCCGGCCCTTCCTTGAGCTGGTCCATGCTGATGCCGTTGGTGAAGAGGCCTTCCAGGTACCGTCCCACGGCACCGGCGTCACGGGCGTCGGCGGGGGGCGCCTTTTCCAGCGGGGCCAGGAAGTCGCCTGCGGAGCCCAGCAGGGCCCGTTCGGACGCCGGGTCTACTGCCACGACGGATTCGGTGACCTCGGGGGCCAGCGGCAGAGCCACGGAGAGGTTGAAGAGGTTGTGCTCGGAGCCGCCGGCGGGGTTGGGGAACTTGATGCCGGTCTCCCCTGCCGGTGCGGCGATGCGGATGCTGCTGCCGCCCTGGGCCTTCTCTTCGACGAGGCGTGCCTTGCCCAGGGAGCCTTCGGCGGTGGTCTTAAAGAGGGTCTGCTCGGAGTTCCCGTCCGAGCTCACGGCGCTGGCGGTCAGCCGGTACTTCTTGGCAGTGTCGCTGAGGACTGATTCGGCCGCCGGCCACTGGTTCGGGGCGGTGGCGCCTGCGGCCTGGTCGGCGGTGGCGGTGCCGGCCAGCCCGGCGTTGTAGCCGAGGTAGTCCATGGCGTCGAGCCGGGGCGTCTCCAGGTTCTGGGTTACCCGCGAGACGAGGCTGATGGGTGCGGCAACGGACGTGCCGGAGAGTTTCCGGATGGAGTCCAGCTGGTCGAAGCCGATGCCGCCGGCGCCGTTTGCGATCTCGGGCTGGAGGAGTGCTCCGGAGGGCGCCTTGGCCTGGACCAGGATGTCGTAGAGCCCCCTCGAATTTTCGTCGATTGTCCTGTTGAGCGCGGCCTGTGACTGGCTCTGGACGACGACCGACAAGCACATGGCTGCGATCAAGATGGCCGCGGTCAACAGCAGCACCCTGCTTCTGATGAACCTCTGGACGGCGTTCATGGAACTCCCTGAAACCTGGATTGCGTGCGCACACTTCCAACCGCCCGGGCAGACGTGGGCAATGGCGGACGGATGTGCAAAAGGTATTGGCCGGTCTGCCGGCTACGGTCCTGAACCAGGACCAAGCCATTGTAAGCAGACCGGCCAATCATACGTGGCTCCGCCCGGGCGTGCCCGCGCGGAGGAGCGGCTTCGGCGTTTCGGCCGGTGTGTCGCGTTAGTCTTCCAGGTCCACTTCCCGGACCATTTCAGCGCCGATGCCGGCCTTGATGGCGTCCAGCACCTGCTGGGGAACGGAGCTGTCGATGGTCAGCAGGGCGAGGACCTGGCCGCCTTCGTCGGAACGTGCAACCTGCATGCCGGCGATGTTGATGTTGTTCATGCCCAGGATGTGGCCGATGGTGCCGATGACACCGGGGCGGTCGGTGTAGGCCACCACCACCAGGTGCTCGCTGATGGGGATTTCGACTTCGAAGCCGTTGATGCCCACCAGCTTCTCCACCTGCTTGGGTCCGGTGAGCGTACCGGCCACGGAGATCTGGCTGCCGTCGCTCAGGGCGCCGCGGAGCGTCAGGACGTTGCGGTACGACTCGGTATCGGGGGTGGTGATCAGCCGGACGTTGATGCCACGCTGTTCGGCGATGACAGGTGCGTTGACGTAGGACACCTGCTCGGTCACGATGTCGGCGAAGATGCCCTTCAGCGCGGCCAGCTCGAGCACCTTGACATCCAGGGAGGAGATTTCGCCGGCCACTTCGACGTCGAACTGGGTGAGCGAGGCGTGCGTCAGCGCGGTGAAGATGCGGCCCAGCTTTTCGATCAGCGGGATGCCCGGGCGGACGTCGGGTGCGATGACGCCGCCGGCAACGTTGACGGCGTCCGGCACCAGTTCGCCGGCCAGCGCCAGGCGGACGGACTTGGCCACGGAGACGCCGGCCTTTTCCTGGGCTTCGTCGGTCGAGGCGCCCAGGTGCGGGGTCACCACAACGTTGTCGAGCTTGAAGAACGGCAGGTCGGTGCTGGGTTCCTTGGCGAAGACGTCGACGCCGGCGCCGGCGATTTCGCCGTCCTGCAGGGCAGTGAAGAGGGCTTCCTCGTCCACGAGGCCGCCGCGGGCCACGTTGACCACGTAGGCGGTGCTCTTCATCTTCTTGAAGGCGTCCGCGCCGAGCATGCCCACGGTCTCAGGCGTCTTGGGCATGTGGATGGTGATGAAGTCGGACTGGGCAAGGAGCTCGTCCAGGGTGACCAGCTGCACGCCAAGCTGCGCCGCGCGGGCGGAGGTGATGTAGGGGTCGTAGGCCAGGATCTTGGTGTCGAAGCCCTTGAGGCGGGCTGCGACGAGGGCGCCGATCCGGCCGAGGCCGATGATGCCGATCTTCTTTTCGAACAGCTCGATGCCGGTGTACTTGGAGCGCTTCCACTCGCCGTCCTTGAGGGCTGCGCTGGCCTGCGGGATGTGGCGGGCCAGGCTGAGGATGTGGCCCACGGTCAGCTCGGCGGCGGAAACGATGTTGGACGTGGGGGCGTTGACCACCATGACGCCGGCCTGGGTGGCCGCCTTGATGTCAACGTTGTCCAGGCCCACGCCGGCACGGGCGATGACCTTCAGGTTCTTGGCGGCGGCGATGGCTTCGGCGTCCACCTGGGTGGCGGAGCGGACCAGGATGGCATCTACGTCACTGATCGCCGAGAGCAGCTGGGAACGGTCTGCGCCGTCAGTCTGGCGGATTTCAAAGTCCGGGCCGAGGGCCTCGACGGTGGCGGGGGAAAGTTCTTCGGCGAGCAGTACTACGGGTTTTGACACGGCTGATCCTCTGCGTTGCAGTCCTGGGGATGGAAACAAGTCTAGGCCGACGGAAAGGCCGGGCTCACATTGTTAAGTGTGAACCCGGCCTCACCGCTGCGGTCTGCGTGGTTGGGCTGGCGGCCTTAGCGGGCTGCGGAGCCTTCCACGTAGTCCACGTCCTGCTGCTGCCAGGAGAACAGGGAACGCAGCTCGCGGCCCACGGCCTCGATGGGGTGCTGTTCAGCCTTGGCGCGCAGTTCCTTGAACTCGACGCCGCCGTTGTCCTGGTCCTCGATGAAGCGCTTGGCGAAGGCACCGGACTGGATGTCGGCCAGGACGGCCTTCATGTTTTCCTTCACCTCGGGGGTGATGACGCGGGGGCCGGAGACGTAGTCGCCGTACTCGGCGGTGTCCGAGACGCTCCAGCGCTGCTTGGCGATGCCGCCTTCCCACATGAGGTCAACGATGAGCTTGAGCTCGTGCAGCACCTCGAAGTAGGCGATCTGCGGCTGGTAGCCGGCTTCGGTGAGGGTTTCGAAACCGTACTGGATCAGCTGGGACACGCCGCCGCAGAGTACGGACTGCTCGCCGAAGAGGTCGGTTTCGGTTTCTTCGGTGAAGGTGGTCTTGATGACGCCGGCGCGGGTGCCGCCGATGGCCTTGGCGTAGGACTTTGCCAGCTCCCAGGCGGAACCGGAGGCGTCCTGCTCGACGGCGATGATGTCCGGGATGCCGCGGCCGGCTTCGAACTCGCGGCGGACGGTGTGGCCCGGCGCCTTCGGGGCGATCAGGATGACGTCAACGCCCTCGGGGGCCTGGATGTAGCCGAAGCGGATGTTGAAGCCGTGGGCGAAGGCGAGGGCCTTGCCGGGGGTCAGCTTGTCCTTGATGGAGTCGTTGTAGATCGCGCGCTGGTGCTGGTCCGGCGCCAGGATCATGATGACGTCGGCCCATTCGGCGGCGTCGGCAACGTTCTTGACCGTGAAGCCGGCGTCCTCGGCCTTGGCGATCGACTTGGAGCCTTCCTTCAGGGCGATAACGACCTCGACGCCGGAATCGCGCAGGTTCAGCGCGTGGGCGTGGCCCTGCGAGCCGTAGCCCACAATGGCAACCTTGCGGCCCTGGATGATGGAAAGGTCGGCGTCGTCGTCGTAGAACATTTCAGTCACTTGCGTAACTCCTCTTGAGTGGTTGTAGATAGTGGTCTTGCGGTGCTGCGGTTACGGGCGCCAGGTCCCGCCCGGGCTGGTGCCTAGGCGGAACGGAGGGCCCGGTCACTCATGGAGCGGGATCCCCGTCCAACGGCCAGGGTGCCGGACTGCACGATTTCGCGGATGCCGAAGGGCTCCAGCACTGAAAGCAGGGCTGTGAGCTTTTCCGGATGGCCGGTGGCCTCAATGACGACCGAGTCGGTGGACACGTCCACCACTGAGGCACGGAACAGGTCTGCGGCCTGGGTTACCTGCAGGCGTGTTGCGGCATCCGCACGTACTTTGACCAGGATGTGGTCGCGCTGTACGGAAGTTTCTGGGGTCAGCTCAACGATCTTGATCACGTTGACGAGCTTGTTGAGCTGTTTGGTGACCTGCTCGATGAGGTCACCGTCGGCGTCGACCACCACGGTCATGCGGGACACGCCCGGCACTTCGGTGGGGCCGACGGCCAGGGAATTGATGTTGAAGGCGCGGCGGGCGAACAGGCTCGCCACGCGGGTCAGGACGCCGGGCTTGTCCTCAACCAGGACGGAAAGTGTGTGGCGGCTCATGCTCAGTCTTCCTCTTCCCATTCCGGGGTCATGTTTCGGGCAACCTGGATCTGGTCATTGCTCACTCCGGAGGGGACCATCGGCCACACCATGGAGTTGGGGCTCACCACGAAGTCGATGACCACGGGGCGGTCGTTGATTTCGAGTGCCTTCTGGATGGTGGCGTCGATGTCCTCTTCGCGTTCGCAGCGGAACGAGGCGCAGCCGTAGGCCTCGCCCAGTTTGACGAAGTCCGGGATGCGGACGGTGTCGTGGCCGGTGTTGAGGTCGGTGTTGGAGTAGCGGCCCTCGTAGAAGAGGGTCTGCCACTGGCGCACCATGCCCAGCGAGGAGTTGTTGATGACGGCAACTTTGATGGGGATCTTGTTAATGGCGCAGGTGGCCAGCTCCTGGTTGGTCATCTGGAAGCAGCCGTCGCCGTCGATGGCCCAGACCACCCGGTCAGGTTCGCCCACCTTGGCGCCCATGGCCGCGGGAACGGCGTAGCCCATGGTGCCGGCGCCGCCGGAGTTCAGCCAGGCGTGCGGGCGCTCGTACTTGATGAACTGGGCAGCCCACATCTGGTGCTGGCCAACGCCCGCCACGTACACGCCTTCGGGCCCGGTCAGCTTGCCGATCCGCTCAATGACCTTCTGCGGGGCGATCAGGCCGTCGTCCGGTTCCGTCCAGCCCAGCGGATAGGTTTCCTTGAGGTTGTTCAGGAAGGCCCACCAGGTGGTCAGGTCCGGCGTGCCGGACGTTTCGAACTGGCTGCGCACGGCTTCCGTCAGTTCCGGGATGATCTCCTTGACCGACCCGACGATGGGGACATCGGCGGTGCGGTTCTTGGAGATCTCCGCGGGGTCGATGTCCGCGTGGATGACCTTGGCATGGGGTGCGAAGGTGCGCAGCACACCCGTGACGCGGTCATCGAAACGGGCGCCGAGCGTGATCAGGAGGTCCGACTGCTGAAGGGCCGTGACGGCAGAAACGCTGCCGTGCATCCCCGGCATGCCCACATGCTGCGGGTGGGAATCCGGGAACGCGCCCTTTGCCATCAGCGTGGTCACCACGGGGGCACCCGTGGCCTCGGCGAGGGCGAGCAGTTCCGCGGAGGCATGCGCCTTGACCACGCCGCCACCGACGTACAGGACCGGCTTGGAGGCAGCGGCGATGAGTTTGGCCGCCTCGCGCACCTGCTTGTTGTGGCCCCGGGTGACCGGACGGTAGCCGGGCAGGTCGATCCGCGGCGGCCAGGAGAAAGTCATCTGCCCCACCTGGGCGTCCTTGGCAACGTCCACCAGGACGGGGCCGGGACGGCCGGTGGAGGCCAGGTGGAAGGCCTCGGCCATGACGTGCGGGATGTCGTTGGGGTCGGTCACCAGGAACGAGTGCTTGGTGATCGGCATGGTGATGCCCACGATGTCGGCTTCCTGGAATGCATCGGTACCAATGACGCCGCTGGCGACCTGGCCGGTGATGGCCACCAGGGGCACGGAGTCCATGTGGGCATCCATGATGGCGGTAACGAGGTTGGTGGCGCCGGGACCCGAGGTGGCGATGCAGACGCCAACCCGCCCGGTAACCATGGCGTAGCCTTGCGCGGCGTGGCCGGCTCCCTGTTCGTGACGGACCAGCACGTGGTTCATGGTGGAGGCCATCAAGGGGTCGTAGGTGGGCAGGATCGCGCCACCAGGCAAACCGAAAATGTCGTCGACGCCGAGTTCTTCGAGCGAACGGACGATTGCTTGCGAGCCGGTCATCACCGTCGGGGGTACGACGTTGTTCGGCCCAAGGACAGGAGAGACGGCAGCAAGGTCGGCGACGACGGCGGCATGCTCAGCCGTCCGGTCGGCGCGTTCCGGAGCCTTGGCGGCTCCAGCGGACTTGGTGGCCATCAGCGAGGGGCTGATGGGCGATCCTTTGCTCATCGGACTCTTCCTTGTGGATCTTCTCTGGTGTTGGAACGTGGCTGGAAAGGCGGGAAATAAAAAAACCCCTCAGCCTGGTGGCTCTGTGAGGGGTTCGCGCGTGACGGTTCGTTACCAGTAGAGGCTAATGTGCCACGCGCTTGGTAAGGACGACGACGATGCCGGTAACGAAAGTCATGCGTTCAGTTTTCCCTCTGGTGTGATGGGTGTCAACGAGCAACAACCCTATCTCACCATGTGGACAACACTGTCCACTCTTTGATCCTATCTCGGAAGGACCAGCCGAAATCGAACGTCAGCCGGTGTAGGCGCCCTGGCTGGCGCTGTGCACCAGCTTGGCGTACTTGGCGAGCACTCCCTTGGTGTAGCGGGCCGGAAGCGGCTCCCAGCCCACTTTGCGGGCCTCAAGTTCCGCGTCGTCCACCAGCAGGTCGAACGTGCGCGCGGCGATGTCCACCCTGATCCGGTCGCCGTCCTTGACGAAGGCGATCGGGCCGCCGTCGACCGCTTCCGGCGCAACGTGGCCGATGCACAAGCCGGTGGTTCCGCCGGAGAAGCGGCCGTCCGTCAGCAGCAGGACGTCCTTGCCCAGGCCGGCACCCTTGATGGCACCGGTGATCGCCAGCATTTCCCGCATGCCGGGGCCGCCCTTGGGACCTTCGTACCGGATGACGACGACGTCGCCGGCCTTGATCTCGCCGTTGTCGAGCGCGTCCAGGGCGCCCTTCTCACGCTCGAAGACGCGGGCTGAGCCCTCGAAGACGTCGGCGTCGAAGCCGGCGCTCTTGACGACGGCGCCTTCCGGAGCCATTGAGCCGTGCAGGATGGTGATGCCGCCGGTTTTATGGATCGGGTTGTCCAGTGCGCGCAGGATCTTGCCGTCAACGTCCGGCGGGTTGATCGCGTCGAGGTTTTCGGCGACGGTCCTGCCGGTAACGGTGAGGCAGTCGCCGTGCAGCAGGCCGGCGTCGAGCAGGGCCTTCATGATGACGGGCACTCCGCCGATCCTGTCGACGTCGGTCATGACGTAGCGGCCGAAGGGCTTGAGGTCGCCCAGGTGCGGAATCCTGTCGCCGATGCGGTTGAAGTCATCGAGGGTCAGTTCAACCTCGGCTTCGCGCGCGATGGCCAGCAGATGAAGGACGGCGTTGGTGGAGCCGCCGAACGCCATGGTGACGGCGATGGCATTTTCGAAGGCCTTCTTGGTCATGATGTCGCGGGCGGTGATGCCCAGGCGCAGCAGGTTGACCACCGCTTCGCCGGACTTGCGGGCAAATTCATCACGACGGCGGTCTGCCGAGGGCGGGGCGGCCGAGCCGGGGAGGGACATGCCCAGCGCCTCGCCGATGCACGCCATGGTGTTGGCCGTGTACATGCCACCGCAGGCACCCTCACCGGGGCAGATGGCCTTTTCGATCCGGGTGAGGTCTTCCATGCTCATCTTGCCCGCGGCGCAGGCACCCACCGCTTCAAAGGCGTCGATGAGTGTTACTTCCTTTTCGGAGCCGTCCTCGAGCTTCACCCAGCCGGGCATGATGGAACCGGCGTAAAGGAAGACGCTGGCCAGGTCCAGGCGGGCGGCTGCCATGAGCATGCCGGGCAGGGACTTGTCGCAGCCGGCCAGCAGGACCGAACCGTCGATCCGCTCCGCCTGCATTACGGTCTCCACGGAGTCGGCGATGACTTCGCGGGAGACCAGGGAGAAGTGCATTCCCTCGTGGCCCATGGAAATGCCGTCCGAAACCGAAATGGTGCCGAACTGCATGGGGAACCCGCCGCCTGCGTGGACGCCTTCCTTGGCGCCCTGCGCGAGGCGGTTCAGGGAGAGATTGCAGGGGGTGATCTCGTTCCATGAGCTCGCCACGCCGATCTGCGGCTTGGCGAAGTCGTCATCGCCCATGCCGACCGCACGGAACATGCCGCGCGCAGGCGCCGCGTGGATTCCATCGGTGACGACGCGGCTGCGGGGCTTGATGTCAGGCGTGTTCTCGGTTGCGGTCTGGGCGTCACTCATAGGGGAAAGTCTAGGACGCGCACCGCGGCCCGACGACCGTCAAATCAGCCTCCCGTTGAAATAACGGCAAAAAACTGCCAAATAGTGGACTGACGTCTCGCATGGTGAGACGGCACCGGCGTTCGAGGCTCCTGCCGCCCGGCCGTGCGACTGGGGTGGACGCCGGCCGGCGGCCTGCGGCTTCTCTGGACAGCAGTGGCTGCCCGACGTAGCGTCGGGGACAGGACACCCCGCCGCCCGGATCGAGAGGCCTGCCATGGACATTCTTTTCTGGATCATTCTCATCATTGTTGTCGCGGCAGTCGTTTGGTGGCTGCTGAAGCGAAACAAAACGACCAGCGTGCCGGGCGCCTCCGGCACCAGATCTGATGGCGCCCTGGGGGGAGGCAGCGCCGCGGCGTCGGCCGAGGCTGCCGCCACCACCGGGATACCCACGGCAGCGGGCTTCGGCGGCGCCGCCGAACCGGCAGCCCCGGCAACGGCTGAGGAACCGGCGGATTCGTCGGCGTCGCCACGGACGGCGACACCCCCGGTTGCCGAGGCCCCTGACACCCCGGTCCGGGACCCTTCCGACGCCGATGACGGCACATCCTCTCCCGGCGACCGCGAGGAGCGCAGGCTGCAGGATGAAGCCGAGTGGGAAACCCAATGGTCAGAGGCCGGCCCGTCCGGGTCACGGCACACACCGGCCGCCAGCAGCGATGCACCGGCAACGGCCTCAGCATCGCAGGCACCCCCGCCCGCCGCGGGGGCCGCCCCGGGTGAAGCTGGCCCCTGGCAGCAGGATTCCCAGGAGCACCGCTCCCCCGCACCTGTCCATCATGACGAATACACGGCACCCCACGCCCCGACGCTGCCCGGCGCCGAAACCGCCGCGGTGGAAGAAACCGCGCCGGCTGAAGCGACGGACCGCGCCGAGGCCTCCGCCCTGGTGGAGGAAGCAGCAGGCCACCACCGCGATGCCGCCCCGGAGCGCAGCGAAGCGGCGGCCGAATCATCCGGCCACCTTGCGGCAGAGGAACCCTACGGGGCAGGCTCGGCGTCGCCGGCCGCCGACGGAAGCGGTCCCGCGGACTACAGCGTCAAGGGAGACGCCGCTGCGATGGTCTACTACGAAGAAGGACATCCCGACTACGAGCAGACCCGGGCGGAAGTCTGGTTCGAGTCTGCAGCGCACGCCGAGGCTGCCGGCTTCCGCTCTCCGCGCCGCAAACGGCTCTAGGAGGAGGTGGGGCGGAGGCAAGGCGCGCCCCGCCACCGCCAGTCCGCCCATCTCCGTCCTCGAGGTGGAGGAAAAGCTGAAAGTGCAGCCGGCCGCCTCATGGACGGCGGTCTTCCTCCCGGACCGCACGGCGTACATCTCCCAGCGTGGAACCGCGCTGTTGAATTCGGTCGGCCACGGACAAGCCGCCACCTTGGGCAAAGGCCCGGGAGTGGGCGCCCGGGAACCCCTTCGGCAATGCCGCCCCCTCCACGACACCGAGGCAGGCAATCCTGTGGCCTATTTCACAGGGATGGACGGGCGGATCAGGCAGGTAGTCCGGACCCCGAACGGTGGATTGTGGCTGATGACGAACAACGAAAACCCTGATTTCGTGCCGGTTTTGGAGCTGCGGCGGTGACGGCAGCTCCTCCGTGGGCGCCGATTTCACTTGCACCGGAAGTTCGTGTAGAGTTTCATGTCGTTGCGGAGATCAACGGGAAAGAAAAAGCCCGAAAGATCGAAGCAAAGAAGATGCACCTCTAGCTCAATTGGCAGAGCAATTGACTCTTAATCAATGGGTTCCGGGTTCAAGTCCCGGGGGGTGCACCAAAGAAACCCCGTCTTTACTGGCCGAGCAGCCACGTAAAGGCGGGGTTTCGTTTTGCGCTTGCCACGGAAGTGTCACTTTGGGGGTAACACTCGTCGGGGGCCAATTCCTCCTGGAGCCGCGGGATTAGCCGCACGCGGCTCAGCATCTGCTCTGAAGACCAAGAAGATTGGCAGGGCCCTCCGCTAACCTCGCCTCATGAGACTAAAGATCCGTCATGAGACTCCTGGGTGGGTCAAGCAGTTGGCGGCCGGCGCCCAAGGGGGTACGTGCCGACGGACGCGGCGAACTCGACACACTGCCGGACGAGTTCGCCAGGCCGGGCGACGCTGTGGCTGGTCTTCTTGCGGGTGGCCATGATGTCCTGTCAGCGTGACCCGCTGCCCTGCCCGGGCTGTAACCGGGTAAAGCCGGGAGCCCTGGGTTCGGCACACATGACCGGGTACCCGTTCCTGATTGAAAGTAGCCTCAGTTGAAAAAACAGTTCGCCGTCACCGCTGCCCTCGCCGGTATCACCCTGGCAGTCGCCGGATGTTCCGCGACCGTCACCCCCGGCCCTGGCACGGCCGTGCCCACGCCCGGCACGACAGCTCCGCCCACCGCTTCCTCCCCGGCAGCCTCCGCAGCGGCATCCACCGGATGGGAACTGAAGCCACAGGGCGGCGGTGACCGGATCAAGGCCGCCGGGCTCCAGGTCCTCAACGCCGAAGGCGCTGCAGAGCACTTCCATGCGCACCTGGACGTCCTCGTGGACGGCAAGCCGGTCCCCGTCCCGGCGGACATCGGCTTCAGCTTCACCCCGGCCGGCAAGCCCAACGGGATCTCCGCGCTGCACAGCCATGACGAATCCGGGATCATCCACATCGAAGCACCAACCGCCGGCGCCACCTACACGCTCGGGCAGTTCCTCACCGAATGGGGTGTCCTGGACGGCACCGACCCCACGCCCGGAACGCCACACTCCGCCCAGGACGGCTGGAGCGTGGCCGTCAACGGCGTTCCGCACGACGGGAAGATCTCCGACGTGGTCCTAAAAGCCCACGACGAGGTCGTCCTGTTCCACGGCGCGGCACCAGCCCCGGTCCCCGCCACGTTCACCTTTCCGGCAGGGTTGTAGCCACTTCACCGGCGGCCGCTGATGAAGACCTCCACGTGCTCCGCTGCGCACATAACAATGTGGCCGCCGGACACAAAAAAGCGTGACCCCGCATTCCTATGCCGGGGCCACGCTCTGTAAGGCGTTATGGAAAAGCCGGTTACTTGGCAGAGTCCACCAGCGCAGCGGCGTTGCTTGGCGTCGTGGCGAACTGGCTGGCAAGTTCGCGGACCACGGCTTTGAGCTCCTGGCGCAGGACCTCGGGATCGATCGAGGCTGAGGCCAATACCGAACGCTCCATCTCCACCGCCTGGGCCACCGCTTCCTTGCCGCGTTCGGTCAGCGAGACCACGTGGCTCCTGCGGTCCGAGGTGCTCCGGACCCGGGCGATATGGCCATGGGACTCAAGCCGGCTGAGCGTCTTGCCCATGGTCTGGGCCTGGACGCGGACATACTGGGCGAGCTGGGCCTGGGTCATGGGCCCCTGCGCAGCCAGCACTTCTATGGCGATAACACCGGCGTGGGTGAGTCCGATGGCACCAAGTTTTTCGTTCCAGGAGTGTTCAACGAGGCGCGCAGCAGTGGACAGGAGGCGCCCTGTGGGCCAGTGATCCATATCAGGCATAGCAGCCAGTATAACCAAGTGCCGATTAGCACTCGCCCCACCCGCTTACTAGGCTGTTGTGTCCCGCCCGCAACAAGGAGAAAAACAATGGCTGAAAGACTCGTTACCGGCGACAAAGCACCCGCATTCACCTTGCAGGACTCAAGCGGGAAGGAGGTCAGCCTGGACCCGGCATCCGGCCGCTCCACCATTGTCTACTTCTATCCGGCAGCGTCCACGCCCGGCTGCACCAAGGAAGCCTGCGACTTCCGCGACAGCCTTGCCTCCCTGCAGGGCTCCGGATACGACGTCCTGGGCATTTCGCCTGACCCGGTCGAAAAACTGGCAAAATTTGCCGCAAACGAAGCCCTGACGTTCCCCCTGCTCTCCGATGAGGACCACGCAGTGGCCGAAGCCTACGGCGCCTGGGGCGAAAAGAAGAACTACGGAAAGACATACCAGGGCCTGATCCGCTCCACCATCGTGGTGGATCCCGACGGCAACGTTTCCCTGGCACAGTACAACGTCAGGGCAACCGGCCACGTGGCCAAGCTGCGGCGGGACCTCAACCTGGACGCCTGACCACGCCGCGGCTGCCGGAACACCCTGCCGGCGCGACGCTACAATGGACACTGGCATCCCGCCGTCGAACGCTTGGCGTTCATGGCCGGAAGCCTGCGCGCGAGTGGTGAAATTGGCAGACACGCAGGATTTAGGTTCCTGTGCCTTCGGGCGTGGGGGTTCAAGTCCCCCCTTGCGCACACAGCGGATCCCCCGGCTTCGGCCGGGGGATCCTTTGCTTTAAACCGCGCCCCCTCCTGCCGGTTCGTGCCCCGAATAGAAAAACTCCAAGGATCCACCCATCCACTTCCGCCCACCGGCCGAATAGCCAATGAGACACCAGCCAAGGGCAGGTGCTTACCCCCAAATCAGACTGCAAGCCACGGACACCGCTCCAAGGGCAGCAGGCTAAACGATCCAAGGAGTACTGAAATGCAGACCTTCAAGCGCACCACTTTCACCGTTGCAGGCGTTGCAGCGGCCGCTCTGCTCAGCCTTACCGCATGTGGCGGTTCGGGCAGCACCTCCGGGTCCTCGGCATCTTCGGCGCCGATGTCCTCCGCCCCCAGCTCGAGCATGGCCTCACCATCCGCCAGCGCATCGGCCAAATCCTCCGCCGGCAGCATGGACCCGGCAGCGAACCTGGTCGGCCCTGGCTGCGCCGCCTACGCCCAGAAGGTTCCCACCGGCGCCGGCTCGGTAGCCGGCATGGCCCTGGATCCGGTGGCCGTCGCCGCCTCCAACAACCCCATCCTCACCACGCTGACCGCATCGGTGTCCGGCAAGCTCAACCCCAAGGTCAACCTGGTGGACACCCTCAACGGCGGCGAGTTCACTGTTTTCGCCCCGGTGGATGACGCCTTCAAGAAGATTGACGCCGCCACGATCGACACCCTGAAGACGGACGATGCCCTGCTGAGCAAGATCCTGACCTACCACGTTGTTCCCGGCCAGATCACCCCTGACAAGATCGCCGGCACCCACGCCACCGTCGAGGGCGGCTCCGTCACCGTCACCGGCAGCGGAAACAACCTCAAGGTGGACAACGCCAACGTCATCTGCGGCGGCGTCAAGACCAAGAACGCCACGGTCTACCTGATCGACTCCGTGCTGATGCCCAAGTAGCCGACCCAGGCAACAGGCGTCCTTCGACCAAGCCGGGTTCCACTGGTTTTCCAGGGGCCCGGCATTGGCGTGTCCGGCTCCGGGCAGCGACCAAGTCCTGTCCACTAGACTGGGTCCCGGCCCGCAAGCGGCGGAGCCGGCAGGATCCAGAGGTGATAAACGAGTGCCCAGCAGTACATCGCGGCGGACTGCCCTCAAGGCCGGCGCCGTCCTCATGGCGCTGGGCGTGACATCGTGCACAGGCGCACCGTCGCCCTCTCCCACGACCGGCCGGAACAACTCCACGCCCGCGGAACCGGAAGCCACCTTCAGCTTCGGTACCGCCGCCCAGCCACTGGGCCTCGACCCGGCATTGTCCAACGACGTCGAGTCCCAGCGCATCACGCGGCAAATCATGGAGGGCCTCGTCGGCGTGGACCAGACCACGGGAAAGCCCACGCCCCTGCTGGCCACCGAATGGAACGAATCCAACGAGGGCCGCAGCTACACCTTCAAGCTCCGGACCGGCGTCACCTTCCACGACGGCACCCCATTCAACGCCGACGCCGTCTGCACCAACTTCAACCGCTGGTTCGCCTTTCCCGCCGAACTGCGGAAGCAGGCACCGGGAAGCTCCTTCAAGGGTGTCTTCAAGGCCCACTCGGACGAAGCCGGCCTCTCCATCTTCAAGAGTTGCACCGCGGTGGCAGCGGACACGGTGAAGATCGACCTTACCCAGCGCTTCACCGCGTTCCTCCAGGCGTTGACGCTGCCCGCCTTTGCGATGGCCTCCCCCGCCGCCCTCGCGGCCGGCAAGGCCGACGTGCTTGACCAAAACCGCGGCGGCCAGGCGTTGTCCGTTTTTGCCACCAACCCGGTCGGCACTGGGCCTTTCTCGCTCGCCGCCTGGGGCAGCGACAACGTGACCCTGGCCAGCAACAAGACTTACTGGGGCGACCGCGGCCAGATCGCCACCATCAACTTCCTGGCCTACAACTACCCGCAAACCCGCCTCCAGGCCCTCCTGGACGGAAAAATCGACGGCTATGACGCCGTGACAGTGGGGAATTTCGACCAGCTGGTCAAGCGCGGCAAGCAGATCGTGCAGCGGGACCCCTTCTCCGTGATGTACGTGGGCATGAACCAGGATGTCCCGGTGCTGCAAAACCAGAAGATCCGGCAGGCGGTGGAGCTCGCGATCGATAAGGAAACCCTGATCCGGAAGTTCTTCATCGACAACACTGCCAAAGCCACGCAGTTCGTCCCGCCCAAGATCAGCGGATTCAACAACGACGCCCCGGAGCTGGGCCATGATCCGGAAAAGGCCAAGAGCTACCTCAAGGACGCCGGCTACGCGGGCGAGGAACTCAAGTTCTACTATCCCTTGAACGTCACCCGGCCCTACCTTCCGACCCCCGAGAAGGTTTACGCCGAGCTCAGCCGCCAGCTCACCGCCGTCGGCTTCAACATCCGGCCCGTCCCGGTCGACTGGTCGGATGGCTACCTTCAAAAGGTCCAGTCCCCCGGCGACCACGCCCTGCATATCCTCGGCTGGAACGGCTCGTACTCGGACGCCGACAACTTCGTCGGCCCTTTGTTCGGAGAGAAGAACGGCGAATTCGGGTACCAGGATCCGCAGGTGTTCTCGAAAATCAACAGGGCCCGCGGCCTGCCCGACGGCAAGGAGCGTGATGACTTGTATCACACCATCAACTCCCAGATCGCGGCGACGGTGCCGGCCGTCCCCATCGCCTTTCCCATCTCCGCCCTTGCCCTTTCGGACCGGGTCCTGAGCTACCCGGCGTCGCCGGTCTTAAATGAAGTTTTTACGAAGGTCCAACTAAAGCCTTGACGGGCCGGTCCAATTTCAGTATGACCGCTGCGCGGGGATATTCTGTGACAGCCAGAGCCGCTGCAATCGGAGACTGATCGTGACTTTCATTTCCAAGACCCCACATGCCGACGTTGTCCTGATAGGCGGCGGCATCATGAGCGCGACGCTGGGGGCATTCCTCAAGCAGCTGGAGCCGGACTGGACCATCTCCCTGTTCGAACGGCTGGACCAGCCGGGGCTCGAGAGTTCAGATCCCTGGAACAACGCGGGAACGGGCCACGCGGCCCTCTGCGAACTGAACTACTCCCCCGCAGCCAAAGACGGCTCGGTCAGCCCCAACAAGGCGCTGCTCATCAATGAACAGTTCCAGCTGTCCCGCCAGTTCTGGTCCCACTTGGTGGACAACAACCTGATCGGCTCCCCCAAGGGCTTCATCAACACTGTCCCGCACATGAGCTTCGTGATCGGCGAGGACCACACCCGGTTCCTGAAGACCCGGTACGAGGCCCTGAAGCCGCACACCCTGTTCCGGTCCATGGAGTACTCCGAGGACCACGCACAGATCGCCAAGTGGGCGCCGCTGATCGTCAAGGGCCGCGACCCCAAGCAGCGCGTCGCCGCCACCCGGGCTGCCGAGGGAACCGACGTCGACTTCGGGGCACTGACCCGTGAGCTCACCGGCTACCTGGGGAACAACGGCGTCGAAATCAACTACGGCCACGACGTCACCGGCATCTCCCGCGCGTCCGACGGCGGCTGGGACCTGACGCTGAAGCACCCGCGTTCCGGGGAGCACGGCAAGATCCACGCCAAGTTCGTCTTCGTCGGCGCCGGTGGTGGTGCCCTGCACCTCCTGCAGGCCTCCGGCATCCCCGAAAGCAAGGGTTACGGCGGCTTCCCCGTCTCCGGGCAGTTCTTCCGCTGCACGGACGAGACCATCGCCGCCCAGCACAGCGCCAAGGTATATGGCCAGGCCTCGGTTGGTGCCCCGCCCATGTCCGTGCCGCACCTGGATACCCGCTACGTCAACGGCAAGCGCTCGCTCCTGTTCGGACCATACGCCGGCTTCTCCACGAACTTCCTCAAGAACGGCTCCTACCTGGACCTGCCGCTGTCCATCCGCCCGGGCAACATCATCCCGATGCTCGCGGTGGCCAAGGACAACATGGACCTCACCGCCTACCTGGTCAAGGAAGTGGCAAAGCGGCACGACCAGAAGGTCGAAGCACTGCGCGAGTACTACCCCGAGGCGAAGGGCGGGGACTGGGAACTTATCACCGCCGGCCAGCGTGTGCAGATCATCAAGAAAGATCCGCAGAAGGGCGGCATCCTTCAGTTCGGAACCGAAGTGATCGCCGGCCGCGACGGCTCCATCGGCGCGCTCCTGGGCGCCTCGCCCGGAGCCTCCACCGCTGTCCCCATCATGATTGAACTGCTGCAGAAGACGTTCCCCCGGAATTTCAAGGGCTGGCAGTCCAAGCTCAAGGACATGATGCCCGGTTACGGGGTCAAGCTGGATGAAAATCCGGATCTGGCCGCGGAGCTGGAACGGGCCACGGCCAAGTCCCTCCAACTGGAGAGCGTTTCCGCCAGCCATTGACCCTGCCGGGGCCAGCGGCTGGCACCCAGGGCATGTACCAGTCACTAAACCCCCAGGAGGGCAGCCATGTTCCGGCTGGCGCACCTTTCCCTTGCCAACAGGGCCCTGATCGCGCTGATCACCGTCTTTGCCTCGGTTTTCGGCGTGATCACCATGTCCTCGCTGAAGCAGGAGCTCATCCCGTCTATTGAGTTCCCGCAGATCACCGTGCTCAGCTCCATGCCGGGCGCGTCGCCGGAAGTGGTGGACAAGCAGGTCAGCGGCCCGCTGGAAAAGGCGCTGAACGGCGTGGAGGGGCTGGAATCCACCTCCTCCACGTCACGGACCGGCGTCTCCCAGATCACGCTGGTGTTCACCTACGGATCGAATCTGGACCGGGCCCGGAACCAGATCGACCGCGCGATCTCCAACGCCAAACGGACCCTTCCCAGCGATGTCCAGCCGCAAGCCATCGCCGGGAGCATCAGCGACTTCCCCATCGTGTTCCTGGCGGTGTCCTCGGACAAGTCCCTGAGTGACCTGAACGCCGACCTGCAGCGCCTGACCGTGCCCCGGCTGCAGAAGATCGACGGCGTCCGCAGCGCCGACGTGACCGGCGGCGCGTCCCAGCACATCGAGATCCTGCCACGCACCGATGCCCTCGCCGCCGCGGGCGTGGGCGTGACCGCGATTAAGGACGCCCTTTCCAATAACGGGGCCCTGGTCCCGGCTGGAACCCTCGAGGACCAGGGAAAGACCCTCTCGCTGCAGATCGGCAGCCCGGTGGATTCCCTTGACGCCATCAAGGCCCTTCCGCTGGCCGGGGCGAAGAACGCAGCGACCGTCGGCTCGGTGGCCGACGTCTCGCTCAAGGACGACGAACGCACCTCCATCACCCGCACCAACGGGGCCGAGACCCTGGCCGTTTCCGTCACCAAGAAACCCGAAGGCGACACGGTGGGGATTTCCCACGCGGTGCGGGACTCCCTGCAGGATCTCCAGGCGGAGCTGGGCTCGAACGCAAACTTCACCCCCGTCTTCGACCAGGCACCGTTCATCGAAAAGTCCATCAAGGACCTCACCACGGAAGGGCTGCTGGGGCTGGGATTCGCGGTGGCGGTCATCCTGCTGTTCCTGATGTCGGCCCGCTCCACGCTGGTCACCGCCGTCTCCATCCCGCTGTCGCTGCTCATCACGTTCATCGGTCTTTCGGGCACCGGCTATTCGCTGAACATCCTGACCCTCGGCGCGCTCACCATCGCGATTGGCCGCGTGGTGGACGACTCCATCGTGGTCATCGAAAACATCAAGCGGCACCTGAGCTACGGCGAGGAGAAGTCGACGGCGATCCTCACCGCCATCAGGGAGGTGGCCGGGGCCATCACGGCCTCCACGCTGACGACGGTGGCCGTGTTCCTGCCGATTGCCTTCGTCGGCGATCTGGCCGGGGAACTGTTCCGGCCGTTTGCCCTGACCGTCACCATGGCGCTGCTGGCGTCGCTGCTGGTGTCCCTGACCATCGTTCCGGTGCTCGCCTACTGGTTCCTCAAAAACCCCAAGGGCGCCCCGGAAGGGGCACCGGCCGGTTCCGCCGAGTCCCGCCGGATTGCCGCGGACGCCAAAGCAAAGGCGCACGACGCCGAGCAGCGCAGCCGCCTGCAGCGCGGCTACCTGCCCATCCTCCGGTCCACCCAGAAACACCCGGTCATCACCCTGGTGGCCGCCGTCCTGGTACTCGGCGCCACGGGTGCCATGACGCCACTGCTGGCAACCAACCTGCTGGGGAACTCGGGACAGAACAGCCTCACCGTGCGCCAGGTGCTGCCTGCCGGAACCAGCCTCGCCGACACCAGCGCCGCAGCCATCCGCCTCGAGGAGGTCCTGCGCGGCATCGACGGCATCAGGGACGTCCAGGTGACGTCGGGCAATGCGCAGGCCGGGTTCGCCGCGCTTACCTCCACCGGGTCTTCAAACTCCACGTTCACTGTGGTCACTGACGAAAAGGCCAACCAGGAACGGCTCCAGGACACCGTCCGGACCGAGCTGGCCAAGGTGCCTGATTCCGGCAAGATCTCCGTGGGCACCCAGCAGGGCGGCTTCGGCACCTCGTCAACTGTGGACATCACGCTGAAGGCCGCCACCAGCGCCGACCTGCAGGCCGCCAGCGACACCATGGTTGCGGCCATGTCCGGCGTTCCCGGCACCAGCGAGGTGGCCAGCAACCTGGCGGCCAGCAACCCTGTGGTGCAGGTCAAGGTGGACAGGGCAAAGGCCGTGGCCGCAGGACTGAACGAGCAACAGGTGGCAGGGGTCCTGGCTTCCACCATCAGCCCGATTCCCGCCGGCACGGTCCGGATCGACACCAATGACTACCCGGTCCGCATCGGCCAAGGCACCAAATTCTCCAGCATCGACGCGGTCCGGAACATCCCGCTGCCGGCCGGCGGCAAGCCGGTAACGCTGGGGAGCATTGCCTCCGTGGAGCAGGTGGACGTCCCCGTCTCCATCACCGCCAGCAACGGTGAGCGCACCGCCAGGGTGTCCATCACGCCGTCGGGCTCCAACCTGGGGGCGGTGAACACCGAGGTCCAAAAGCGACTGGCGGACGTCCAGCTGCCTGCCGGCGTCACTGCGACGATCGGCGGAGCGACCACCCAGCAGGCGGAGTCATTCCGGCAGCTTGGCCTGGCCCTGCTGGCTGCCATTGCCATCGTTTACGTGATTATGGTGGCCACCTTCAAATCCCTCATCCAGCCCTTGATCCTGCTCGTTTCCGTGCCGTTCGCGGCCACCGGAGCCGTGGCGCTCCTGCTGCTGACAGGAGTTCCGCTGGGGTTGCCGTCCCTGATCGGCATGCTGATGTTGGTGGGCATCGTGGTCACCAACGCGATCGTGCTGATCGACCTCATCAACCAGTACCGCCAGCCGCGTGAGGGTAAACCGGGAATGAACGTGGCGGACGCGATTACGCACGGCGCCCGGCAGCGCCTGCGGCCCATCCTCATGACGGCGCTGGCCACGGTCTTTGCGTTGACCCCCATGGCCCTTGGCTTAACGGGCGGCGGTGGCTTCATCTCGCAGCCGCTGGCTGTGGTGGTGATCGGCGGCCTGGTGTCCTCCACGGCCCTGACCCTGATCCTGGTTCCCGTGCTGTACCGCCTGGTGGAGGGTCGCCGCGAGAAAAAGGCGCTGCTGAAGGACCTTCAGGCCCGCCCTGAACGCGGCCCCGGGTCCGACGTCGATGCAGAGTTCAAGGACTGGACCACCGGCCAGATTCCCAAACTCAGCGGCCGCCGCGCCGCCCCCGGCGGCGCCGAGTAGGACCTGCAGTGCTCCAGTGCCCGTACCGCCCCGGCAGTACGGGCACTGCCGCGTTCGGGGATGTCCGGCCTTGCGTGCGGCAGGAATATTCACCGCACCCGGGCGTTACAGCAGGCGATAGATGCAAATGCATCTAAATTGGTTTACACTTAAACCAAGCCAGCAAGTCCAGGAACGGAAGGGCACATCATGCAGATCGGTGTTTTCAGCGTCAGCGACATCACCACGGATCCCACCACGGGCCGCACCCCCACCGAGCACGAACGCATCAAGGCCTCGGTGGCCATCGCCAAGAAGGTCGAGGAGATCGGCATGGATGTCTACGCCCTGGGCGAGCACCACAACCGGCCCTTCTTCTCCTCCTCCCCCACCACAACGCTGGCCTACATCGCAGCGCAGACCAAACGCATCATCCTCTCGACGGCCACCACGCTGATCACCACGAACGATCCCGTGAAAATCGCCGAGGACTTCGCCATGCTCCAGCACCTGTCCGACGGACGCGTGGACCTTGTCCTGGGCCGGGGCAACACCGCGCCTGTCTACCCCTGGTTCGGCAAGAACATCCAGGACGGCGTTGAGCTGGCCATCGAAAACTACAGCCTCCTGCGCAAGCTCTGGGACGAGGACACCGTGAACTGGTCCGGCAAGTTCCGCACCCCGCTGCAGAACTTCACGTCCACGCCCCGGCCGCTGGACGGGGTGGCCCCGTTCGTGTGGCACGGCTCCATCCGGACGCCTCAGATCGCAGAGGTGGCCGCCTACTTCGGTGACGGTTTCTTCGCCAACAACATCTTCTGGCCCAAGGAGCACTACCAGCAGCTGATCGGCCTCTACCGCGAGCGGTACGAGCACTACGGCCACGGCACGGCGGACCAGGCGATCGTTGGCTTGGGCGGCCAGTTCTTCATGCGGAAGAACTCCCAGGACGCGGTGAAGGAATTCCGCCCGTACTTCGACAACGCTCCGGTGTACGGCCACGGCCCCTCACTCGAGGACTTCACCTCGCAGACTCCGTTGACCGTCGGCAGCCCGCAGGAAGTCATCGAGAAGACCCTGACCTTCCGCGAGTACTTCGGCGACTACCAGCGCCAGCTGTTCCTGATCGACCACGCCGGCTTGCCGCTGAAGACCGTCCTGGAGCAGCTGGACCTGTTCGGCGAGGAAGTCCTGCCCACGCTGCGCAAGGAGTACGCGGCGCGCAAGCCCGCACAGGTTCCCGAGCCGCCCACCCACGCCGGGCGGGTCGCCGCGCTGCTGGCCGCCCAAGACGCCGAAAAAGCCACCTCGGAGGCATGATGGCCGCGCAAGGATCCGATTCGCCGGTCCGGCTGGCGGCCGAAACCTGGGAGTCACTGTTCCGGGCGCAGGTTGCGGTGATGCGCAAGCTGCAGTCCGGGCCGGCGTTCCGCAAGCTGGCCGTCAACGAATACGACGTCCTCTTCACGCTGTCCCGCTGCCCTTCGGGCTGGTTGCGGCTCAACGAGCTGAACGACAACGTCCTGCTCAGCCAGTCCAGCCTCAGCAGGCTGGTGGACCGGCTCGAGAAGCGCGGCCTGGTTTCCAGGATGGCCGCTCCCCAAGACGGCCGGGGCGTGCTGCTGCAGCTGACGGACGAAGGCCGGGAGCTCCAGAAGGAAATCGGCCGCGAGCACGTCCGGGACATCTCCGCGCTGGTGGCTCCCGCGCTGACGGCGGCAGAGCAAAAGGAACTCATGCGGCTCACCGACAAGCTGCGCGCCTCGTTGGGCCCCCTGCCCCGGTAATCCCGGCGCCCGGCAGGCGCGCCCGGCGTCAGCCCAGCGCCACCAGCCGGGACGGGTCCTCAACCGGCAACCCGCCGTTGACCACGGCCGTGACGCGCAGCTGGGTCAGGGTCAGGCTGCCGCCCACGGTGGAAAGGAACGCCGTGTCCGACGAATCCCGGCCCGCGGTGATCCGGAGCATCGATTCCCGCGGGGCAAGCCCTGTGGGGTCAATGACATGCCAGGCACCGTCCACATAGGCTTCCGCCACCGCATGGAAATCCATCGGGCTGAGGCCGGGGGCGTAGACGGCCGCAAGGCGGGCGGGGATGTCCTTGGAACGGAGCAGGGCAATGGCCAGGTGCGCGAAGTCCCGGCACACGCCGCGGCGGCTCAGCAAGGTCTCCACTGCCCCGTCCGTGCCCCGGGAGGAACCGCTGATGTAACGCAGCTCGCCGTTGACCCAGTCCCGGACCGCATGCAGCAGGGCGGCCCCATGGATCCCGCCGAATTCGGCGTAGGCGGTGGGCAGCAGCCGGTCGGATTCCGCGTAGCGGCTGGGGCGGACATACCGGATCCGGTCCGCCAGCTCCGCCACTTCGGGAACGGCGCGTCCGGCCACTGTGGCGGTATATTCCACAGCGACCTCGGTGGGTTCGTCGAACTCCATGTAGTGGAACCGGCCACCGTGGTGGTCGGACACCTCCGTAAGCGGCACGTCCGCTCCGCCCGCCGTGACGGACAGGGATTCCTCAAAGGACGAATAGCCGCTGTTCCTCGCCGCGGCAATGGCCATGGCCACTTTGGTATGGGCGGTGGTCCTGAAGGCCAGGCGTGCGGAAACAGAGCGTTCCATGTCTCTCCGGGGGTGTTGGGGGCGGACGGAAAGTCGCGGTCCCCGGCACCGGGTGAGTGCGGGCAGCGGGACTAGTTTTTGACCTTCAGCGACATTAGCATCCGCTGTACGTTGGCGAAGTCGGAACTTCCGTTGACGTACTGGGCGGCCTGGGCAACGGTGTCGAACGGCATCGCCGGGGCCACTTTCTCGTCTGGCGCGAAGGCCTTCAACGTCACCACGTCGCCAAAGGAGTAGTCGCCTTTGCCGGCCGGTCCGCGCACCACGTTGCGCAGCTCGCACGCCTGCCCGTCGGTTCCGCCCACCAGGTTGGTGATGCCGTAGGAGCCGAAGTAGCGGTAGCCCTGAATCACCCGGTAGACCATCCGCGGCGGGATGGTTCCCTCCCCGCCCTGGGCGGCCAGGTCGAAGGGCACGCTGCTGATCACCGTGTAGGGGTGCCTGGCATTGTCCGGGCAGCCGGCGGCAGACGAGGGCAGTCCCGTCCGCAATGCTGCGACGAACGTCCCGTCGGGCTTCTTGACCTCGATCTTCAGGCCCCCGGGGAGTACGCCTTGCTCCGGCGTCACCGACTGGGCGATCCAGTCCTGCGGCAGGTCGAAGCTCACGGTCTTCGCCGGGTCCGAGAAGGTCTTCCACGAGGATGCCGTTGCGGCGCCCTGGGGTTCGGAGGGCGTCGCGGACGCAGAAGCGGAGGCGCTGCCTGACGCACCCGGCGATGCCGCTGCCGCTCCCGATCCGCTGGTTCCGGAAGCGTCCGGCTGCGCCGTCCAGCCCGGTCCGCTGCCGGCCTGGGGTCCCGAGCACCCTGCCAGCAGGAGCGCGGCGGCGACCAGGGACATCCGGGCGAGAACGGTCAATGTTGCCTTGCCTGTCATGGCAGCCAGCCTAACCGTGCCGTGCCCCCTTCCGTGGGTGGCCCGGGCGGCGTTTCGGGGCCGGCGCCCCCGGTCCGCCACCCGGGCACCCGGCCGGCGTGTCGCCGTCGGACGCTACCTGCCATGGCCGGGGACTAGGCTGGAGGCTATGGCGGAAGAGCAGCACGGCGCAGCCGAAGAGAATCCTGCGGAAATGTCCGCCCTTGACATCGCCGACTGGCGGCTGAGGACCTTTGCCCTCTATGACAACGTCCGCAAGATCTCCGCGGAGGACCCCGCCGAGGCGCACTCGTACTGGCGCCATCAACGCGACCTCATGTTCGCTACCCACCCTGCGTCCGCCCTCACGGCAGCGGACAAGGCACGTTTCTCGGGGCTGAAGACGGCGGACTACGATCCGATCTACCGGTTCCACGTCCCGCTGACCAAGGAAGGCGCCGGCCGGCAGATGAACGTGGACACCGGGACCGACGGCGTGGTCCACTTCGTGCGCCTGGGCACGTTCGACCTGCCCGAAATGGGCCAGCTTGGAGTCTGGAAGATCCACGGGTACGGCGGCGGCATCTTCGTCCCGTTCCGGGATGCGACTGCCGGCCAGCCCGGTGGAACCTACGGGGCCGGCCGCTACCTGCTGGACACCATCAAGGGCGCCTTCCATGGTGTCCAGGGCACCGGCCCCAACGCTATGTTCGTGGTGGACTTCAACTTCGCCTACAACCCCTCCTGCGCCTACAACGAGGCCTGGGCCTGCCCGCTGCCCGGGCCGTCGAACCGGCTGGCAGTGGACATTCCCGTGGGCGAACTGTACTGACCATGGCCTGCTCCCCAACGCGCATGCTGCATGCCGTGTCCCCGCTGGACCGCCCGCTGTCCCCGGAACCCGGCGCTATCAGCGCCCCCGGTGGAACCGCGTGAGGGACGGTACGTCCGCCCCCGCCGTCCAAGAGACGCCACCCCGCCGTCTTCCCGCCACCAGGCACTACCGCGGAGTCCTGCGCTTTCCGGTCATCCGGCAACTGCTCCGGTTCACCGGCGTCGGCATCATCTGCACCGCCGCCTCACTTGGGCTGTACGCCCTGCTGCGTCCGTGGCTGGGGGCGCAGCTGGCCAACGCGGTGGCCCTGGTCCTTACCTCACTGTTGAACACGGCCTTGAACCGGCGGCTGACGTTTAAGATTGCCGGTGGACAACGGCGGACCCGCGACCACCTCAACGGGCTGGTGGTGATCGCTGTGGCACTGGTGATCACCGGCAGCAGCCTGGGCGTGCTGCACTGGATCAACCCGGACGCCACCGTGGGGGACGAGCTGGTGGCAACCACCCTGTCCGGCTTCCTGGCCACCGCCGTGCGGTTCAGCATGCTGCGGCACTGGATCTTCCGCCGCGCGCGGCACCGCTGACCCGGTGCACGGATCCGCTAGCGGCCTTGGCCCGCGCCAAGGTTTTTGACACTCGCGACGGCGGCCCTGACGGCTGCGGCGGCGTGGTCCAGTTCCTCCCGGGTTACCGCTGCGTCGAAACTGAAGCGGACGGCGGTCTGGGCAAGCTCTGCGGAGAGTCCCAGGGCAGTGAGGACCGGCGAGGGAGCATCGGAGCCGGCAGCGCAGGCCGAACCGCTGGAGCACACCACTCCGCGGCGTTCCAGCTCCAGGAGGACCGATTCGCCGCTGGTGCCCGGGAAGCAGAACGATGCCACCGACGGCAGCCGTTCGGTGGGATGGCCGGTGAGGACGGCGTCCGGCACGCCTTCCAGCACCGCTGCGATAAACCGGTCGCGCAGGGCGGCCACCCTGTCACGTTGCTCCTCCTGCCCCGCATGGGCCAGGGTGAGCGCGGCGGCCAGGCCCACCGCACCGGCCACGTTTTCTGTGCCTGAGCGGCGTCCGCGCTCCTGGCCCCCGCCGTGGACCACCGGTTCGAGCCTGGTGCGGCTGCGGACGTAGAGCATCCCGCACCCCTTGGGAGCGCCCAGTTTGTGCCCCGAGATGCTCATCGCGTCCACTCCCAGCGCCCTGGTGTCCAGCGGCAGCCAGCCGGCCGCCTGGACGGCATCGGTGTGGAACGGGATGCCATGGCTGCGGGCCAGTTCCGCCAGGGCGGCGATGGGCTGCACGGTACCCACCTCGTTGTTGGCGTACATGACGCTGACCAGTGCTGTTCGCGGTCCGAGCAGCGCGGCGAGGGCATCAGGGCTGACCAGGCCGGACTCGTCGACCGGCACCACGTCCACAGCGAACCCGTGGAACCGCTCAAGGTACCGGGCGGATTCCTCCACCGCAGGGTGCTCGACGGCGCTGATCACCACCCGGTCCAGTCGCGGGTTTGCGGCCTGCCGGGCCAGCGCGATTCCTTTGACGGCAAGGTTGTCCGCTTCCGTCCCGCCGGAGGTGAAGACCACTTCCCCCGGACGGCAGCCCAGGACGGCGGCCACGGCGGACCGTGCCCCGGCCAGTGCCGCCGCCGCTGCCTCGCCGAGCGTGTGGTGGCTGGAGGGGTTCCCGAACCCGCCGGTGAGGTAGGGCCACATGGCGTCCAGCACCTCGCGGCGGACGGGCGTGGTGGCGGCGGCATCAAGGAAAATCACGGGTCACCCGGCAGTCAGTTCGACGTCCAGGCCCAGGTCCAGGGCGGCCACGGTGTGCGTGAGCGCCCCCACCGAGATGACGTCCACACCGGTGCCGGCGATCGCCCCGACGGTCTCGAGGTTGACGTTGCCGCTGGCTTCCACCAGGGCGCGTCCGGCAACCAGGGCCACTCCGGCCTGCAGTTCCGGCACCGTGAAGTTGTCCAGCATGATGGTGTCCACCCCTGCCGCGAGGACGGGCTCGATCTGGTCCATCCGGTCGACTTCCACTTCGAAGTGGGTGGTGTGTCCCAGCTGTGCCTTGGCTGCCAGCAGGAGCCCGGTGAGTTTGGCAGGGTCTCCGCCGGTCATCACGGCCAGGTGGTTGTCCTTGGCCAGGACGGCGTCCGACAGGCTGTACCGGTGGTTGGAGCCGCCACCGCACCGGACGGCGAAGCGTTCCAGGACGCGAAGGCCGGGGGTGGTTTTGCGGGTGTCGGTGATGCGGGCGCGGGTGCCCTCGGTGAGCCGGACGAACGCGGCAGCCTTGGTGGCGATCGCGGACATCCGCTGGACCAGGTTGAGCGCCACGCGTTCCGCCAGCAGCACCGAACGCGCGGTTCCACTGACCCGGGCCAGGTGCGTGCCGGCGTCGAATGCCTGGCCATCCGCCACGAGAAGTTCCACCCGGGTGGCAGGGTCCACGAGTTCCATTGCGTCCCGGAAGACGGTGGCCCCGCTGAGGATGCCGGGTACACGGGCGTTGAGGACGGCTGTGGCCCGCGCTCCGGCGGGGATGAGGAGTTGGGAGGTGATGTCGCCGGAGGGTGCGTCCTCGGCGAAGGCCCGCTCCAGGATCTCCCGCACGGGGGCGGCCGGAAGGGTCAGGTCGAGGGGACGCACGGCAGCGGTGTGGTCGATTACGGCGGGTTCAGTCATGGAGCAGGCTCGCTTTCGGGCGCGGAGGGCAGGTGTTCTCGGGTTCGGCGGCTTCATCGCTGCGGTAGTGGGCGCCCAGCGATTCGGTGCGGTCCAGCGCGGCAGCCACCAGCAGCCGTGCGGCCAGCAGAAGGTTCCGGTCCTCGTGCCCCGCAGGGTCAGGAGAGGATGAGCCAGCAGGACGGACGACCGCGGCCCAGGACTCAAGCGTGGCGGCCGCCTCCCGCAACAGATGCCCGGAGCGCAGCACGCCGGCATGGGAAGTCATCAGGCGCCGGAGAGCGTCCCGCGAAAAGGGTTCCCCCACCTCCCTATCCCCGCCGAAGCTGGACGGCCAAATTCCGCCTGGCCCACCTGAGCGATCCGCCGCGCCTTCTAAAGCAGCAGGGACGGTGACACGCGGACCCGCGTTTCGCGGCAGGGCTGCGGAAGCGTGCGTCAAGCGGAGGCCGCCCGCGGCCGTGGGCCCACACGATCCGGGTTCCCTGGCCGAGCTTGCGAGGTTAGGGAGATCGTGGGGAGCACGCGGAGCATCGCAGCCGCGGGGCGCGTCCCAGCCCAGGGCACCGGAGAGGAAGTCTTCAACAGCGCGGCGGCCGAAGACGAGTCCCTCAAGAAGCGAGTTGGACGCCAGCCGGTTTGCACCTTGGACGCCGGTGCATGCAACTTCGCCGGCGGCGTAGAGGCCGGGGACGCTGGTGCGGGCGGCGAGGTCGGTGGCCACCCCGCCCATCCAGTAGTGGGCGGCAGGGGCGACGGGAACCAGTTCACGGGTCCAGTCGATGCCGGCTTCGAGGGTTTTCCTGGTGAGGGTGGGGAACCGCCGGCTGAGGAAGCCCCCACCCCTGGCCTGTTCGATGCCGCGGGCGTCAAGGTAGACGTGGCCGTTGGGGTCGCCGAGTTTGGCCAGGTGCAAGGCGATGCTGCGTGAGACGACGTCGCGGGGCGCGAGTTCGGCGTCCGGGTGGTAGGCCTGCATGAAGCGCCTGCCGCCGGCGTCCAGCAGGGTGGCCCCTTCGCCGCGGACCGCCTCGGAGATCAGCAGCGGACCGTCCAGCCGGCCGGGGTGGGCGGTGGCGGAACTGACCAGGCAGGTGGGGTGGAACTGGAAGAATTCGAGGTCCTTCACGGCTGCGCCGGCGCGGACGGCGAGCGCCAGCCCGTCCGCGGTGGCGACGGCCGGGTTGGTGGTTTGGGCGAACAGCTGGCCTGCTCCGCCGCTGGCCAGGAGGACGGCGTCGGCCGCCAGGACGGACGGCCGGCCCGCCTGGAGGTATTCGACTCCGCTGACGCTGCCGTTTGTGGTGACCAGGGCGGTTGCCTGGGCTTGGGAAAGGATGCGGAGCGTGCCGCGGTCGCGCCGGTCCCGGACCGCCTGGATGAGCGCAGCGGCCACCCGCGCCCCCGTGGCGTCCCCGCCGGCGTGCAGGATGCGCGGGGCACTGTGTGCGGCTTCGAGCCCAAGCGCCGGGCCGTCGTCGTGCGCGGCGTCGAAGCGGACCCCGTACCGCTGGAGCCCGGCGATGTCCTCGCGCGCCTCGGTGCACATCAGCCGGACGGCGGCCTCGTTGCAGTGCCCTGCCCCGGCGCGGAGGGTGTCGGCGATGTGCGCGGCGACGGTGTCCCCGGGCGACGGTTCGTCGAGCACTGCCGAGATGCCGCCCTGCGCGTACCAGGTGTTGCTGTCTTCCAGGGCGCCTTTGGTCAGCAGCACCACGTCCGCACCGGCGTCCGCGGCGAGCAGGGCAGCGTAGAGGCCGGCGATGCCGCTGCCCACGACGGCGAGGCGACCCGCCGGCCTACCGGGCTGGCGGGTCATTAGGGCCTCGCAGCGAGCATGCGCTCGAGTGCCGTCCTGGCGTTGGCCTGCACATCCTTGTCCACCGTGATGCGGTTGACAATGCGGCCGGCGACCAGTTCCTCCAGGACCCAGGCCAGGTAGCCGGGGTGGATGCGGTACATGGTGGAGCAGGGGCAGATCACCGGGTCCAGGCAGAAGATGGTGTGCTGCGGGTACTCGGCGGCAAGCCGGTTCACCATGTTGATTTCGGTGCCGATGGCGAACGTGGTGGGCTCGGCGGCGGCCGCAATGGCTTTCTTGATGAAGTCGGTGGAGCCGGCTGAATCGGCGGCGTCCACCACCTCCATGGGGCATTCGGGGTGCACGATGACCTGCACGCCCGGGAAGTCGGCCCGGGCTTTCTCGATCTGCGCCACATTGAACCGCTTGTGCACGGAGCAGAAGCCGTGCCAGAGGATCACCCGGGAATCGAGCAGTGCCTGTTCGTCGTTGCCGCCGAGGTCCTTGCGCGGGTTCCACATGGGCATCTGGTCCAGGGGAACGCCCAGCGCCTTGGCGGTGTTGCGGCCCAGGTGCTGGTCGGGGAAGAACAGCACCCGCTGCCCGCGCTGGAACGCCCACTCCAGGACGGTCCTGGCGTTCGAGGAGGTGCAGACGATGCCGCCGTGTTCGCCGCAGAACGCTTTCAGGGCTGCGGAGGAATTCATGTAGGTGACGGGGATGACCGGGACCCGGCCTTCGGCGTCGGGCTCGGTGCCGAAGATTTCTGCCAGCTGCTCCCAGCATTCCTCGACGGAGTCTTCGTCCGCCATGTCCGCCATGGAGCAGCCGGCCGCGAGGTTGGGCAGGATGACGGCTTGTTCCGGGGTGGACAGGATGTCCGCCGTCTCGGCCATGAAGTGGACCCCGCAGAAGATGATCGCTTCCGCTTCCGGCCGGGTCAGGGCTGCGTTGGCGAGCTGGAACGAGTCACCCACGAAGTCGGCGTACTGGACCACCTCGTCGCGCTGGTAGAAGTGGCCCAGGATGACGGCACGCTCACCCAGGGTGGCCTTGGCCGCCCTGATCCGTTCACCCAGTTCGGCATCGCCGGCCAGCTTGTATTCCTCCGGCAGCTGGCCCTGGCGTGGCGTGGAGGCGGGAGCGGGATCGGCGCTCGATGCGCCCGGACCGTAGGCCGGAGTACCTGCGAGCGCCTCGGCGAGGTCGTAGTCCCAGGGGCCTTTCGCCAGTGCCGGGCTGCAGGTGCTGCGCTCCGCGGCGGCGCCCTTTTCGGCTTGTTCGCGCGTGATCAGCTGGATTGCCGTATTGACGCTACTCATGGTGTGCTCCTGTTGTCTGGGTCAAGGCCTGGCCGGCCGGTGTAGCGGTAGAGGCGTGGCGGGCGGTGCTTGCCGCCCTGGAGGTATTCCCCGGTTTCTTCGATTTCCGGGGTGGACTTGAGTTGGCGGCGGAAGTTGGCGGGATCCAGCTGGCGGTCCAGGACGGCTTCGTAGACTTCGCGGACCTGGGCGAGGGTGAAGTACTCCCCCAGCAGGTGGTAGGCGATGGAACCGTAGGCGAGCTTGTTGCGCAGGCGCCAGAGGGCATAGTCGACGATCGCGTTGTGGTCGAAGGCCAGGTCCCCCAGACGGTCGGCCCGGAACCACCTGACATTCTCGGATTCGTCCGCGAGCGCCGCTTCCGTGGGCTGGACCAGGGCCCAGTAGACAATCGACACCACACGCTGGGTGGGTGAGCGGTGCAGGCCGCCGAACGCATACAGCTGCTCGAGGTAGCTGGGGCTCAGTCCCGTGGTTTCCCGGAGGTTCCTGGAAGCGGCGTCCTGCAGCGACTCGTCGTGGCTCAGTGGGCCGCCCGGCAACGCCCAGAGGCCTTTGAAAGGTTCCCTGATCCGTCGGACCAGCGGCAACCACAACGTGGGGCGGCCAGAGGTGGCACTGGGGCGCAGGGCGAAGATCACCGTCGAGATGGCGAGCGACGGCGGCGCGGCCTGCCGCTCGGACACATTGGCTGAGCTGGAGTACACCGTCGCACCGCCTTTCAATGCCCCGCCCCCGGGGTCTCCATCCAGTTATAGTCACTTTGACCAAAACTAATTTTACGGCCCGCCGGACGGAAAGGGAAATGTTTCCGCGGCAGCAGCTGAAGCGCCGACGCGTCCCCGGGAAGCCGCGGCCGGACGCCGGGACGGGGTGCGCGTTTTTGGCAGGCTGCCGGAAGCGGTAAATTCAAGTGGTCCCAAAAGGACCTCCGGCCCCTGGGGCCGGACCCCCGAACCAACCCCAAGAAGGTTTACTGCCCCATGACGATGAAGTCCGCCCCGACCACATCCACCACAGCGCCACGCAAGGCTCCGGCAGGCCACAGCATGAAGCCGCGCCAGCTCACCATGATGGGGCTCGGCAGCGCCATCGGTGCCGGGTTGTTCCTGGGATCGGGCGCCGGGGTGCAGGCGGCAGGCCCGGCGGTCCTCATCTCCTACCTGGTGGCGGGAACGCTCATCATCCTGGTGATGTGGGCCCTGGGTGAGATGGCAGCCGCCAACCCGAACAGCGGAGCGTTCTCGGTCTACGCCGCACGTGCCCTGGGCCGCACGGCGGGAGCCACGATCGGGTGGCTTTGGTGGCTTCAACTGGTGGTGGTGATCGCGGCCGAGGCCCTGGGCGCGGCCGGCCTGCTGTTCTCCGTCTGGCAAGTGGTTCCGGTCTGGGCGCTGGCACTGCTGTTCATGGTGGTGTTCACCGGAATCAACCTGGCCGGCGTCCGGAACTTCGGCGAATTCGAGTTCTGGTTCGCCATCCTCAAGGTCGCCGTCATCGTTCTGTTCCTGGCCGTCGGCGCCGCCTTGCTCCTGGGCCTGCTGCCCGGCGTCGAGTCCCCCCGCGCGACAAACCTGACCTCCAACTTTGCGCCGCAGGGACTGGGCGGGGTGGCTTCTGCCCTCTTCGTGGTGATCTTCGCGTTCGGCGGCACCGAAATCGTCTCCGTCGCCGCGGCCGAGACCGAGGATCCCCAGCGCAGCGTCGGCAAAGCCATCCGGACCGTGGTGTGGCGGATCCTGGTGTTCTACATCGGTTCGGTCTTCGTCATCGCCGCGGTCCTTCCGGCCACGTCCGCAGGCCTTGCCTCGCCTTTCGCAGGAGTGCTCGATGCCGCCCGGATCCCAGGCGCCTCCACCGCCCTTACCCTGGTGGCCGTCGTCGCCCTCCTCTCGGCGCTGAACGCGAACCTCTACGGCGCATCACGCATGGCGTACTCACTGGCGCAACGCGGCGAGGCGCCGCGCATCCTCGCCCGCCTCAACGGCGCCGGCGTTCCCATCCTTGCCGTCGCGGTCTCGGTGGCCTTCGGCTTCATCGCCACCGTGCTGGAGCTGTTGTTCCCGGACCGGGTCCTGCCCGCGCTGTTCCAGCTGGTGGGCTCAACCTGCCTGGTGGTGTGGGGCAGCGCGCTGGTGTCCCAGCTGATCCTGCGGCGCCGCGCCGACCGGGACGGGGTTCCACTGCCGCTGCGGATGCAGGGATTCCCCGGCTTGACCATTCTTGGACTGGTCCTGCTGGGCCTGATCTTCGCCGTCGGCTTCAGCGCCGAGGCCAGCCGGGCCCAGCTCCTGGGCACCTTGGGCCTGGTCGCCGGCATCGCGCTGGCCTGCGGTTTCGGCGCCCGGCTCACCAGCCGGAACCGGCCTGCCAACAGGTAGAGTGAAACTACCTTTCCAAGGAAGACGCACCGACGCGCCGGGTCCGCCTGGGCGCCGTACCTGATGAGGAACTGACACCATGAGCGGCAGGCACACCGGACAGCAGCAGGCGCACACCGTCGAGGGCACCGACCCGCAACTCTTTGTGGCGGTGCACGAGCCCGCCGAGGACGCCGGGCTCCGGCCGGTGCTCCTGCTGCACGGGTTCTCCTCCTCGTCCAAACTCAACTGGGAGGACACTGGCTGGGTGGCCGCCCTGCTTGAGGCGGGGCGGCGGGTCATCACCGTGGACCTTCCCGGCCATGGCCGCAGCGGTGCCCCGGAGGACCGGGACTCCTACTCCCCCAGCAGGATCAGGGCGGACCTGCTTCAGGCGGCGTTCGACGCCGGTGCGCGCCCGCTGCACGACGGCGATCCTTCCAGCGGCTTGGACGTGGTGGGATATTCCTTGGGTTCCCGGCTCGCCTGGGAGTTCGCAGCAACCCAGCCGGAACTCGTCCACAGGCTGGTGCTGGGCGGACCGAACAATACCGACCCGCTGGCAGCCTTCGATCTGCGGGCCGCCCAGGACTACCTGGCGGACGGCACCCCGATCGCCGACGAATCAACGGCCCAGCTGCTGAAGATGGCGCTGCTGCTGCCAAGCAACAACATCTTCGCCCTGCTGTCGCTGGTGGAAGCCATCAAGGCGGAGCCCTACGACCCCGCCGAGGCGGTACCCCACGTTCCCATGCTCCTGGTTGCCGGGGACAAGGACGACCGCGCCGGCACGCTGCCCCACCTCGCCGAACTGGCGCGCAGCGCCGGGTCCATGCCCGAGCAACTGCTCCTCCCTGGCCGGAACCACACCAACGCCATCACCAGCAGGGCCTTCAAGCAGGCCGCCATTTCCTTCCTGGGTGTCTAGCGACCGGCGGCACGCGGCCGCCCCTCGTGCTTTCGTTCACGCCGGGCCTGACCGGCGGGGAGGGACAGATGGCGACGCGTTTTGAGGACCGCACGGACGCGGGGGTGCGCCTGGCTGCCGCGCTTTCAGCGTTCCACGAGCGGCCCGACACCGTAGTCCTTGGCCTGGCCCGCGGCGGCGTCCCGGTAGCGGCGGCCACAGCACAGGCCCTCCGCCTACCCTTGGGCACCGTCCTGGTGCGGAAGCTGGGGATCCCCGGCTATGAGGAAGCCGCTTACGGCGCACTGGCCTGGGCACACGGACGGATCGTCCGGCTGATCAACAAGCCCCTGCTGGAGCGGGTCCTCCAGCACGGCGTTCGCCAGGAGTCGCTGGATGACGTGGAGACCCGTGAACGCAGCGAAATCCTGCGCCGGGCCGCCCTGTATCCGGGCACCGGAATGGACCTGGCCGGCAAGGCAGTCCTGCTCGTGGATGACGGCCTGGCCACCGGCGCCACGATGCGGGCCGCCGTCGAGGCCGTGCGCGCCGGCGGTGCGGCAACCGTGGTGGCCGCAGCTCCGGTGGGTTCCGTTGATGCCGAAGCCTCGCTGGAGCGCGTGTGCGACGCCGTCGTATGCCTGCACCTGCCGGGTAAATTCCGGGCCGTGGGCAGCTTCTACCGGCACTTCGGGCAGTTGACCGATGCCGACGCCGTCACCTTGCTGCGGCAGGGACAGCCCGTGCCACACGACGCAGGCCCGGAGCAAAGTCCGGGCCTGCGGGGCTGAGGACCGGCAAGCCGGCCAGGCAACAGTGTTAGTGGTGGCTGCTGACGCCCAACGGCCGGCCCTTGGTTTCCTTGGCCAGCACCACGCCGACCGCGGAGATGACGCACAGGACCATGATGTAGATGCCGATCGAACCGGCCCACTTGGTGGACTGCAGCAGGGATTCGGCGATGGTGGCGGCGAAGGCTCCGCCCAGGATGGCGCCAAAGGCGTACCCGATGGAGATGCCGGAGTACCGCACTTCGGCGGGGAACATCTCGGCATACATGGCGGACATGGGGCCGTAGGAGAGGCCCAGGCCAACGGTCAGGACGAACAGGGCCACCCCGTACAGGACGATGTCCTTGGTGTCGATCAGCGCGAACATGGGGATCATCCAGGCGAACACGATGGTGTAGCCGATCAGGAACGTCTTGACGCGGCCGATCCGGTCGGACAACCAGCCGCCCACGAGCGTAAAGATCAGCCAGCCGAAGGACGCCAGGGTGGTGGCGAGCAGGATCTGCGGGGTGGGCATCTTCAGCGTCTTGGTGGCGTAGGAGATGAAGAAGGCGATGAGCAGGTAGCCGGCCGCGTTGTTGCCGATGAAGATCATCGTTGAGTACAGGACGGGCTTCTTGTGGTTGCGGACCAGTTCGCCCAGGGGCGCCTTGCTCTCCTTCTTCCGCAGGGCCATTTCCTGGAAGACCGGGCTCTCGGCCACGGCGCGTCGGATCAGGTACCCCACCACGATCAGCACGATGGACAGCAGGAACGGCACCCGCCAGCCCCAGGCGGCGAAGTCTTCCTTGGACATGCCGGTGTTGAGGAAGAACAACAGGCCGGTGGCCAGGATCATGCCCACCGGGACGCCGATCTGCGGGTAGGCGCCGAACAGGCCGCGGCGGTTCCTGGGGGCGTGTTCAACCGCCATCAGCGCGGCCCCGCCCCATTCACCGCCGGCCGAGAAGCCCTGGATGATGCGCAGCACGATCAACAGGATTGGGGCCCACGCGCCGATCTGGGCGTAGGTGGGGAGCACGCCGATCAGTGCGGTGGCCGCACCCATCATCACCAAGGTAAAGACCAGCATGGCCTTGCGTCCCAGGCGGTCGCCGAGGTGCCCGGCAATAACGGCACCCAAGGGGCGGAACAGGAAGCTGATGCCGATGAGGGCGAAGGACAGGATCTGCGCCAGGCCCGGGTTGGACTCGTTGAGCGGCGCCAGGAACAGCGGTGACAGCAGCGTTGCGGTCAGCTGGGCAAAGATGAAGAAGTCGTACCACTCGATAGTGGTGCCCACGAGGGTGCCTGCGAGGACCTTGCGCTCCTCAGTCCGGCTGCTGGGGCCGGCGGGTGTGTCCACCTTGGAAGGTGTGGTCATTTAAACTCCATTGTTTTTATTGGGCAGCGGTGCAGCCCGGACGCCTTCATGAATTACCGACAGAACGGTCAGTTAGTTAGCAGGGTACTACGAAAACGTGATGCTGGACACGGGGGGCGGGCTTGGGTGGAGTCCGCCGCAAACCGAGTGTTCGATAATTGAACTCACTGTTCGTATAGAGGACAATACAGTCACGATGCTGCGACGACAAGGGTCCTGTGCCTGCAGTTTCGGCAACCTAGGATGGACACATGACTCCTCCCGCCGCAGCGCAGGCCGGAGCGGCCCTGCCGCAGGCTTCCCCGTCCCAGACCCTGTCGCGCGGTATCCGTGCCCTCGAGATCCTGGCGGCAGCGCCGGGACCGTTGACCATTGCCGAGCTTGCGGACGCCATGGGTGTCCACCGCTCCGTCGCCTACCGGATCCTGCGTACCTTGGAAGACCATTCGCTCCTGGTGCGCGATGACGCGGGCCGCGTGCAGCCCGGACCTGGCCTCGCCGTCCTGGCCCGCGGCGTCTCCCGCAACCTCCAGAGCGCCGCCCTTCCGGAGCTGACCCAGCTGGCAAACTCACTGAACATGACGGCGTTCGTTGCCGTGTGGGACCACCACGATTGCATCACCCTGGTCACGGTGGAGCCGCGGCACTCCGGAGCCACCGTGGCCCAGCACCCTGGGACCCGGCATCCCATCAACGCCGGCGCACCCGGGATCGCCATCCAGTCCGCCCTGACGGAGGCCGAGTGGAACAGGCTGGAGACCGGGATCCCCTACCGTCCGGAGGCCACCGAGGCGCGCCGGAAGGGATACTCCGCCAGCCACGACGAGGTCATCGCCGGAGTTTCCTCCTTGGCGGCGCCTGTGCGGGTGCCCGGCGGGCGGCCGGCCGCCCTCGCCGTCGTCTACATCCGGTCGGCCCATGACCCCGACGCCGTGGGTACCGCGATTGCCGAGAGCGCGGCCCGGATCGAGAGCCAACTGGCCTGAGGCTGCGGACCGCCGGCCATGGGTTCGGCGGTCAGCGCCGCCGGCGGAGTACGACGGCGGTACCCGCACCGAGCAGCGCCAGCGCCACCGCGGCGCACATCGGGACAAAGAACGCCGTGCCGGCCCCGTGGAGCTGGGCCAGCTGCCCGCCAACGGCCGAGCCGACCGCCGTACCGGCGACAATGCCGCTGGCCAGGCCGGTCATCACGGTGCCCAGCCGGCCGGCGGGAGCCAAGGTGCCGCCGACGGCAAAGACCGTGACCATAACCGGCCCTACCGGGAGCCCAAGGACCAGCAGGACTGCCGCCATCGCGGGCAGCGACGACGGCAACAGCAGCAGGACGGCAAGCGCTGCCATGAGGACCGCGCACAGCACCCAGCGCAGCGCCAAGCCTGCCCGGCGCGGCCAGTAGGCAACCGAGAGCGCAGCGGCTGCAGAGCTTAAGCCCATGACCGCGTACAGCAGTCCCGCGATCTCCGTACCCGCCAAAGGGCCGGCGAAGGCACTGAGGGCTGCCTGGGTGGAACCGAAGAAGGTGCCCATACAGACCATCGCCACGACGGGCAGGGCCACGGCCAAGGGCAGCTTTCGGGATGTCGCAGCACCCGCGCCTTTCCTGCCCCGGGCATGCCGGCTGACCGGCACGGCGCGGTGGGTGGGGTGAACCGCGAAGGCCGGGACAAGCGTGATGGTCATGGCCGCGGCCATGACCAGCGGCAGCCAGGGCGCCACAAGGCTGGCAAGTACTCCCACGAGCGCGGGCCCCAGGACAAAGGTCACTTCGTCAGCAGTACTTTCGTAGGAGAGCGCAGTGTCCAGGTCGAGTTGGGCGCGGCCGGCGGAGGCGCCGGCACCTGGTGCACCAGCTGTCAGTGCCATCCACCGGACCCGGGCCAGCGGGCCCACCTGCGGGCATGTTGCTCCGGCAGCCAAGGCCGCTGCCAGGACCGCCAACGGAAATCCACCGGTCCTTCCGGCAGCAAGGGCTGCCAGGACCAGCACCAGCACGGCCACCGTGTTGAGCACTGCCGACACCAGCAGCACGGGGCGTTGTCCCCGCCTGTCGGCCAGCGCCCCAAGGAAGGGCGCACCCAGTGCCGAGCCTATGCCTACTGCGCCAGCGGCCGTCCCGCCGGCGGCAAAGGAGCCGCTGACGGAGGTGACCAAAGTCAGTGTGCCGACGGTCAGCATGGCCAGCGGCAGCCGCGCGAAAAGTCCCAGCGGAAGAAAAGTCCTGCCGGCGAGTTCGGGGAGGCGCGCGAAGCGGCCTTCTGCCGTTCCACCGGAATCCCGGGCAGCATCGTCCCGGGCGGAAGCATCCGTGCCTCGGGCCGGGACGTCGCGAGTGGTTGAAGGGGTGGTATGAGGTGTCAATTCCGGGCTCGTTCAGTCACTGCGCATCGTCCCTCCTCCCGATGCGCGCAACCCGGTAACGCGGTCCAGTATAGCCGCCGGGGTCAGGAAAGTGCGTCCACGCTTTCAGAGATCCGCAGGGTGGAGCCGTTCCGGCTCTTGAGCACCTGCAACTGGGTGCCAATCCGCTGTTTCATCTCGGCCACATGGCTGACCAGGCCCACCACCCGGCCGCCGTCGCGGAGGCCTTCCAGGGCGTCCATGACTTGTTCAAGGGACTGTTCGTCCAGGCTGCCGAAGCCTTCATCAACGAAGAGGGTCTCAATTTCCACGCCGCCGGACTCCTGCTGGACCACATCCGCCAGGCCCAGGGCCAGCGACAGCGAGGCCATGAAGGATTCGCCGCCGGACAGTGTGGAGGTGTCCCGGCGGTAGCCCGTCCACTGGTCCACCACTTCAAGGCCCAACCCCGATTTGGCGCCGCGCGCCGCCTTGGCGTCGGTATGCTGCAACAGGTAGCGGCCATCGCTCATGGCCACCAGGCGCTCGGAGGCGGCGAGGGCCACCTGTTCCAGCCGCGCGGCCAGGACATAGCTGTTCAGGCTCATCCGGTAGGTGTTCTCGCCCCTGCCCGCTGTGGCATCGGCCAGTCCGGCGAGCATCTGCGCCCGCTCCGCCGGCTCCCGGGAGGAAGACACCAGGTCCTCATATTCCGCTGCGATTGAGGCAAGTGCCGCCAGGCACCGGCGAGCCAGGCCGGCTGCGAGATCAGCCTCCCGGGCGTCATGGTGCGCGGCAGCAGCTTGGGTGCGGAGTGATTCCAGCCGTTCATCGTCGGGTGCAAAGCCGTCGCCGGCTTCCGCCATGGCCAGCACCAGGTCCTCCGACTCGAACAGCCCGGCCACCCGGGCAGCTTCATCCCTGGCCGTGCGGACGGCAGCTTCGAGTGCTGCCACGTCCGCAGTTCCCAGCAGTCGGCTGCGGATATCGGCGGCGGAGGCGAAACCGGTCCCCGGCAGGCCCAGCTCCAGGTTCTCCTCCGCCTCCGCGGCCTGTGCCCGGACGGTTTCCAGCCGTGAATGCGCTTCAACGGCTTTGTCCAGGACCGCCACGGCGTCTTCAAGGGCCCGCAGCCGCCGGTTCAAACTGCCGTGGTTTCCCCGCAGGCCGGCAAGGGCCGAGTCCAGTGCGGCAGCCTGTTCGGCGAGGTCGGCAAGCAGGACAACGGTGTGGGACAGTTCAGCCTCCGCGTCTGACAGCGCGGCGCGGGCCTGTTCGATACCCGCATCGAGTGCGTCCAGCCGTTGCCGTTTATCCCGCAGCTCCGCCGCGGCCTGCTCGGCGGCCCCTGCCGCAGCCAGCGCCTCCTCAGCCCCTGCGCGGGCCTCGGCCACGGGGACGGTCCCGCCCTGTCCGGCGAGGACGGCCACCGTTTGCTCGGCCTCGGCACGCTCGGCGCTGACAGCGCTGTGGGCTGCCTCAGCCGTTTCATAGGCAGCATGGGCCTCTTCCTCGGCCTGGGCCAGCGACGGCCCTCCCGTGCCGGATCCTGCCGGCACCGGATGTTCCCCGCTTCCACAGACCGGACAGGGCTCGCCGGCCACCAGTTTGGCAGCAAGCTCGGACGCGGCATTGGCGAGCCTGACCTCCCGCAGGTCCAGCCAACGGCTTTTCGCCTCCAGCAGGTTCTCCCGCGAGTCCTCGAAGCGGGCGTTGACGAGGTCCCGGCCCTTCACAGCCGTCCCGTACCGCCGGACCACTCCGAGCAGTTCCGCGGCAGCAGCTGCCTCCTTCCGGCGGAGCGCGGCTTCGGCGGCATGGGGCTCCAGTTGTTCCATGGTTCCGGCCAGGAGTCCCCGCTCTGCCAGCAACTGAGCTGCCCGGCTTCCGAGCGTCTCCACGTGCAGCTTGAGTTCGTCCTGCCTGCCGGCCAGGCTGCGGAGCCGTCCGCGCAGGTCCTGCAGCCTCTGCTCATCCGGGAGCCGTGCTTCCACGACGGCCAGCAGCGACCGCAGCCGGACCAGCTCCTGCGTGGCCCCCGGCACAATTTCCACCGCGTTGCGGCCGGCGCGGGCCTTGCTGGTTTGGACCGGCGGCGAGGCTGCAGCCCCATCCGCGCCCAAGTTGAGCTGGGCGAGTTCGGTGCCGTCTGCGGCAGCCATCCTGAGGAGGGTCATGGCGGCCTCAGCGGCGGCCTCGGCGCTCCGCACTTTGCCGGCGGCAGTGTCCACGGCCTGCAGCTGCCCCTGGAGGACCTCGGCCTCGCGGTGCCGGCCGAGCCGGGCGGCGAGTTCTTCCTGCCGGACCGCCCCGTCCTTCACGGCCTGCTGCCGCACCGTGGCCGCCTGGAGTTTCCGGGCCCGCTCGTGCCGTGCGGTTTCCCGTTCCACTTCGCTGCGGCGGTCCTGGCTGAGGGATGTCGCGTTCGCAGCGTGCTCCGTGAGCTCTGCCAGGCGCGCCGCAACGGCGGCCTGCAACCAGTCGAGCCGGCCGGCGGTATCGTCTGCCCCTGGGGCCCCGTCCTGCGGAAGCTGGAGCGGGGCGGCCTCGGCTTCGGCACGGGCGGCAAGGATGCCCAGCTGCCCGACCAGGGCCGCGACGTCTTCCTTGGCCGCGGCCGCCTGCCGGGACAGTTCCTGTTCGAGCGCTTCAAACCGCTGCGTCCCGAAGAGTTTCTGCAGCAAGTCAAGGCGGTCGGCGGCCTTGGACCTGAGGAAGGCGGCGAAATCGCCCTGCGGCAGCATGACGACCCGGGTGAACTGCTCACGGTCCATGCCCAGCAGGGCCAAGATCTCCGCGCCGGCCTCGTCATTGCGGGCAGATTTTTCCACCCACGTTCCGCCGATCCGTTCACGGAGCAGGGTTTTGGCCTGCTGGGTGGTGAAGCCGTTCCTGCCGCGTGCACTGGGTTTGTCCCATGCGGGCGAGCGGGTCACCTCGAAGCGGCGCCCCTGGGCGGAGAATTCGCAGGTTACGGCCGGCTCCTGGCCGGGCTCCGCATGGTCGCTGCGGAGCCGTTTGCCGTCCTGCCGGGCACCGGGAACGGATCCGTAGAGGGCAAAACAGATGGCGTCGAGAACGCTCGTCTTGCCGGCGCCCGTGGGGCCATTCAGCAGGAACAGGCCGTGGGCGCTGAGGCGGTCGAAATCGATGTCCTCGGTTCCGGCGAACGGACCGAAGCCGGAGAGGCGCAGATGATGGATCCTCACCGCGAGGCCTCCAGCAGACGGACGTTCTCCAACGCGGCGGCGAGCGCCATTTTTTCGTCCTGGTCCGCGCTGCGTCCACGCACGTGTTCCAGGAAGCCGCAGCACACGGCGAGGTCGTCCGGGGCGTCTGCAAGCCTGCTGCTGTAGCTGGCCTGGGCCGCGTCGCTGCCGCCCTGCGGGTCGAAAGCCAGGACCAGGGTGTCGGGGAACCGTGCGCGGAGCCGCTCCATCGCCCGCACGGGACGCTGGGCATCAGTGAGTGTGACCTGGCAGTAAGCGGTCTCGGCCCAGGCATGCCCGGGCTCTTCAAGGAGCTCGGCCAGGGTGCCGCGCAGCACGGCAAGGGTTCGCGGGGCATCCCAGGCGATGTCCTGGACCGACGTGACTCCGTCCGGCCCCAGGTCCACGAGCCAGGCACCTTTCCGGTGCGTGGACTCGGAAAAGGAATAGGCCAGCGGTGACCCCGAATAGCGTACGCGCTCGGACAGCGCCTGGCGTCCGTGAAGGTGGCCGAGTGCTGTGTAGCTAAATCCGTCGAACAGGTCCAGGGGAACAGCACCCACGCCGCCGATGCTGAGGTCCCGCTCGCTGTCCGAGCTGATGCCGCCACTGGCGAAGGTGTGGGCAAGGACCACCGAATGCACGGTGGCGGCGCCTGCGCGCCGTGCGATGTCTGCCCGGATAAGGCCGGTGGCCGCCCGGGTCACCTCGAAGTGGCTTGCCGTCTCCACACCCAGCTGGTCGGCAACGAGCCGGGGTTCGAGCCAGGGAATGCCGTACAGGGCCAGGACCGCTTCCCGGCCGGCGGCGTCCGTTCCGAGCGGCAGCAGCAGTGGCTGGTCGAGCTCGGCCACCTTGGTGCGCAGGTGGACTCCCCCGCGTTCCAGCAGCCGCGAGGCGAAACCCAGCCGGATCGCGGAGTCGTGGTTGCCACTGGTGAGGACCACTTTGGCCCCGGCGGACGTGATCCTGACCAAGGCGTCATCGAGCAGGTGGACGACGTCCACCCCGGGCAGGGCCCGGTCGTAGACATCGCCGGCGATCAGAACGACGTCGATGCCCTCCCGTTCCACCGTTGACACCAGCTGGTCGATGAAGGCCCGCTGGGCATCCAGCATGCCAACGCCGTGGAAGGACCGGCCCAGGTGCCAGTCCGAGGTATGAAGTAACCGCATATTCCTACGCTATCGGCAGCCACCGACAGCGGCGGAAACCGCCGCGGTGCGGACTGTTCAGGATCGCTTGCCCTCGAAGAACTCCTGCGCCTCGCTGACGTTTCCCGCCTGCTTGTCCGGTGCGGCGGTGGGTGCCGGGGAAAGGTGCGCCTCCGCCCCCAGGGCTTCGCCGCCGTCGTCGTCCCGGGCCTGGACTGGCGAAGCTCCGGCCTCCGGGCCGGCGTCCCGGGCACCTGTTTCCGCGCTGGCGGTGCCCTCGTCGCCTGCAGCGGCGTCCGCCGCTGCGGCGCTGTGCATGGCGTCAGGGGTGCCTGAAATCCGGAACACCAGGCCCGCGATGGCGGCGCCGGCGAGCGGGGCCACCAGGAACACCCACACCTGTCCCAGCGCCGCGCCGGAGCTGAAGACGGCCGAGGCGAGGGCCCGTGCGGGGTTGAACGGCAGGTTGCCGACAGACTGGCCCACTTGGAGCAGCGCTGCGAAGGACAGGCCCACGGCAACGGCCGCAACTGTCCGGCCGCTGCCGTCCGCGCCGGCGTTCTCGCGCAGGCCGCTGTTGTCCCGGCCTGCAGCGCCCAGGAAGATGGCCACGATGATCGCGGCCCCCAGCAGTTCGAGGAGCACCACCGCGGCAAGGGGCGCCTGGATGATGGAGTGTTCACCGAAGCCGGCGGCCACGGTATCGAAGGCGGTCCGGCTGTCGGGAATGCTGGGGAGCGTGCGCAGGATGCCGAACAGGGCAAGCGTACCCACCAGGGCTCCCACGACCTGGGCGGCGGCGTACGCTGCGGCAGCCCCGGCCCGGATCCGTCCGGCCAGGAGATGGCCCAGGGTAATGGCCGGGTTGAAGTGGCCACCGGAGATATGCCCGAACGCGAGCATGGCGGCCGTGATGGCGAGGCCGGCAGCCAGTGCCGAGGGCACCGGGCTGGACTGCGGAATGCTGAACAGCGGTACGCCCAGCCCTGCCACCGCCAGGAAAAGGCTGCCAAAAGCCTCGGCTGCCAGGCGGGGCAGCAGGCCCCGGCGGGCGGGATCCGTGCCGCCGGGCTGCAGTGCGTCGCGGGCTGGGACAGGGGTGCTCATGGTGGGACCTTTGCTCGTCGGGTGCTCTGTGGGGTTCCGGAGCCGCGCCGGCCGGCAGGTGCGGCGGGCAGCGCGGGCAACCCGAGCAGTATTCCAGCCCAGTCTGGGCGTTTGCTGGACCCCTGCTGTCCGCCCCCGCCCCGCGGTCCCTTCCCTGCGGGCCGCGGGCCCGACCGTTCGGAGCACGTCCGGACGGTAAATTTGTCTCCATGAGCATCGACCACGGCACGCCTACACCCACCCCCAAGTCCCGGATCCATGGCTCCCTGCTGGGCGGGGCCCTGGGCGATGCGCTGGGCTACGCCGTGGAGTTCGATTCCATCGACGAGATCCGCCGTCGTTTCGGCGCCCAGGGCCTGGCAGGCTTCGAAGACCTCTCCGGTCGCTGCCATTTCTCCGACGACACGCAATTGACCCTGTATACCGTGGACGGCCTGGTGGAGGCGCTGGAGTGGGCCAACTCCGGCGTGGGCGCGGACGTGAATGCGTGCGTCTGGCTGGCCTACCTGCGCTGGCTGGCCACCCAGGGCGCAGACGCCGGGCCGTCCGCACCGGCCCCCCAGCCCCGCTGGATCGACGGCAATGAGGTACTGCGGCAGCAGCGGCACCCGGAACAGGACTGCATCAGCGGCCTGTCCACCGGGGAGATGGGAACCTCGGTGAGGCCCGTCAATCCGGACTCGAAAGGTGCCGGCACGGTGATGCGCTCGGCGCCGTTCGGGCTGATCCCGCACATCTCGCCCGAGGCTGCCTACAAGATGAGTTCCGATGCCGCGTCACTGACCCACGGCCACCCGGCGGCACGCCAAAGCTCCGGTGTTTTCAGCCTCCTGATCCACCGCCTGGTCGCCGGAGCGGACCTGCGGGAAGCCGCCGCCGCCGTGACCGCCCACGCGGCCGCCATTCCGCACGTGGCGCCGGAGCTGCCCGACCGGCTTGGGGCCGCCCTGCGGCTCGCGGACACAGCGGTTGTTCCGCCCGAGGAACTGATCCAGGCACTGGGCGGGGGCTGGTTCGCGGAGGAGGCACTCGCGGTCGCACTCTACGCCGTTCTCGCCACGCTTCCGGCCGACGGCGCCGCGGTGTTGCCGGAACAGCACTTCCGGGACGCCATAGCTGTGGCGGTGAACCACAGCGGCGGCAGCGACACCGCCGGCTCCCTGGCCGGCAACATCCTGGGCGCCAGGTACGGGGAGGACTGCCTGCCCGCCCCGTGGCTCGAGGCCCTGGAAGGCCACGACGTGATCCGTGGGATGGCCGATCAGCTGGTGGGGGTCACGACCGGCGAAGGCTGATGTTGTTGCAGGCCTCGCAGACGTCTTCGGGGATCACTCCGCGGCGCTGCAGGAAGCCGAAAATCGTGCAGCCCAGGCAGAACCCGGCAAAAGCTTCCAGCGATGCCGCCACCACCAGGATTCCCAGCAGCAGCCACGCAGCCACGCCCAGGCCGAACGCGAGCAGCAGCAGGGCGGCGGTGGACACGGCGGCACCGATGCCCTGGGCAAAGCGCTTCGGCGGCCCGGGAACCAGTTTCACCTTTCCCAGCCGCGGGGTGATGACCTTCACGGAGAGGACCGCCAACGGGGAGATCCGCGGGCCGAAGAGCAGCCGCAGCCAAAACCCGACGGCGAGGGCCAGCAGGCCCCACACGGAACCCGTCACGGCGGTCACCACCGCGAGCAGTACCACCAGGGCAGCCGTGGTGCGGGCCGCGTACTCGTTGACGGGGTTGGGGAATGCGAACAAGGAGCTCATCTCGCAAGGCTAGGAGCGTCGGGCCCGGCGGCCAAGATTTGTTGCGCCGGATGAACCCGGCGGGTACCGCGAGGCCGCTCAGGCGTTGACAGCCGCCGCGAAGGCATCCGCTCCGGTGGGTCCGGTCAGGGCTTCAAAGCCGGGGGCAGGCACAGCCGCACTGCCTACCATCTGCAGGAACTCGCCCTCGGACAACACCTCGATGGCCTGTCCCCGCTCATGGAGCTCCAGGACGCGCCGTGCCTTCCCGGTGAGCCGCCCGTTGCGCAAGTCCGAGGCCACAAAGCCATCCCCCACCACCAGGACGGTGGTGCGGCCGGTCACCCTGCTTTCGGTGCGGGCACCGTGATGCGCCGACCGGAGCTTGGCGTCCGGGCGGCCGATGGACAGCTGCCCGGTGAACACGACGGTCTGGCCGTACAGCGGGTGGCCGGGCTCGGCGTCGGCGTTCGGTTCGGGATTGAGCCCTTCCTCGGGCCAGCCGGACTGGAACCGCCGCACCAGCGCAGCGCCGTTGCCGGAGGCGCCGGACATGGCAGCCAGGCTCGGCTTCGACAGTTCACCGGTGGCAGGGTCAAACGCTTGCTGGCGCGGCATGGCCAAACCCAGGGAGAGATACAGTTCTGCGATGCTGTTTGCACCGTTGCGGGCGGCAATGTCGATCAGGATGCCGGCGCAGGCGCGGGCATCCTCCGCGGCGTCGTGGTGGTTCACCAGCGGCACGCCCGCTTCCTCCGCGGCAAAGGGCAACGAATTGGAGACCAGCGAATAGCACCGGCGTGACAACATCACCGTGCACACGTAGTCGTAGGCCGGCCCCGGCAGCCCTGACACTTCCAGCGCCGATCGGATGACGCCCAGGTCGAAGGCTGCGTTGTGCGCTACCAGTACGTCCTCGCCGATGAACGCCCCGATTTCCGGGAACAGCTCCCCGAACCGAGGCTGGACAGCAACGGCGGCAGGGGTGATTCCGTGGATCCGGACGTTGTGGTGGTCAAAGTGGTCGTAGCCGGCCGGGGGCCGCATCAGCCAGGAGGCCTCGGCAACAATTTTGCCGCCCCTTACCTTCGTCAGGCCCACGGAGCACGGGGAGCCCCGGAAGCCGTTGGCTGTTTCGAAGTCGATCGCCGTAAAGTCCAAACCCACGGCCCCCACCTTACCGCTGCCGGCTGCCCCGGCCCGGGAGGGACAGGCCCGTCAAGTACGCTTGAGGGGTGAACTTTCCTGTGATGAACCACCTCGCCGTGTCCATGCTGGGCGGCGCAGGTCCGGTACAGCCGCCAATGGCCTCCTTCCTGCCCGATTGGCTGAACCCCCAGGTCTTCCTGGCCGATCCTGCGCTCGCCCCGTGGGTGGTCCTGCTGGTGTGCGGCATCGTCTTCGCCGAGACCGGCCTGCTGGTGGGATTCTTCCTTCCCGGCGACTCCATGCTGTTCACCGCGGGCCTGCTGGTGGCTACGGACACCATCAAGTTCAACATCTGGCTTTTGGCCCTGCTGATCGTGGTCTCCGCCATCATCGGCAACCAGGCGGGTTACCTGATCGGTTCCAAAGCCGGCCCCGCCCTCTTCAACAAGCCCGACTCCAAACTGTTCAAGCGCGAGAACGTCGAGAGCGCGCACGCGTTCTTCGAGAAGCACGGCGGCAAGGCGCTCATCCTGGCCCGCTTCGTTCCCATCATCCGGACCTTTGTCCCCGTGATCGTCGGCGTTGCGCAGATGAGCAAGCGCAAGTTCTTCATCTACAACGTCATCGGAGCGGTGCTGTGGGGCGGCGGCGTGACCCTTCTCGGGTTCCTGCTGGGCGACACCGTTCCGTGGGTCCGGGACAACCTGGACGTCATCTTCATCGCCATCGTGCTGGTCTCAGTGGTGCCCATCGGCATTGAACTCCTGCGCGGGATGTCGGCGAGGCGCCAGGCGCAGGCCTACGGCACCGACGCCGTCGACGAATTCATCGAAGAGCACGAACCGGAGGCGGAGCAGAAGACGTCCCGCAAGCTCCGCGGCGGCCGGCACGAATAGTCAGGCGGCACGTCCGGAAAAGGTGCGCACCCCGGCCGGGGTGCGCACCTTTTTCTGTCCTGCCGCCTGCCGCTCCCTTCAGCCTGCCGCTTCCAGGGCAGCCACGATGGAAGGGAGCAGGGCACGGAAGGCCTTGCCGCGGTGGCTGATGGCGTTCTTTTCGTCGGCGGACAGCTCGGCGCAGCTGCGGTTCTCGCCGGCCGGCCGCAGCACGGGATCGTAGCCGAAGCCACCGGCGCCCCGGGGTTCGCGCAGGAGGACGCCCTCGAGCTGGCCGTACTCCACCACTTCACGGCCCGGTCCGGCGGTGCCGGCAGGGACCGCCAGGGCCGCCGCGCAAACGAACGCTGCGCCGCGATGCTCATCGGGAACGTCCGACAGCTGGTTCAGCAGCAGTTCGAGGTTGGCGGCGTCGTCGCCGTGCCGTCCCGCCCAGCGGGCGGAGAAGATGCCCGGCGCCCCGCCCATGACGTCCACGGCAAGCCCGGAGTCGTCGGCGATGGCCAGCAGGCCGGTTGCCCCGGCTACGGTGCGCGCCTTCAGCAGAGAGTTCTCGGCGAAGGTCACGCCTGTTTCGACGACGTCCGGCGCACCTGCCGCCGCCGCGTCCACCACTTGGGTGTCGACGTCGAGCCCGGGCACCTGGCCGCGCAGCAGTTCACGGAGTTCACGCAGCTTCCCTGCATTGTGCGTGGCGAGCACGAGCCGGGGTGCGGGTGTGCTCACAGGGTGTCCGCGAGGGTTTCGCGCTGGATGGCGGCAAGCTGCGTGGTGCCCAGCAGGGCCAGGTCCAGAAGCTGGTTCAGCTCCTCCCGGTCAAACGGGGCGCCTTCCGCGGTGCCTTGGACCTCGACGAACTTGCCGGATCCGGTGACCACGACGTTCATGTCGGTTTCGGCCCGCACGTCCTCCACATACGGCAGGTCCAGCATGGGAACGCCGTCGATGATGCCGACGGAGACGGCAGCAATGGTGTCCAGGAGGGGCTGGGCGTTTTTGGAGATCAGCTTGGTATCGCGGGCGAACCGGATAGCGTCCGCCAGCGCCACGTAGGCGCCGGTGATCGCGGCGGTGCGTGTGCCGCCGTCGGCCTGCAGCACATCGCAGTCCAGCACGATGGTGTTTTCGCCCAGCGCCTTGGTGTCGATGATGGAGCGCAGCGAACGCCCGATCAAGCGCGAGATCTCGTGGGTGCGGCCGCCGATCTTGCCCTTGACCGATTCCCGGTCCGAGCGCGTGTTGGTGGCGCGGGGCAGCATGGCGTACTCGGCGGTGACCCAGCCGCGGCCTTCGCCCTTGAGCCAGCGGGGAACGCCGGCAGTCAGGGAGGCCGTGCACAGCACCCTGGTGTTGCCGAACTCGATCAGCGCCGATCCTTCAGCCTGGTTGGACCATCCGCGGGTAATGCTGATGGGCCGGAGCTGGTCGGGGGCGCGGCCGTCGGCGCGCACAATGGGCACTGCAGTTGCTTCAGATGTCATGCCTTTAGCTTATCGAGTGCCGCTTGCAGCTAGATCGTGTAGTGGACACCGGCGACGGCCACGGCCACATCGCCGGGGAAAACCGGGCGGGCCTCGGCCATGACGGTGGTGGGTGATGTCCACACCGGAATGTGGGTCAGCAGGAGCCGGCGGGCCCCTGCCACGGCTGCGGTCTCCCCGGCCCGTTTTCCGGTCAGATGCACGTCCTTGATGCCGTCGTCGCGGCCCTCTTCGAAGGCTGCCTCGCACAGGAACAGGTCCGCGTCCTTGGCGGCTTCCTCAAGCCCGGCACAAGAGTCGGTGTCGCCGGAATACGTGAGTGTCCGGGTGACGGGGACGCCGTCCTTGCCGGGTTCCACCACCTCCACCCGCAGGGCGTAGGCCTCCTCGATGGGATGGTTGACGGCGAAAGGCGTAACTGTAAACGGCCCCACGGTCACGGGTTCGCGCTCGGTCCAGTTGCTGAAGTCGAATTCCTCATGCATGCCGGGATCCGGGTCCAGGCCGTAGGCGGTGGCCATCCGGTTGGCCGTCGCCGCCGGGCCCCAGACCGGGATGCGGCCGCGGCCCCAGCCGCCGGGCTTCCAGCGGATGGCGACGTGGAGCCCGCACAGGTCCATGCAGTGGTCCGGGTGCAGGTGGGTGAGGAAAATGGCGTCGATGTCCTCAAGGTCGGTGTACCGCTGGATGGCGCCCAGCGCACCGCTGCCGAGGTCCATCACCACCTTCCAGGTGCGGTCGCCGTCCGTGGCGGTCAGCAAGTAGCATGACGCCGGGGAGCCGGGTCCGGGGAACGAGCCCGTGCACCCCACGATGGTCAGCTTCACGGCCGGGGCCCTCCGGCTCGGCCGGCGTCGGCGAATCCGCCGCCCACGAAGTTGGAGATCCGGGGGCGTCCGCGCGCGGCCTGGGCTGCGGCGATCATTTCCGGTGTAATTCGGGCCAGGCTGCCGGTGGGGTATTGCGCGGCGACGTGGTCCACGTGCCGGACCGAAAGGACTTCGGGGCCCAGGAACCTCCGGGCCAGCGCCTCGAACTGGCCGGCGTCGCCGGTGGCCACGAAGTGGTGCTCAGGCGGCGAGGCGGACGGGCGCTGCAGATTATGGGTGGCCAGCGCGCGGTAGACGTCCTTGGCCGTCTCCTCGGCGCTGGAGACCAGCGTGACGTCCCCGCCCATCACAAACGAGATGACGCCGGTCAGCAAAGGGTAGTGCGTGCAGCCCAGAACCACAGTGTCCACCCCGGCGGCCTTCAGGGGCGCCAGGTATTCCTCTGCGACAGCCAGCAGCGCCGGCCCGGTGGTGATGCCGGCCTCGACATAGCTGACGAATTCGGGGCAGGCCACGGACGTGATGTCCAGGTCCGGGGCGGCGGCGAACGTGTCCTCGTACGCGCGCGAGCCCACCGTGGCGGAGGTGCCGATCACGCCGATTTTCCCGCTGCGGGTGGCGGCGACGGCGCGCCGCACGGCAGGCTGGATGACCTCGATGACGGGGATGCCGTATTTGGCGGTGTACCGCTCGCGGGCGTCCCGAAGGACCGCGGCCGACGCCGAGTTGCAGGCGATGGTAAGCAGCTTGACACCGGAGTCCACCAGCTCGTCCATCACGCCCAGCGCGTTGGCACGAACCTCGGCGATGGGCAGCGGACCGTACGGCCCGTGCGCGGTATCGCCGACGTAGAGGATTGACTCGTTGGGCAGCTGGTCAATGATGGAGCGGGCCACGGTGAGCCCGCCAACACCGGAGTCGAAGACGCCGATGGGCCGGGTTTCCGGTGCGGCGGCCGGGAGGTCGCCGTCGCCGGCAGGCTGCGCATCCAACGTCGGGTCCGTACTCGAGGCTGTTGTCATGATTATTCGAGGATAGGTCTTCCCGGAAGGCTCAGCCATCATCTTGTGTCCAGCGACTCATGTCGAATGTGTCACAACCAAGGGCCTCCCCCTGGCCGCCCCAGCTCACCGGCGGGTTTCCAGGGACTGCAGCATGGCCTGGACCACGGACTCTTGAAGCCAAGTGGTGAAGTTGTAAACCAGCGCCAGGTAGCTTTCCACATCCTCGGCCTGGGACCAGTCCTGCATGCGGTGGACGTGTTCGGCGTCCGCCTCGTCGCGGATGTCCAGACGCTCTGCCAGGACGAGCCGGACGTCATTGAGCGCCATGGACCAGTACTTGGCCCCCTCCGGCGTCAGGACGATCTCGTCCTTGTCCAGGTCCAATGCCGCCGCACGGAGCGCGCCAATCTTGGTTTCCCGCAGCGAACGCTCGGTGAGCTGGCGGAACTCCAGGGACGCGGCGTCGTCGTTCTTTGAGACGTTGGGAAGGAGCCGCTTGACCGCGCGGTCCGTAGGTTCGGCAACGTCCATGTCCAGGCCGATGAGGGCAGCCAGCGGATCCTGTCCGTCGCGCTCCTCCGGCTGGAGCATGGAGATGACGTCGTCGATCAGGCTGCGCAGCAGGTCCCGTTCGGCAGGTTCCAGGAACCCGGTGATGCCCTTGAGGCCGTATTTGAATGCCTTAGCCACGCTTCCCCTTACCCTGGCCCGGACCGCCGGACTTTCCGGCTTTGCCGCCGTGGCCGCCGCTGGCCTTTTCCACCGTGGCCCACAGCCCGAAGCCGTGCATGGCCACCGCGTGGCGTTCCACCTGTTCCTTGCTGCCTGAGGCAACGATCGAACGGCCCTTCTTGTGGACCTCCATCATGAGCTTGTTGGCTTTGGTCTCGGAGTAGCCAAAGTAGCTTTGGAAGACGTAGCTCACGTAGCTCATGAGATTGACGGGATCGTTCCAGATCACCAGGTTCCAGGGGATGTCCGGAGCGGTGAGGGAGTCGGTGGACTCCGCTGTGCCGGTCCGGATGCCCTCCCGTGTGTCGGGGCCGGGCGCAACGCTTATGGTCATCTGTCCATTCTATGGGCGGGAGGGGCCCACGACGGCGAGGGAGCCGGTGGGTGGGCCCACGACGGCGAGGGCCCCACGTCGAAGCGAAGCGAGACGAGGGAGCCGTCGGGGACTAGAGTGACTTTCGTGAGCACCTCCGCCGGCTGGGACCATCCCCGCACGTCCTTTTACACCGACCATTACGAGCTGACCATGTTGCAGGCGTCCCTCCATTCGGGGGCGGCGCACCGCAAATCGGTGTTCGAGGCCTTCGCCCGGCGGCTGCCGGACGGCCGGCGCTACGGAATTGTGGCGGGTACCGGGCGCCTGCTGGAGGGCATCGCAAGCTTCCGGTTCGGCGAGGCCGAGCTGGACTTCCTGGAACGTACCCGGGTGGTCAACCAGGAGACGCTGGAGTACCTGGCCAACTACAGGTTCTCCGGGGACATCTGGGGCTACGCGGAAGGCGAAGCCTACTTCCCCAACTCCCCCATCCTGATCGTTGAGGCCTCCTTCGCTGAGGCCTGCATGCTGGAAACCTACCTGCTCTCCGTCCTGAACCACGACAGCGCCATCGCCTCCGCCGCGTCCCGGATGGTCAGCGCGGCCGGCGGCCGTCCGTGCATTGAAATGGGTTCGCGCCGGACACACGAGGAAGCTGCAGCGTCCGCCGCGCGGGCTGCGGTGATCGCCGGCTTTGACAGCACCTCCAACCTGGAGGCGGGCGCACGCTACGGCATCCGCACCGTGGGTACGGCCGCGCACTCGTTCACGCTGCTGCACGATACCGAGCGGGAGGCCTTCGAGGCACAGATAGCCTCGCTGGGCGAAGGCACCTCCCTGCTGGTGGACACGTACGACGTCGAAAAGGCGGTCCGCACGGCCGTGGACCTGGCAGGGCCCCGGCTGGGTGCCGTCCGCCTGGACTCGGGCGACCTCGTGGCCCAGGCGCAGTGGGTGCGACGCCTGCTGGACGACCTCGGCAACGAGCACACGAAGATCGTGGTCACGTCCGACCTCGATGAATACGCCATCGCGGCGCTGCAGTCCGCTCCCGTTGATTCCTACGGAGTGGGGACCTCCCTGGTGACCGGCTCCGGGGCACCGACCGCCAGCATGGTCTACAAACTGGTCAGCCGGACGGACGACGCCGGAACCTTCGTGTCCGTGGCCAAGGCGGCCAAGAACAAGGCCAGCGTGGGCGGCCGGAAGTATGCCCTGCGGAAGCTGGACGAGCGCGGCACCGCCACCGCCGAGGTGGTGGGGGTGGGCCACCGGCCGGAGGATGACGGCAACGACCGGCCGCTGCTGGAGCAGTTCATGAAGAACGGTGAACTGCTGCCGGGCTGGACCGGGCACGAAGGCGTGGTCCGCGCACGGCAGCGCCACGCCGATTCCATGGCGGAACTGCCTCCGGTGGTGAACCGCCTTCAGCGGGGCGAGCCCGCCATCCCCACTTTCTATGAAGACCACTGAGGAGGACTGATGTCCCGCGCCCTGATCATCGTCGATGTCCAGAACGATTTCTGCGAGGGCGGCTCGCTCGCCGTGGACGGTGGTGCGGCTGTGGCCGGCGCCGTCAGCGAGTACCTGGACGCCCACCACAGCGAATTCGACTATGTGGTGGCCACCCAGGACTGGCACATCGATCCGGGCAGCCATTTCTCCGAAACTCCCGATTTCAAGGACAGCTGGCCCCGGCACTGCGTGGCGGGCACCCGGGGCGCCGAGCTGCACCCGGACCTGGACACCGAGTACATCGACGCGTACTTCCGGAAGGGGCAGTTCGCGGCCGCGTATTCAGGGTTCGAGGGCCTGCTGGCTCCCGAGGACGCCGTTCCCACCGGGGAGCGCCAGGCCGGCGGAATGGCCGGCTCCGCGGACGCGTCCGGAGTGGACGAAGACGCGATCGGCCTGGATGACTGGCTGCAGGGCCATGACGTCGAGGACGTGGTGGTGGTGGGCATCGCCACCGACTACTGCGTGAAGGCCACCTCGCTGGACGCCGTCCAGGCGGGCTACGGCGTCACCGTGGTCCGGTCCCTGACGGCAGGGATTGCCGAGGACCTCGAAGACGCCGTAGCCGAAATGGAACTGGGCGGCGTGGATTTCGCCTGAGCCCTATTTGCGGCCGATGAACCAGTCCTGAAGCTTCCGCAGCCTGGACTGCAACTGTTCCTCGTTGGCCTGTGCCACCGGGGGGCCGCCGCACACGGTGCGCAGCTTGGTATGGACCACGCCGTGCGGGGTGCCGGTCCGGGCCGCCCAGGCGGCCACGTTCTTGGCGAGCTCATTGCGCAGGTCCATCAGCATCCGGTGGTCCGGGACGGCCGGAACCTGGCTTTCGGCGGCCGGGGCCTTCCGGTTCTTCCGGTTGAGTTGTTCGTGCTGGCGCTGGCGCAGGAGCGTCCCCACCTGCTCGGCGTCAAGCAGGCCCGGGATTCCCAGGAAGTCCATTTCGTCGTCGGACCCCACCTCGCCGCCGGTGCCGAACTCGCCGCCGTCAAAGAGGACCCGGTCGAAGGAGGCCTGCGAGTCCAGTGCCTCGAACTTGCCCTTGGTGAGGCTGTCGGAGGCCTTTTCTTCCCGGTTGGCCTCCTCCATCAGCGAGTCTTCGGGGTTGAAGAGTCCGTCGCCGTCCTCTTTTTCCGGCCGGTCCAGCGCGTGGTCGCGTTCCATTTCCATGGAGTTGGCCAGTGCCATCAGCTGCGGCACGGACGGCAGGAAGACCGATGCCGTTTCGCCCCTCTTGCGGGCACGCACGAAGCGTCCCACGGCCTGGGCAAAGAACAACGGGGTGGAGGTGGACGTCGCGTAGACGCCCACGGAGAGCCGGGGCACGTCCACGCCTTCGGACACCATGCGGACGGCAACCATCCAGCGCTTCTCGCCGGCGGAGAATTCCTCGATCTTGCTGGACGCCTTGGCGTCGTCGGACAGGATGACGGTGGGCGACTCACCGGTGATCCTCTTCAGCTGCCCGGCGTAGGCGCGTGCGTCTTCATGGTCCGTGGCGATGACCAGTCCGCCGGCGTCCGGTACGGTGCGCCGGACTTCGCTGAGCCGCTTGTCCGCACCGGCCAGGACAGCGGGGATCCACTCCCCCGCCGGGTTCAGGGCCGTCCGCCAGGCATGGCTGGTGATGTCCTTGGTGACTGCCGCCTCACCAAGCGAGGCGGCCATCTCTTCGCCCGCGCTGGTGCGCCAGCGCATCTGGCCGGAGTAGGCCATGAACATCACCGGCCGGACCACGTGGTCCCGCAGGGCGTTGCCGTAGCCATAGGTGTAGTCCGCCTTGGAGCGGCGGATGCCGTCGCGGTCCTCCGCGTATTCCACAAACGGGATCGGCGAGGTGTCCGAACGGAAGGGCGTACCGGTCAGGGACAGCCGCCGCACCGCGGGGTCGAACGCCTCGCGGAGGCCGTCGCCCCAAGACAGGGCTTCGCCGCCGTGGTGGATCTCGTCGAGGATCACCAGCGTCCGGGCGGCCTCGGTCTTGGCGCGGTGCAGCATGGGCTTGCTGGCCACCTGGGCATACGTCACGGCAACACCGATGAACCCGCGGCCGTGCTGGCCGTCGGAGTTCTTGAAGTTGGGGTCGATGGCGATGCCCACCTTTGCGGCGGCGTCAGCCCACTGCCGCTTCAGGTGGTCGGTGGGTGCCACGATGGTCACCCGGTTCACGGCCCCGGAATCGATCAGCGTCGAGGCAACCCGGAGCGCGAACGTGGTTTTACCGGCGCCGGGGGTTGCCACCGCGAGGAAATCGCGGGGACTGTTCGCCAAGTAGAGGTCGAGGGCTTCCTGCTGCCAGGCACGGAGTTTGGGCGCGGTTCCCCAGGCTGCACGTTCCGGATAAGCCGGAGGCAGGGTGGGGCCGCCAAAGAGCGTCTCCGTCACTACTTGTTGTTGCCCGAGTCTCCCGGACCCTTCCCGCCGTCGTTGCCCGGCCGGAGGCCCTCATAGACTTCCTTGCACTCAGGGCATACCGGGAACTTCTGCGGGTCCCGGCCCGGCGTCCAGACCTTGCCGCACAGCGCGATGACGGGCTCGCCCGTCATCGCGGACTCCATGATCTTTTCCTTGCGCACGTAGTGGGCAAAGCGCTCCCGGTCGCCCGGTTCCACCTCCTGGCGCAGTTCCTCGCGCTCAATGGTGGCCGTGGACGTTCCAGCCCCGGAAAGCTCGCGCATCGGGTCGTTTTCGAGAGGGTCCGTCATGCTAGTCATGGCATCCATCTTAGCCTTTCCGGCGGCCGGGCGTTCGACGGCGGCACGCCCGCGCCTGGGTACGGCACCGGCCGCGGTCATGCCTTTTGAGCACGTAACGGAGGGCGACGTACGCCGGCTACAGCCCCTGCCAGCCGGGCTTGTTCTCGTAGGTGTGGCGGTAGAAATCCGCCAGTTTCAGGGCCGACGCGGCGGCCTCGTCCAGCAGGACCGTGGCATGCGGATGGAACTGCAGGATGGAGGCCGGGCAGATGGCCGCCACCGGGCCCTCCACGAAGTCGCGCACAGCTTTGGCCTTTTGCGCGCCGGTGGCGAGGAGGATCACGTGCCGCGCTGCCATGATGGTGCCCAGGCCCTGGGTCAGTACGTGGTGCGGGACCTCGGCGAGGCTGTCGAAGAACCTGGCGTTGTCCCGGCGTGTCTGTTCGATCAGGCTTTTGATCCGGGTCCGTGAGGCGAAGGACGAGCCCGGTTCGTTGAAACCGATATGGCCGTCCGTCCCCACGCCCAGCAGCTGCAGGTCCACACCACCGGCCGCGGCGATGGCGTGCTCATACGCGGCGCACGCTGCCGGGATGTCCTCGGCGGTTCCGTCCGGTCCGTGGACGTTCTCCGGCACGATGTTCACCCGGTTGGTAAATTCGCGCCGGATCACCTCCCGGTACGACTCCGGGTGGCCCTCGGGGAGGCCCACGTACTCGTCCAGCGCGAACCCGGAGGTCCTGCTGAAGTCCAGGCCCTGCTGGTGCCGGGCCGCGAGTTCGTCATAGACGGGCAGGGGTGAGGAGCCGGTGGCGAGGCCAAGCACCGCATCGGGTTTGTGCCTGACCAGTTTTTCGATGGCGTCGGCCGCGAGCCTTCCGGCCTGCCTGCTGCCGCCGAGAATGACGATTTCCATGCTCTTCCCTCCCGGGCTTGTCAGCGGTTGACGGAAACCTGCGCCAGGAGTTCCGGGCCCCTGGCGTCAAGCCATTTGCCGCCCAGGCGCACACCCGCCACGAAGAGGACCAGGCCCAGGATGACGCCCACGGCCAGGTTGATCCACCCGAACAAGGCCCTGCCCGTCACGGCGTGTGCCACCAGCAGGGCTGCCTCGGGGAGCACCAGGACCAGCAGGACCAGCATTCCCACAAACTGCACGGCGAGGGTCTGGCCGACGTTCCCGGGCGGCTTCTTGAACGGGCTGTCGCCGGGCAGCGGAACCGTGACCGTGTACCGGGCAGATACCACCGAAGACAAGCCGAGGCCGCTGAAGAGGATCCCCAGGCTGAGCCCCAGCTGGCCAGGCAACGCAGCCCAGTCGCGGGTAAGCGCCGCAGCCCCCACCGCGAACACCAGGACCACCGGCAGGGCGAATGCCAGGCAGGCAAGGGACCGGCCCAGCCGGTCCGCCACGCCGCGGACGCCGGTAGCCACGTGCAAGGCAAACCCGGTGTTGTCATAGGACACGTCCGCGGAGATGGACCAGGCGAGGATGAACGCCGAGACCGGGGCAAGGAAGGCCACGCCCTCGTAATGGCCTGTCTGCGCGCCCTGGAACAGCATGATCACGGGAAGCAGCGGGATCACCACGAGGGAACCGGAATACCGCGGGTCCCGGAGCCAGTAGGTAAGGGACCTCGCCATCACCGCGCCCGCCGGGGTAGCCGGAAGTACCCCGAGCAGCCCAAGGCGGCCACCCTTCCGTTTACCGGCACCGGCGTAGGGCGGGGTGACGAGGGCCCTCACCAGCAGCAGCTTCCAGCACCAGGCCAGGCCGGCCAGGACCGCCACTGACACGAGCAGCTTGACCGCCGCACCGGGCCGGCCGGCAGCGACGTCACCGCCGAGCGCCCACGGCGCGCCGAGCGGAGTCCAGGACAGGGTCCCGGCGAAAGCCGGCAGGAATCCCGTGGATGCCGACACTCCGCGGCCCACTGCCGCCACGATGGGACCAAGCAGGACCAGGGGAACCATGAAGGCGATGGCGCTGATGTCCTTGAATCGCCGGGACGCAGCCAGGCTCGCCGTGGCGGTGGTGACAACCTTGGCCAGCACGACGCACGTCATGACGCCCAGGCACGCGCCCACGAGGGCCGCGAGCGCGGGCAGGACACCGCGGGACCAGGTGGCTACCGTTGCCAGGGCGACCAGGGCGGTGGCAAGGCCCGGGATGCCGATCAGGCCGCCAAGGGCAAGGCCCGCCAGAAGCTGTTTCATGGGAATGGCAAATGTCGTGAAGCGGGCCGGATCCAGTGTCATGTCCGTGGCGGAGGCCACCACCGGTATGACGCCCCAGCCGAGCACGGCGGCGGAACCGCCCAGCACCACCGCCGTGTGGGCGGTTCCGGTGCCGGCGTTCCGCAGCAGGACCAGGGCGATGATGAGCACGGCCACCAGCCCGAGCGCATAGAGCCCTGCGATGGCCATACCCACCAGCTGCCAGGGGCTGCGGCGCAGTCCGTTCCGCAGGAGCGTGAGCTTAAGCCTCAGAAGGTGCGCAACCATTCGAGCCCTTCCGTGTGGCTGTGACCGCCCACCAGCTGCACGAACCGGTCTTCGAGGGAAGCGCCGGCCCGGACCTCGTCCACGGTCCCTGCGGCCAGGACCCGGCCGCGGGCCACCACGGCAACGTGGTCGCACATGCGCTGCACCAGGTCCATCACGTGGCTGGAAACGATGACGGTGCCCCCGGAAGCCACGTACCGGTCCAGGATGGAGCGGATGTTCGCGGCGGAGACCGGGTCCACCGCTTCAAAGGGTTCGTCCAGGACCAGGACCCGCGGGGCGTGGATCATGGCGGAGGCAAGGGCGATCTTCTTGGTCATGCCGGCGGAATAGTCCACCACCAAAGTCCCGGCGTCCTGGGCCAGGTCCATCGCCGCGAGGAGATCTGCCACCCGGGCCGCCACCACGGCCTTGTCCATGCCGCGCAGCAACCCGGCGTAGGTAATGAGCTGTTCGCCGGTGAGCCGGTCGAAGAGCCGGACACCGTCGGGCAGGATCCCCATCAACCGCTTTGCCTCCAGCGGATGCTGCCAGACATCCACCCCATGGACCACGGCCGTGCCAAAGTCAGGGCGCAACAGCCCCGTGGCCATGGACAACGTAGTGGTCTTGCCCGCACCATTGGGACCCACGATGCCGAAGAATGAGCCTGCCGGAACCTCCAGGCTGATGCCGTCCACCGCAATCTTGCCGCCGAACCTCTTGGCCAGCCCGCGGATGGACAGGGCCGGGATGGGCCCGGAATTCGACACCTGGTCAGGGATCGGAGCAGTCATGGTGCCAGCCTAGCCCGCGGAACGGCGCCGTGCGGGGTGCGAGACTATCGTCATGGACATTGCGCTGGGCCTGCTGGTGATCGTTGCTGTGGTGTGCGCCGGCAGCGCCATCGGCCGCAGATTCAATATCCCCGTGCCGTTGCTGCTGATCCTGGCCGGCGTGGCGGGCTCGTTCCTGCCTTTCATTCCACCTGTTGAGCTGAATCCCGAACTGGTGCTGGTGGGCCTGCTGCCTCCACTGCTGTATGCGGCGGCGTTCCGGACATCGCTGTTCGACTTCAGTTCGAACCGCCGGTCCATTGGCCTCTTGTCCGTGGGGTACGTCATCTTTGGCACCCTGGCCGTCGGGCTGGTGGTGTGGTTGCTGTTCCCGGAAATCCCGCCGGCCGCCGCCATTGCACTGGGTGCAGTGGTGGCACCCCCGGACGCGGTGGCCGCTACCGCCATCGCCAGGAAGGTGGGCATGCCCCGGCGGATCGTCAACATCCTCGAAGGCGAGTCGCTGCTCAACGATGCCACCGCGCTGGTCTGCCTCCGCGCCGCCGTCGCGGCAATCGCCGGATCCGTCTCGGCCCTGGATGTGGCCGGAGGCTTCGTGCTGGCCGCCGGCGGCGGCCTGGTGGTGGGACTCGCCGCCGCGTATCTCCTCACCGAAATCCGGAAACGGATCAGCAACGTCGCCATCAACACCTCGGCGTCGCTGATGGCTCCGTTCGTTGCGTTCCTCCCCGCCGAAACCATCCACGCATCAGGGGTGCTCGCCGTCGTCGTTACCGGCCTGGCCATGGGAACCAAAGCACCCTCGATGCCCAACGGCGCTGCGCGGCAAAGTGCCCGGAGCAACTGGGACACCGTGCAGTTCCTCCTGGAGAACGCGGTGTTCCTGCTGATCGGCCTGCAGGTACGGACCATCATCGACAGCGTCCAGGATGACTCGCTGGGTGCCGGCCGCGTGTGGCTTGGCTGCGCCGTGATCCTGCTGGCCGTCCTGGTGTTGCGCCCGGTTTGGGTCTTCCCGGCCACCTACCTGCCGCGGCTGATTCCCTCGGTGCGGCGGAAGGACCCGGCCCCGCCCTGGCAATTTCCGGCCATCGTGTCCTGGGCGGGCATGCGCGGCGTGGTCACGCTGGCCGCCGTCCTGACACTGCCCGATGGCCTGGAGCACCGCAACGTGCTGGTCCTGGCAGCCATGGTGGTGGTGGCCGGCACCCTGGTGCTGCAGGGATTCACGCTCCCCGCCCTGGTCCGTGCCCTGGGTGTGCCCGGGCCGGACAGGCGTGAAGACGCTTTGAACCAGGCCTCACTGATGCAGCTGGCCACCGCCGCGGGAATGGACCGCCTGGACCAGCTGCGGCGCGAGAGCGATCCCCCGGAGGTCATGGACATGTTGCGGCGGCGGACGCAGGAGCGCGGCCTGGCCGCCTGGGAACGCCTGGGCCGGCCGGCGGCGGAGTCAAGCACACCCAGCCAGCGTTACGCCCAGCTGCGGATGGCAATGCTGGAAGCCGAACGGGACAAGGTCCTGGAGCTGCGCCGCGGCGGCGACTTCGCCCATGAAGTCCTCAGCGAAGTCCTCGAACGGCTGGATATAGAGGAGTCCATGCTGGACGCGTCCCTCAACGAGCTCGATTCGGCCGCGGACGCCGGCGGCGGCGAAGGATTGGCCCAGCCCGGGGGCGTCTGCGACCACCTGACAGCGGCCATGCTGTCCCCGGTCCCCGACAACCCGTCCTGCGCAGGTTGTGAACTGGAGGGGACCACCCCGGTGCACCTGCGCATGTGCCTGGCGTGCGGGCAGGTGGGCTGCTGCGATTCGTCCGCAGGGCGGCACGCCAGCCGCCACTTCAAGGAGGCGGGGCACCCCGTCATGCGAAGCATCGAACCCGGCGAACAGTGGCGCTGGTGCTATGTGGATGACCTGCTGGGCTGACCCGCACCGGACCGGTTCCGCTTACCGGGCCCTGCGGATGCGGATAGGGCCCTTGGCTGCTGCCGGATCCACGACGGCACCGCCTTGGGTGATCTCCACCTCGCCCGCGTCCACCAGCCGGCGGGCAGCCTGGCGCGCAGCCTCCATCAGTCCCCGCCAGTCCGCCCCGCCAACAGCGCGGGCAGCGTCCGACGGGCAGATGCTGGACGTCGCGGCCCGTGATGCCAGCAGCTGCAGGATGCTGGCTTCGAGCTCACCGTCAACGGAGGACGGCCCGTGGTCCTGTTGCCGGTTGTCCATGGCTCAGGCGGCCATCAGAAGGTGCGCCGCGGCACTGCGCGCTCGTACTGGGGCGGCCAGCTGATGTCGTAGCCAAGTTCGAAGGCCGCGCGCAGCCACCAGTGCGGGTCGCGGAGGGCCGCCCGGGCGATGAAGACCCCGTCCGCCTGTCCGGTGGCAATGGCGTGCTCCGCCTGGCCCGGGGTGGTCAGGAGTCCCACCGCCCCGGTGGCCACGTGCGCCTCCTGCCTGATGGCTGCGGAGAAACCTGTTTGGTAGCCAAGGCCCGGTTTGATCTGCTGGTGCGCCACAGCCCCGCCGCTGGACACGTCCACCAGGTCCACACCGTGGGCGGCAGCTTCACGGGCCAGGCGGACCGAAGCCGCCAGGTCGACTCCGCCGGGCGCCCAGTCGGTGGCCGAGATCCGGAGCAGCAACGGCATGGAATCCGGAATGACGGCCCGGACGGCGTCGATCACGGCAATGGTCAGCCGGTTTCGTCCGGTTTCGTCACCGCCCCACTCGTCGTCGCGTTCGTTGATCAGCGGGCTCTGGAACTGGTGCAGGAGGTAGCCATGCGCGGCGTGGATCTCCACGGTGTCAAAACCGGCGTCCACGGCGCGGACCGCCGCGGCGGCAAAGTCGGCGATGACGCCGCGGATTTGTTCCAGGGTCATGGCCGCAGGGGCCGCATACCCCTCGAAGGCGGTTCCGGACGGGCCGACGGTGGGCCAGCCGCCCTCGGCGGCCGGAACGCTGCCCTGCTTGCCGGAGAACGGCCAATAGGTGGACGCCTTCCGGCCCGCGTGGGCCAGCTGGACGCCGATCTTGGCATCGGCGGCCCCGTTCCGGTGGACGAACGACGTGATCCGCTGCCAGGCCCCGGCCTGCTCGTCGTTGTACAAGCCCGCATCGCGGGGGCTGATCCGGCCCTCGGCGTTGACGGCTGCCGCTTCGGTGAGGATCAGTGCGGCGCCGCCCGTGGCAAACGCGCCCAGGTGCACCAGGTGCCAGTCGTTCGGAACCCCCGGGCCGTCGTCGGGATCGCAGCTGTACTGGCACATGGGCGAAACCCAACCCCGGTGCTGCAGCTCCAGCGACCTCAAGGCCAGCGGCTGGAACAGGGCAGGCACTAGAACAACACCCGTGCGAGCGCCTGGCGCGCCTTGGCCACGCGCTCGTCTCCGGCGCCCACGACGTCGAACAGTTCCAGCAGCCGGACGCGGGCTGTTTCCCGCTCCGGGCCGAAGTTCCTGCCGATGAACGCCACCAGGCGGTTCAGGGCGTCGTCCACATGGCCGCCCGCCACGTCCAGGTCCGCCACCGCCAGTTGAGCGTCAAGGCTGTCCGGCTCGTTCGCCGCGCGGGTGCGGAGGGCTTCGCTGTCCTGGGCGGACAACGGCTGCAGCCGGTCCATCAATTCCACCTGCGCCAGCCCGGCCTTCGCCTCGTGGTCCGAGGGCATTTCCCGCAAGGCCTGCCGGTAGGCCTCCGCGGCGGCGGCGTAGTCGCCGGCTTCGATGGCATCGAAAGCGGCCTGGTGCAGCGGCGGGAGCGGCGCGGGTTCCTGCTCTCCGGCCGGCCCCCCGTCGAGGCTTCCGGTCACACCGTTGGCCGCCGCCACTTTGAGGAGCTCATCGAACAGGCCGCGCACCTGCTGCTCGTCCGCGGCGCCTTGGAAGAGCGGCACCGGTTGCCCCTTCAGGACGGCGACGGCGGTGGGGACGGCCTGCACCTGGAAGGCTTGGGCAAGCTGCGGGAAGGCTTCGATGTCCGCCGCGCCCAGGACCAGGCGGCCCCCATAAGAGGCAACCACGCGCTCGAGGGTTTCCAGCATCCTGCCGGACTCCGGTGAGTAGGAGGCCCACAGGGCAAACACGACGGGGACCTGGGCGGACAGTTCAACGAGCTGCTGGAAGTTCGCCTCGGTGACGTTGACCGTGAGCTCCGGTCCGCCTTCCCGTGCCTCCTGGCCAGGCACCGGGCCCGGCGCGGCTGCCGGGCCGGACGGTGCCGCGGGAGCTGCGGCGCCGGCGGGAGCCGCGGGCCGCTTCAGCGAGGAAAGGTCGACGGCGCCGCGCAGGTTAAGCAGGTTGGCAGCGGCAGGAGGGACTGGGCGGGAAGCTGGCGAACTCATGTTTCCCACTCTAGCCACTCCGGCCGCTGGCGGTGGTAATACAGTCAGGGGCCTACTTGAAGGTGGCCCCCACCAGGCCGCGGGTGGCGGCAACGAGCTTCATCGGGTCCGTGGATCCCGCCGGCGGCACGTACACTGCCATGGATTCGGCGAAGCTCAGGACCATGCCGGTGCTGGTTTCCTTGCCGCCGGCCAGGGCCGCGGCGTCGTCACCAATGCTGAGCTTGTCACCGGCAGCCTTGGGGGTGCCCTCGAAGCCGAAGTTGATGCGGCCCAGGACGAGTGCCCCGCCGTCGGAAGTACGGAAAACCACTGTGCTTTCCGGCATCACCTTGTGGGTGAAGGAGAAGTTGCCGTTCTCGCCGGCCTTCACCACCTCCGCCTGGTAGGACAGGGTGTCAGCGATGTACGGCGAGGACGAACCCTCCACCAGCTTGTCCTTGAACGGCGAGTCCGCGGAGGTGAGCCTGTCGGCCAGGCCGGACATGGCTTCCTCGCCGCTGTAGAGCAGCCCCGACTTGTCCGAGGCGGCCAGGGTCTGCGTACCGCCGCGGCCGATGGTGGGGAACGTGGTGCCCGGCTGAAGGGGGGTGGTCTCCATCAGCTTGTAGTTCTCCCGCGGGGACTGCTGGACCAGCGTCAGGATTTGCGGTACCACGTTGCCGTCGCCCTGGGTTACGGCCAGCACCTGCCTCGGCCAGTCACGGCCACTGGTGATCACGGTGGTCAGCAGCTTCGTGGAGCGGACAGGCATGCGGGGCTCGTACGAGCCGACCTGGGAACGGATCTTGTAATTCTGGGTCCGGATTTCCAGCTCGGGTCCGGCCACGCGGTCGGCGAGCTTCGCTGCATCCTTGGCGGCGTCCCCGGCGTCGGTGGCGCTCGAGACCTGCTCCAGGATCCGCCGGAACTGGGCTTCCAACAGGACCGGAGAACCGGTTCCGTCCTTGGCCGCCGGTGACGACGCACTGCCCGAAGGCTGCGGGCTGGGGCTTGCCGCCTGCGCAGCGGTGCCGGATCCCGCCAGGACCACCGCCGCCACACCTGCGGCCACCATGGTGGCCTTGGTTGGGGACTGCGCCTGCGAACGGGCCCGGGCCCGCCGGGCGTAGCCGCTGCCGCCGCCCTCGCCGCCCTCGCCGTCCTTGGTCCGCGCGGACACCAAAGCGAGCACGACCCCGCCCACCACCAGCAATCCGCCGATGACCATCAGCGGAACAGCCCACGGGGTGGACGTATCGTTCGGGAACGTGATGGACACCGACGCGGGGGCCGCCTTGGTGCCGTCGGCGGCAAGCAGGAGGCTCCAGTCGCCGTCAGCCGGCGGGGTCCACGTGTAGTCCAGTTGGCCGCTGGCATTCTCATTTGACGCCCAGAGGTCCGAGCCCGCCGGGTTGGGCGCCGTGGCGTCGCCGTCGGCATGCTCTACCTGGAGGGACTTTCCGTCCTCCGACACCCCGTTGATGGTGTTATGGGCGGTCTTTCCAACCCACGCGTTGACGTCGTCGGGCCGGCCCGTTGCCAGCATGAAGTTGCCGTCGCCCTGAACCGAGATCTTCACGGTTCCGCCGTGCAGTGTGCGCAGCTTCTGGTCAATGACAGTCAGGGGGGCCGCAGCGGCGTCGGCCGGTACGGACGCAGTGAACGTCTCGGAGGGAGCCCAGATGGTTCTCTGGCCGATGCCGGCCAAAAGTGTCAGGAGGCCGAGCAGCACAAGTGCGGCTGCAGTCTTTAAACGCAAGGGAAACACCTATCATCAGCGGGGGTTTACCTTCAATAGTAACCTTTTTGTTACCAGGGACCCCGAATCCAGGCTCCGGGCGGGCAGCCCGAGGGTCCACCGGCGGCGCCTTCGGCTGTTGTTGACAAGCCTGCTGATAGTGTTTGCGATGATCATCACACCGGCCCGCGAAGGCGGTGCCACGCACGGAACAGGCCCCAAAAACCAGTGACTGACAAGACGGACCCGTCCTCCCCGGCAGCCGAAAATTCCGGGGAACCGGGCAGGGCTGTCCCGGCCCCGGCTCCGCAGGCCATGGCAGCTGCCCGACGCCGGGGCGGCGCCGCGGCGGCCCTTGGCCAGGTGGTCCGCCGGCTCAGCCAGCCGTTGCCCGGCGCCCAGCCGCGGCTTCGGTTCGAAATGCCGCCGGAATTCGGCGGCCAGGCTCCCGAGACGGAGTACGACGGCGAGGATGAGCCACAGTTTGGGCATCCGGGGCCGCGCATGTCCCCCCAGCATCCGCTCTACATGGGATTCATGGGAACGGTGGGCGTGGGCCTGGCGCTGCTGGTCTACTGGATCGGATCACACACCACGCAACTGTTGCTGTGGATTGTTGCCGCGCTGTTCATCGCCCTCGGCCTGGAACCGGTGGTGGGCTGGCTCGAGAACCGGAAGATTCCCCGGCCCGCCGGAATCCTTGTGTCGGTGGCCGTGCTGATGGGCGCCGTCGTCGGGTTTTTCGCCACCCTGATCCCCACGATCGTTGAGCAGGTCTCCGAAATCGTGCGCCAGGCACCGGACTGGGTGCGCAACTTCATGGATTCGGATTTCTTCCGCAGTGTCGATGACCAGTTCGGGGTCAGGGACCGCATCACCGAGGAACTGAACAAGTTCGTCAACGATCCGGCAGCCATGGGCGGAATCTTCGGCGGCGTCGTCGGATTTGGTTCAACCCTTGCCAACAGCCTTTTCGGCACCCTGATCGTGCTGGTGCTGAGCCTGTATTTCCTGGCGGCCCTGCCGGCCATGAAGAAGTGGGGCTACCGCCTGGCGCCGCGTTCCCGCCGGAAGCGGGTGGCCGCCCTCTCGGAGGAAATCACCAGGTCGGTGGGCAACTACGTCATCGGCCAGGCCTGCGTCGCCTTGCTCAACGCCACCTTCGCCTTCATCGTGATGTCCATTGTCGGCGTACCGTTCGCCCTGCTGCTGGCATTCGTGGTGGTGCTGCTCGCCTTCATTCCGTTGGTGGGCGGCATGATCGCGGGCATCGTGGTCACGCTGGTATCCCTCACGCAGGGCTGGCAGACGGCCGCGGTTTACGCGATCTGCTACTTCGCGTACCTGCAGTTCGAGGCCTACTTCATCTCCCCGCGCATCATGCAGAAGGCAGTGGCGGTCCCGGGCGCGGTGGCGGTGATCTCGGTCATCGCCGGCGGCAGCCTGCTGGGTGTCCTGGGCGCCCTGATTGCGATCCCCACCGCGGCCGCCGTACTGCTCCTGGTCCGCGAAATCTACATCGCGCGCCAGGACCAGCACTAGCGGACGCCGCCCCGTCCCGGGGGGGACGGAACCCCGTGGGCGCACCCTCAGGACGCGGCGGTCGCCGTCGGGCCGTCCCACTCCAGCGGAAGCGGCCTTCCGGATCCTTCGGGACTGACGCGGGCGACGATGTCGTTCAACACCCGTGCGGCGTACTTCTCGCCCACCCACAGGTGCTTGGCGCCGGCCACGCCCACGACGTCCGCCTGGGGCACCAGGCTGAAGCGCCCGGCGGCCTCGGCCGGCTGGAGGAAGTCATCGTGCTCCGGCACCAGGACGGTGAGGGGCTTGCCGGATTCGGCCCATTGCTGCAGGTGCTTGTCAGTGGCGCGGTGCAGCGGAGGCGAGAGCAGCACCGCACCCTCGATCTGGCCGGCCACCGGCTCAACAGCGCCGTACATCAGCGCCAGTTCCGTTCCAAAGGACCAACCCACCAGCCACCGGTTGGGCAGCCCGCGGTCGACGGCGAAACGCACGGCGGCCTCGACGTCGTACCGTTCCCCAATGCCTTCCTCGAAGCCGCCGCTGCTGGTGCCGCGGGGTGAGGCAGTGCCACGGGTGTTGAACCGGAGGACGGCGATGCCGGCCAATGCAGGGAGGCGGTAGGAGGCCTTGCGGTAGACGTGGGAATCCATGAAGCCGCCGTGTGTGGGCAGCGGGTGCAGGGTAATCAGCGTGGCGATGACCGGGCCGCTCTCCGGCAGTGCCAGTTCGCCCACCAGGGTGTGGCCGTCCTCCGTCTGCAGCTCGATGTTCTCGCGCCGGGCGGGCAGGACGGTGGAAGCACGGATGGGAGCGGGTCCCTGGGCTTGGGTGAAGTGGAACGACGCCGGATCAAAAGTCATGGTTTCCAGCTTAGCGACCACCGGGTGGCCGAAGCCCGGACGGGCCGGGCACGCAAGCGCCGCCCGCCCGGTCAGTGGTACCGGTAGCTGCGGGACATCCAGCAGTTGGTGTGCCAGTGCCGCCGTTCGGCGAGGCCGGCCGCCGCCCCGAAGAGGTGGTCGTCCTTCCAGACCACCAGGTGCGCAACGCCGGGCATGACGGCCGTGGAGCACTCCGGGCAAATGTAGGTCTTCTCCGCGTTTTTGGCGGTCATGGTGCGGACCATCCATTCGCCGTCCGGGGCGCTCTCCCGGCGTGCGATGCCGGCCCGGGCCCGTTCCAGGTCGAGTTCCGGGACCTCCTGGCCCTTGCGCCCCGCTCCCCTGCCGGAAGCGCCCTTGCCGGAAACAGGACGGCGGGGACGGTTCGAACGCGGCATGCATCCATTCTGCCCCAGCCGCCCGCCGGCAGGCGCCTCCGTGCACTCCCGGCCGGCCGTCGTCGGCATGGCCCCTGCGGCTCCACGCGGTAGTCTGTACGGCGTGCGACTCGTCATAGCCCATTGCTCCGTTGATTACGTTGGCCGGCTCAAAGCCCACCTTCCCCTCGCTACCAGGCTCCTGCTGGTCAAGGCCGACGGCTCTGTGCTGGTGCATTCGGACGGCGGTTCCTACAAGCCGCTGAACTGGATGAGCCCGCCTGCCACACTGCGGGTTTCATCCCCCGACGAGGTGGACCTGGAACTTGGCGTAGTGGAGCAATGGACCGTGCAGTCGGCCAAGACCGATGACCGGCTCATCATTAACATCCACGAGAAGATCACCGAATCCTCGCACGACCTCGGGGTGGATCCCGGGCTGATCAAGGACGGCGTCGAGGCCGACCTGCAGCGGCTCCTGGCCGAGCAGATAGAGACGCTGGGCGAGGGATATTCCCTGATCCGGCGCGAGTACTTCACCGCGATCGGACCGGTGGACATCCTGGCCCGTGACGCGGATGGCGCCACCGTGGCCGTGGAACTGAAGCGGCGGGGTGACATCGACGGCGTGGAGCAGCTGACGAGGTACCTGGAGCTGCTTAACCGCGATCCCCTGCTGGCGCCGGTCCGCGGCATCTTTGCGGCCCAGCAGATCAAGCCACAGGCCAAGGTGCTCGCCAACGACCGCGGCATCGCCTGCGTGACGCTGGACTATGACGCGATGCGCGGCGTGGACGACAGCGAATCCCGGCTTTTCTGACCGGATGGCCCGTTGCTTTGGGCACCTAATAATTGGCCTGAAATCCCGGAGCATCATTGTCACCTGGTTTTTACCTAAATTTTATGCATTTTCGTGTTCGGGCCGTTGACCTGCGGGAATGGGCATGAAATTCTGGTCTCAGTCTTTGTGTAGGTGTTTTTCATGCTCGCAAGACATGTTGCGAGCGCGAAGCTCCTGCAGGGCCGGACCTTTATGGCAAGGCAATCCAGGATTCTTCTCGCGGAGTGACCAAGGTCGGCACGAGGTGTGCCGGTCTTAAAAAGTTCCACAATGAGGAGAAATAAATGGCACAGGGAACTGTGAAGTGGTTCAACGCTGAAAAGGGCTTCGGCTTCATCACCCCGGATGACTCCGATGGCGATGTCTTCGTTCACTACTCCGAGATCCAGACCGGCGGCTTCAAGACCCTCGACGAGAACCAGCGCGTTCAGTTCGAGATCGGCCAGGGCGCCAAGGGTCCCCAGGCTACCGGCGTAACGCTCGTCTAGTCACCCTGCGCGGCCGCCCGGCGGCCGTCAGCGACGCATATGATCCCCGGCAGGAATGCCGGGGATCATTTGTGTTTGCGCCCGCTGGGAGAGCACCGCAGGCGCCCATCCCCGGCGGCCGGCTGCCCACCGCCGTTTCCGCGGTCAGGTGACCAGTTTGCGGACCAGGCGTGCACCCTGGGCAAGCGAGAGGCCGGGAAGGTAAGCCCGGGTCAGTGCGCGCCCAATCACCGGCAGGTGGAGCGGATCCTGGTAGTACAAATAGAGCGCGCGGTACTCCGGCTTGAACCGGGACTTGAACGCTGCCAGCGAGCGGAAACCATAGACCGGCTCCAGTGCGTGACCCACCAGGTCCAGGATGCGCACCAGGTTTTGTGCCCCCTCGTCGGTGGCGCCGGCGTCTCCTTCGGCGTCTTCTCCCGCATCGGCCTGCTCCTCCGGCCGGCTGGCCAGCGGTGAGCCCGACAGGGAAATGACGTCCACCGAATCCTTCAGCTCCAGGACTGCGGAAGCAATCAGGAATTCCATCACGCCGGGGAATCCCTCGCTGCCGCGGCGCATGACGTCAAGCGTCCTGCTGACCAGCCGGCCGTCGTCGTACACGGGAAGCCAACTGGTCACGCCGTGGACGGTGCCGTTGCCGTCCACGGCCAGGCAGCACAGGACCTCCGCGTCGTCGAGCTCGTCCACTCCCCCCAGCGTGAAGCCCATTTCCGGAACTGACTTCCCGGCAGCCCATTCTTCCGATACCTCGTTAAGCCGGGAACGCAGGGCAGCAGGCAGCGAATGGTAGGAGCCCCATACGGCATGGACGCCGAGCTTCGAGGCCCGGTTCAATGCGGTCCGGACGTTCTGCCATTCTTTGCCCTTGAACTCCAGTTCATTCAGCCTCAGCCGCGTCTCCTGCGCCACTGCCACCCGCGAAAAGCCCCGTTCCCGCAACGCCGGCCACAGGGTGTCGTCACACGAATAAAGCGCAGGGATCAGCGCCTGCGTGCGGCAGTAGTCCAGGAACCCCTCAGTCACCTGCTGCTCCACCCGGCGGTCGCCGAGGGCGCCCCCCAGGGTCAACGCCACGGTTCCGTGCTGCTGGAAGGCCATGGCACCGGCGCCGTCCGGACTGAACCAGTACGTGTTGGGCTCCCACAGCGCCATCCAGGACAGCGGGCCGCCGCCTTGATGAAGCAGCTCGCGGGCACGGTCCCGGTCCTGCCGGCCGAATCCCAGGCCATGGTGCCGCCCGATGAGGACCCACCACACCGCCACCAGGGCGACAATCCAGAACACCGGTCCGGAGTAGGCGAAGAGTAGCGCCTCGGCGCTGTCCCGCTCCGCGAAAACACGGCGGAAATTCTGCGGAATGGGGACGGGCACGTACTGCCGCGCCAATTCGCCGAAGAGGCCCAGCAGACCGCCGTCCCGGGCAAGGCCGCCGGACAGGAACCACGCCACCGTGTAGGAACCGGCCAGGGCAAGCCACGTGCCGCAGACCACCGCAGCGAGCGTCCGCCGTGCGCCGGGCCGGGTCTGGACACGGAACTGGCGGCGGTTGAGCCACAGGACGACCGCAAGCAGCAGCGGAACGATCACCAAGGGAAGAACATGGGCGAAGGCCGAAGACAACGGCGTCGAATGGGTGGACTGAAGGCGTGACGGGACCAGGGCGAACAGGGCCAGGTAGACAGCCGCCAGGGCCGTCACGGCCAGCTGGATGGCAAGGGCGATGTTGAGTGCCAGCCTGCGGCCGCGGCGCATGCCGTCCGCGCAGATAAGCAGCAGGATGACCGGCACCACTGCCAGCGCCAGGCCGAATGGCCCGGCAAACCCGCCCCTGCCGGTTTCCAGGCAGGAAGCGTCCACCGTTGCCCCGCAGTTGAACACCAGCTGGCTGAGCGTAGGCATCGGGCTGAGGACGACGTCGCGCAGCAGTGCCAGCGGGCCCGTGGGAGCCCGTGTAATACCGGTCAGGATCGGCCCCACGGCAAAGACTGCGACCGTGAGGGCCAGGAGGTTCCTGGTTTCGCGGCCGGTGGAACGGTGCCGGTGGAGCCGCCCTTGGTCGCCCTGGATCCACCAGCCCGCCAGGAGGCCAAGGAGGGCACCGATGAGGCCGATCACCGTTTCAGCGTGGCCAACGTAGAGGACCAGCAGGATCGACACGGACAACACCGCGGTACGGAGCCGGCGCTGCCACAGCAGGGTGATCCGGGCACTGGCTGCCAGGCCTGCGGTCAAGACCGGGGCGTAGGGTCCGATCAGGATGTCGCCCGCCATGTGGTCCAGCCAGCCGTCGCCGACATACACGGCCACTTGGGTGACCAGGAGGAAGACGGTGACTGCGGCGAACTGCCCGCCAAAGTAGAGTCCGACGGCGGCGCGGCGTCCCAGCCTGCGCTCGGCCAGGCCCAGCAGCAGGATCATCATCAAAGACGCCGTGAGGTAGGCCAACGGGTTGGTGGCAAAGAACATGCTGGTGAAAAGGGACCACCACTTGCCGGCACGAAGGCCTGGCCCGCTGACCGAGGCAAGTCCCAGGAGTTGTTCCGGCGGGCCGTCCAGGAAGCTTCCCGTCGCGGCGGCTGCCACCAGGAACACTGCCACGACACCCAAGGTGAACGGCATGGATTTGAGCGTGTCAAGGGTTTGCTGCACGGCGGGACGGCCAACGGTGGCCCACATCAACGCCGCTGTGCGGTCCGGTTTCCTGGCGCTCACCACTGCAGCCCCCATTGGCTGCCAAGGAATGTCAGGGCATCGCCGAAGCGCTTTGACGACGTGTCCCAGGAGTGTCCGGTGCGTTCAACCTCCTGCGCCTGCACGGTGAAGCCGGCGTCCCTGGCTGCCGTGGCGAGCGTATGGAGGTTCCCCACGAACTCCGGATCGTTCTGGCCCGCGGTCAGGTACATGCCGCTGGTCTCAAACCGTTGGTGTTTCATGATCTCCAGTGGAGTCTGCTTGATGAATTCGTCCGGGTTCCCGGGGAAAGCTGCGTCGATGGTCTTTTGCCGCTCCTTGGCGACGGCGGGCTCGGCCTCGCTGGAGAACCCGAGCACGTCCGCGTACACGTCCGGGTGCCTGGTTCCCATTTGGATGGCGCACGTGCCGCCGAACGAGAATCCACCCACGGCCCAGTGGCTGTGGTTGGTGTCAACGGCCAGGGTCGAACTGATCCACCGCGGCACGTCCTGCGACAGGTACGTGTCCGCCTTCGCGATCTTGCTGTCCATGCACATGGTGTTGGCGGACTGTGATCCGTTGGGGTCGGGGATGACCACCACCGGTGCCACTCCCCCGTGCGCCGCGGCAAACGAATCCATGTGGCCACGGATTGCACCGCCGGTAAGCCAGTCCGCGGGACCGCCGGGCTGGCCGGCCACCAGGACGAGCACCGGCAGGGCGGGACGGTTGGCGGCGAAATAGGCCGGCGGGAGGTAGATGTAGGCATCCCGGTTGCTCATCCCGGACAACGTTCCCGGGATGGCTGTCTTCCGCAGGACACCGCCGGCAGGCAGGTCACCAGCCGGCTTCCAGCCCTGGAGCGGCACGCCGTCGGATTCGCCGGGGTGGCGCATAAGCTCCTGTTCAAGGACGGGAATTCGGGCCAGCGCGGTCCCCAGCAAGTCACTGACAGTCCGGTTCAGGCCGAAGTAGGCATTGATTTGGAGGGTAGAGAGGGCCACCACCAGGAGCGCTGCGACAAAGCCGCTCCCATAATGGGTCCAGGAGGTCCGCGGCAGCCTCAGGATTCCCAGGATGACGGCCGAAACACCCGGCACGAACCACAGGAGAACAGGGCCCGGGATGTCCTCCGGAAAGACGGTAAGGACGTTGATCATGACCCAGTGGACGGTTGCTACCAGAACGAATGCTGCGGCGATGGCAATGAAAACACGGATTGCCCAGGCACGCGTACGCAAGCCCAAAGTTTCCCAGGCGCGGGAAGGTGGTACCAGGAGGTAGGCCGCGCCGCCCAATCCCAATACCAGGACAGTCCCAAACAGGGGGCCGTCCGTAAGCCGGATATCTGAAAGCCAGTCCACGTGGCTAGCGCCAGGTCCCTACGCCGATGACAGGACCGGCTTCGAGCCATGACGAAAGTCCCGTGTATGCGTCGAACTTCATGGCCAGGTGCAGGTCCTGTCCCTCGTAGCGGAGTTCGACGATGACCACGTCCGGCTGGACCTTGACTGCTTCGGCTTCTGTGGGCTTGCGCCTGCCCAGGAGCTCCAGCGAACTGCGTTTGAAGGTGTACTTCGGGCGAACGCTCAGGGAGATCAACCGAAACCACTCAAGGTCGTTGTCCTGATAACGACAAACCCCCATTTGCCAGCTGTTACCAGCAACGCAAATGGAGGCGTCCACAGTGCCGAGGGCGCGCCGCAAGTTGAAACGGCGCACCCCCGAAAGGCACAGTGCAATAATCAGCAATCCGAACACGATTGCCAGTGCGATGAACGAAATACCCGGCGCGTCCATCAAGGTCGTGCTAGCGGATCCCAGCGGTAGCCGAGCCGCCCAGCTGGGCGTTGTCAGCAACGATGACCACACGGTTGTTGTCCACGGAGAAGAACCCACCGTCAACATCTACCGCGATGCGGTCCCCTGACACTGGCTGGATGGCCAGTTCACCTTCGGCCAGGATCGCCAGCAGGGGCGAGTGGCCGGGCAGGATTCCGATTTCACCATCGCTGGTGCGGGCCTTGACCATCTTGGCCGCTCCGGACCACACAAAGTGGTCCGCTGCGACAATCTCAACCTCAAGCTCAGCCATACTACTTGGTCTGTTCCTGGATCTTGGCCCACTGGCGCTCAACGTCATCGAGGCCACCGACGTTGAAGAACGCCTGCTCCGCGATGTGGTCGAGTTCGCCGTCGCAGATCGCCGAGAAGCCTTCGACGGTGTCCTTGATGGAAACCGTGGAGCCCTCAACGCCGGTGAACTGCTTGGCGGTGTAAGTGTTCTGCGAGAGGAACTGCTGGATGCGGCGTGCACGCGACACGACGATCTTGTCCTCTTCGGAGAGCTCATCGACACCGAGGATGGCGATGATGTCCTGGAGTTCCTTGTTCTTCTGCAGGATCTGCTTCACGCGGACAGCCGTGTTGTAGTGGTCCTTGCCGATGTACTGGGGATCCAGGATTCGGGACGTGGACGTCAGCGGGTCAACGGCCGGGTACAGGCCACGGGAGGCGATTTCACGGGAAAGTTCCGTGGTCGCGTCCAAGTGGGCGAAGGTCGTTGCCGGAGCCGGGTCGGTGTAGTCATCCGCGGGAACGTAGATGGCCTGCATCGAGGTGATGGAGTGGCCCTTGGTGGACGTGATGCGCTCCTGCAGGAGGCCCATCTCATCGGCAAGGTTGGGCTGGTAGCCCACGGCCGAGGGCATGCGGCCCAACAGGGTCGAGACCTCGGAGCCGGCCTGGGTGAACCGGAAGATGTTGTCGATGAACAGCAGCACGTCCTGGTTCTGGACATCGCGGAAGTACTCCGCCATGGTCAGGGCGGACAGGGCCACGCGCAGGCGCGTTCCCGGCGGCTCATCCATCTGGCCGAAGACAAGGGCGGTGTCCTTGAGGACGCCTGCCTCTTCCATTTCAACCCAAAGGTCGTTACCTTCACGGGTACGCTCGCCAACACCGGCGAACACGGAAGTACCACCGAAGTTGCGGGCAACACGGGTGATCATTTCCTGGATCAGGACGGTCTTGCCCACGCCGGCGCCGCCGAAGAGGCCGATCTTTCCACCCTTGATGTACGGGGTGAGGAGGTCGATGACCTTGATGCCGGTTTCGAGCATCTCGGTGGAACCTTCGAGCGAAGCAAAGCTCGGAGCCTTGCGGTGGATCGGCCAGCGTTCGCTGATGTCCAGTTCCGACTCGGCAACGTCCAGGGGCTGGCCCAGCACGTTGAAGATGTGGCCCTTGACTCCGTCGCCGACGGGCACGGAGATGGGGGCGCCGCTGTCAACCACGGAGGTGCCGCGGACCAGGCCGTCGGTTGCCTGCAGGGAGATGGCGCGCACGAGGTTGTCGCCCAGGTGCTGGGAGGTCTCGAACGTGATGGTCTTGGTCTCACCGTTGAGAGTGATCTCGGTGGTGAGGGCGTTGTAGATCGACGGGATTGCGTCAGCCGGGAATTCGACGTCGACAACCGGGCCGATTACGCGCGCAATACGGCCGGTTGCACCGGACGTTGCGGCTACGTGTTCGGTAGCAGTGGCAGTCATCTCTCTCACTTCATTCAGTAGATGGCGTGGGGTTAAGTTTATCTGTGGTGGTGCTGGTTACGCGGAACCGGGGCACTGCAGGCTAGGACGCGAGGGCGTCGGCACCGGCAACAATCTCGGAGAGTTCCTGCGTAATTTCGGCCTGGCGGGCCGTGTTGCGCAGACGCGTGTACTTCTTGATCAGGTCCGTTGCGTTGTCGCCTGCGGACTTCATCGCCCGCTGGCGGGCTGCGAGCTCGGAAGCTGCTGCCTGCAACATGGCTGCGAAGATACGGGATTCGATGTAGCGCGGCAGCAGGGCGTCAAGGACACGCTCGGCTTCCGGTTCGAACTCGTACAGCGGCAGGAGATCCGATTCAGATTCAGCCTGCTCTTCCACTACTTCAAGCGGGAGCAGACGGATGACCGTCGGCTCCTGGGTGACCATGGACTTGAAGCGGGTGTAGACAACATGGATCTCGTCCACGCCGCCGTCTTCGAAGTCGGTCGCGAATTCTGCCAGCAACGCTGCGCCGATTTCACGGGCAGTAGCGAACTCGGGTGCGTCGGTACCTCCGGTCCAGACCCGCGCGTACTCGCGGTTCCGGAAATCGAAGTAGGCCTGGGCTTTGCGGCCCACGACGTAGGTCTTGACTTCCTTGCCTTCGGCGCGGAGCAGCTCGTTGAGACCTTCCGCCTGCTTGAGGACACTGGCCGAGTACGAACCTGCCAGGCCGCGGTCCGAGGTGATTACCAGGACTGCGGCACGGCGGATCTGCTCCGGCTCAGTGATCAGCGGGTGGTCGATTTCGCTTTGGCTGGCGACAGCAGAAACGGCGCGCGTGATCGCGTTCGCGTAAGGCAGTGAAGCTGCTACGCGCGCACGGGCCTTCCCGATGCGCGAGGTAGCGATCAGTTCCATCGCCTTGAAGATCTTGCGCATCGACGTGGTCGAGCTGATCTTCTGGCGGTAGACCCGGATCTGGGCTCCCATACTTATCCTTTCCTAACATTCCGTCGCCGGGTGTGCCGGACCTAGGCGGCCCGGCACACCCGGCAGTGCGGAACTAGCGCTTCTGCTTGACGATCTTTTCCTGGTCGACTTCGCCCTCGGAGATAGCGTCGTGCTCCTCGTGGCCGGCGCCTACCAGGTGGTTGTCACCCTCGCCGAAGAAGCCCTTCTTGAAGTCCACGATCGAGGACTTCAGAGCTGCGACGGTGTCGTCGTCCAGGACGTTGGTCTGTGCCAGCGTCGTCAGGATCGAGGACTTGTGGCGCAGGTGCTCCAGGAATTCAGCCTCGAACCGGCTGATGTCCTCGACGGGAACGTCGTCCAGGTAGCCGTTGGTTCCGGCCCAGATGGAAACAACCTGGTCCTCGACCGGGAACGGTGAGTACTGGCCCTGCTTCAGCAGTTCCATCAGGCGGGCACCACGGGTCAGCTGCTGGCGGGATGCAGCATCCAGGTCGGATGCGAACATGGCAAACGCCTGCATGTCGCGGTACTGGGCCAGGTCCAGCTTCAAAGTACCGGAGACCTTCTTCATGGACTTCACCTGGGCTGCACCGCCAACGCGGGACACCGAGACACCAACGTCAACAGCGGGGCGCTGGTTGGCGTTGAAGAGGTCCGACTGGAGGAAGATCTGGCCGTCGGTGATGGAGATGACGTTGGTCGGGATGTAGGCGGACACGTCGTTCGCCTTCGTCTCGATCAGCGGCAGGCCCGTCATGGAGCCGGCACCGAGCTCGTCGGAGAGCTTGGCACAACGCTCCAGCAGGCGGGAGTGCAGGTAGAAGACGTCGCCCGGGTAGGCTTCGCGTCCCGGCGGGCGGCGGAGCAGCAGGGACACTGCACGGTAGGCCTCGGCCTGCTTGGACAGGTCGTCGAACACGATGAGGACGTGCTTGCCGCCGTACATCCAGTGCTGGCCGATGGCCGAACCGGCGTACGGTGCAAGGTACTTGAAGCCTGCGGGGTCGGAGGCGGGAGAAGCCACGATGGTGGTGTACTCCAGCGCGCCGTTGTCCTCCAGCGTCTGCCGGATGGCGGCAATCGTGGACGCCTTCTGGCCGATGGCGACGTAGATGCAGCGGACCTGCTTGGTGACATCGCCGGAAGCCCAGTTGGCCTTCTGGTTGATGATGGTGTCGATCGCGATGGCGGACTTGCCAGTCTGGCGGTCGCCAATGATCAGCTGGCGCTGGCCGCGGCCGATCGGGATCATCGCGTCGATGGCCTTCAGGCCGGTCTGCATCGGCTCGTGAACCGATTTGCGCTGGGTCACGCCGGGAGCCTGGAGCTCCAGGGCGCGGGTGGTCTCGGCCTTGATCTCGCCGAGGTCGTCGATGGGCACGCCCAGCGGGTCCACAACGCGGCCGAGGAAGGCGTCGCCCACGGGAACGGACAGAACCTGCCCGGTCCGGTGGACTTCCTGGCCTTCTTCAATGCCGGTGAAGTCACCGAGGACGATGACGCCGATCTCGCGGACGTCAAGGTTCTGGGCCAGGCCCAGGGTGCCGTCCTCAAAGCGCAGCAGCTCGTTCGCCATGACCGAGGGAAGGCCCTCAACACGGGCGATTCCGTCACTTGCGGCGGTTACGCGGCCGACCTCTACGCGCTCTGCGTTCCCGGGTTCGTAGGACGCCGCGAACTCGTTCAGCGCATTACGGACGTCGTCGGCGTTGATGGTCAATTCGGCCATCTGCAGTCCCTGCTCTCCTGTTTGTGATCACCGCAAACGGTGACCGGGGTTTCTATCAGTTTGGTTGTGCTTGTCCGGCTAGCCGGCCAGCTGGCGTTGCAGTTCTCCCAGCCGGGTAAGGACCGAGGCATCGAGTACCTCGTCGCCCACCTGGACGCGGATTCCGCCAATGAGCGACGGGTCAACAATGACGTTGACCTTCAGTTCCCGCCCGTACAGTGCGTTCATGCCCGCCTGGAGGCGCGCAAGCTGTGTCTGCGACAACGGCCGGGTCACGCTGACTGTTGCAATCCAGCGCTGCTGCCGCTTGGCCGCCAGTTCGGCAAACCGTTCCACCAGCCGGGTGGGCTTGATGCCGCGGGGCTGGGTGACGGCCTGGGTGATGAGCACCTTGGCTTCTTCGCTGGCGCCAGGCGCCAGCCTCTCGGCGAGGGTAGCCTTGGCTGCCGCACTGGCCTGCGGTTCGGACAGAGCACGTTGTACCTCGTGGCTGGAGGCAACAGCCTGGTTGAAGGAAAACAGATCGTTTTCCAGTTCTTCCAGGCCAGTGATTCCGGAGGCAGAAACGGCCGACTTGTTTTCAGCAACGGAAATGACCACCGTTGCGGCAAGAGTCTCGAGTGCATCGCCGATGTCGCGCGCCGATGCCCAGCGTGAGCTGGCCAGTCCGCCCGCGATCTCAGCCGCATCAGCGGAGACTTTTCCGCCAACCAGCTGCCTGACCAGCGCCGATTTCTCGTCGCCGCTGCGGGAGGGGTCAGTCAGGGCACGGCGCAAACCAGCCGAGCTGTCCACCGTTCCCAGAATTCCGAAGAGTTCCTTTGCCAGCTGCAGTGATGCCGTCGGAAGCTTCGCTTCCAGGGCGGCCAGGGCTGTTGCCAGCGATTCGCTCGATACGCCTGCCATTATTTAGCTGCACCTGCGTTCTGGGACTCCAGATCTGCCAGGAAGCGGTCCACGACCCGTGCTGAACGGGCGTCGTCATCGAGGGACTCGCCCACGATGCGGCCTGCCAGGGTGGTTGCCAGGGTGCCAACCTCGGAGCGCAGGGACACAACGGCCGCCTGGCGCTCGGATTCGATCTGTGCGTGGGCCTGCGCGGTGATGCGGGCAGACTCTGCTGCCGCCTTTTCCTTGAGATCCGCGAGGATCTGGGCACCTTCGGCGCGGGCTTCCTCACGGATGCGGTTTGCTTCGGTGCGGGCGTCGGTCAGCTGCTGCTTGTACTCTTCGAGTGCAGCAGACGCCTCAGCCTGGGCCTTTTCAGCCTTGGCGATGCCGCCTTCAATGGCCTCGGCACGCTCGGCGAAGGTCTTCTCGAACATCGGGACAACATACTTGACCACGATGAAAAAGAGGATGGCAAAGCCAACGAAGACAACCAGCATTTCCCAGCCATTGGGAATAAGGGGGTTGACGTCGCCCTCAGCGGCGGCTGAGATGTTCAGCTGATGCATATTTCACCCGTCCTTTATCTACTCGGTTCTGAATGTTCGCTGAAGTTCTCAGGGTTTACTTGAGAACGAAAGCGAAGACCAGGCCCAGGATGGCGAGTGCTTCGGTCAGCGCCAGGCCAAGGAATGCGATGGGCTGCAGGACGCGCTGGGCTTCCGGCTGGCGTGCAACGCCGTTGATGTAGGCAGCGAACACGAGACCCACACCGATACCACCGCCGATAGCCGAGAGGCCATAGCCGATGAGGTTGAGGGAGCCGTTGATGGAGCCTTCCATTTTTTTTCCTTTCAAGATGCCACTTGTGTGGCAGGTTGTTTGGGTTGCTTCATCCCCGCGAGGGGAATTCTGTGTGTGCCGTCAGGGACCAGGCGCCCCGACGGCGTGCCTAGTGGCTGTCGGCGTGGAGTGCGCCTTCGATGTAGATCGCGGTCAGCAGCGTGAAGACGTAGGCCTGGAGGACCATGATCAGGGCTTCAAGCATGTACATGGCGATGGCACCGGCCAGGACAAGGACCGACGTGCCCTTGAGCAGGAAGTTCTCCTGCATGATCAGGTACTCGATGCCGGAACCGGCGATCATCACGATGAGGTGGCCGGCGAGCATGGTCGCGAACAGACGGAGGCTGTGCGTGACGGGCCGGACGACGAAGTTGGAGATGATCTCGATCGGGATGACGATCGGCAGGATGTACCACGGGACACCGGAGGGCACGGTTGCCAGCTTGAAGTAGCGCAGGCCGTTCTTCTTGATGCCGATGGCGATCCAGGTCACGTAGACGAGGCCGGCCAGCACATACGCTCCACCCACGTGCGAGAACGTGGGGAGCTGGAACACCGGGATGGCGCCGTAGATGTTGTTGACCAGGATGAAGAAGAACAGGCTGAACAGTAGCGGGACGTACTTGATGAAGTCCCTGCCGCCGATGATGTCCTTGGCAATTCCGTTGCGGACGAAGCCGTAGGCGGCCTCGCCGGCGAACTGGAGCTTGCCGGGTACCAGCTGCTGCTTGCGTGCGGCGAGCACGAAGAAGACGGCGATAAAGACGACAGAGAGGAGGACCAGCAGCATCTGCTTGGAGAATCCTTCTGCGGCACCCCACGGCAGGATTGCCGGCAAATGCATTTCGTTAATTCCAGGAGGAGTGAACTCTCCTGAATCTTGGGCCGGGAGCGCAAGCGCGATCAACGCGTTTCCTCTCTGCAGTGTCCATCATTGGGCGTTGGGCGGGGTCCGGCAGCCTGACAGCCTGCTGTTCCCCCTGTGAAATTATTTGGCATTAGTGTTGCCGTCCTGGGACGGCCCGCTGGCAGCATGGCGATCACCAGCGTTTGTGCGAGAACTGGTAAGGCCATGCATATGGGAAAGGTAAAAACCTCCGACGGCTCCAAGCAGAGCGCCTGCGAGCACGATCCAGCGCGTTCCCCACACGTAATCCAGTCCCAACCCTATCAAACTCCAGACGATGATTCCGCCAATGATGTAGCTGAACACCGCCATTCCAGCGTTGTAGCCGCCGTCCGTCGAAGCCTCGGATTCACCGGGTGCGGAGCCGTTGGATCGGCGCCTGCCGTTTCCGGCAGCGTCGGATTTCTTCGGGTTACGCATCGGTGGGTCCCTTCTCTTCCGGATCGTTGTAGATCTGGAGGCGGGCTTTGCTGAAGCCATGGATCTCGGCAGCCTGCCAGAGGACGACGGCGACCACGGCACCTATGACGAACCAGCGTCCGTGGAGCCATGCCGGAGCCCCGACCACGAACAGGACGACCGCGAAGCCAACTACTTTGATGAAGTAGGTGGCTACGAACACGCCAATCGCGCCGGACGGATTACGGCGTCCCACGAAGTGGCCAACCAGCAGGCTGATTCCGAAGAACAGCATCACCAGCAGGCCACCGAGGAAACTGGAAACTGCCCCGCTTGCTCCATTAAGGAGCGCGGCAGGAACGGCGCATAGCGCAAGTCCTGCCGTGGCGGCAATCGAACTGCGCTTTAGCAGGTTCAGCCAGAGCGAGCGGGTGGGACCCGAAGAGCCAACGTGGCCATGGCCGGACGCGGGTCCGGACTCGGCGTTGGAGGTCATTCGATCCCAATCGTCGGCACCCCACGGCTGGGCGCCAGGAGGTAAAGGGTGGAGGAGCAGCTTGGGCTGCCCCTAAATTCTACACGAGATAGAACATGGCTAGGTCACCGGCAGCCGTGTGACTTTGGACCTGCGGCGGCGACGTCCCAGCAGGTCCGGGCTGGCCAGGTACACCACGAGGACCAGGACCGTGCCGGCAACGCACAGGGCCACCACCGGCAACGACGCGGTGGCGGCGACAAAGCCGAGGATGATGACGGCGACCGTGCAGGCAGTAACGGCGGCAGCCGACTGCAGGTGCGAGAAGCCGACGTCCGTGAGCCGCTGGTAGACGTGCTCACGGTGGGATGCGTACCAGCGCTCCCCCGCTTTGATCCGCCGAAGCAGCGTGTAGCCGGTGTCAGCGGCATACACCAGGATGGGCGAGAGGACGTACTCCACGTAGACCCCGCCGAGGAAGCCCGCTACGGCGAGGGCGGCCACGGATGCGCCGAGCAGGTAGCTGCCGACGTCGCCCAGGAAGACCGAGCCCCGGCCCAGGTTCCATGGCAGGAACCCGAGGAAGGACATCGCAAGCACGGCTCCGCCCGCCGTGAGCCACGGTTGTTCCGCCAGCATACCGGCCAGCGCGTAGGCCCCGCCGGCGGTGACCCCGTGCAGGCCCGAGATACCGTTGACGCCGTCCATGAAGTTGGCAATGTTGACGTACGCCGCGATCGCCAGCGCCGCGAGCGGCAGCCACCAGAAGGACTGCCCGGTCAGCACGATCAGGACCACGGACCCGACGGCTCCGATACCTAGCTGGGCAGCCGCGCGGCCGCGGATGGACAGGCCGCGCAGGTCCTCGATCCAGCCGACGACGGCGCAAGCCACAATGATCGCCAGGACGACGGCGGACACGGAACGGTCAACGGTGACGACGCCCAGGAGGAGAGCTGCCGCGTAGCCGATGACGGTGGCGAGTGCGGCAGCGACACCCATGCCTCGGATGGTTGCCTTGACGTGCGATGAACGGGCGGAGGGGACGTCCACCACCCCCATCCGGACCAACCACGGCTTCACCGCGAACGGGAGGAGGAGGCTGGCCAGCAGGGTTGCCAGTGCCACCAGCAGCAGCGGCGTCATGACGCAACCCTGATGGCGCCCGTGTCATCGGCCTCGTCGTCGGGAATGTCGCTGATGCTGACGCCCTGTTCCGCTTCACAGCGGGCCAGCCAGACGTTGAGGTCGAGCTTGTCCGGATCCTGCTCGGTCGCCCGGGTGTGCGAAATCTTGGGGTGCAGGGGGCGCTTGTCCAATTCTCCGGCACCCACCAGTTCCTCGTGCAGCTTCTCCCCCGGCCGCAGCCCGGTGTAAATGATCTCCACGTCCTTGCCGGACATGGCGATCATGCGTTGTGCAACATCGAGGATCCGGACCGGTTCGCCCATGTCAAGGATGAGGACATCGCCGCCGGCACCGATCGCACCGGCCTGGATCACCAGCTGGCAGGCTTCGGGAATGGTCATGAAGAAGCGCGTGACATCGGGGTCGGTGACTGTGACCGGACCTCCGACGCGAATCTGTTCGGTGAAGAGCGGCAGCATGGAGCCTCGGCTGCCCATGACGTTGCCGAAGCGGACGGAGACGAACTTCTTATGGGTCTGCCCGGCCATCCAGGCGGTCAGCTTTTCGGCCACCCGCTTGGAGTGGCCAAGGGCTGTGGTGGGGTTGGCGGCCTTGTCGGTGGAAATGTTAACGAAGTTCGAGACGCCTGCCCGGCGGGCAGCGCGCAGCACGTTCAACGTGCCGCACACGTTCGTCTTCCAGGCCTCCACGGGGTACTGCTGGAGCAGCGGAGCATGCTTGAGTGCTGCCGCGTGGAACACCACTTCGGGCCGCCGGTCAGCGAAGATCTCCTGGAGGGCCTCGCCGTCGCGGATGTTGGCCAAGACTGTGTCGCGGCCGGCCAGCAGGCCGCGGCCGGTGATGGATATCTGGGTCTGTTGCAGCCCGGTTTCGTCGTGGTCCAGCATGATCAGTTCCGCCGGGTCGAACTGCACGATCTGGCGGCAGAGTTCCGAGCCGATGGAACCCCCGGCGCCGGTCACCAGCACCCGCTTGCCCGTGATGTAGCCGGCAATTTCGTCGACCTTGATGTCCACGGGGCGCCGGCCGATCAGGTCTTCAACTGCCACATCGCGGAAATCGGAGAATCCCGCGGGCGCACCGCTGCCGAGCATGTCCCGCAGCGGCGGCAGGACCAGGACGCGGACGTTGAGCCCGGCTACGGCGTCGGAGATACGGCGCACCAGGCCGGCCTCGACGTTGGCGAAGGCAACCACGAGGACGGTTGCCCGGGTGCGCCGGATGATGGCGGGGAGGTCGTCCCCGCGGCCCTGCACCTGGACACCGGAGAGGCGCAGGTGCTTCTTGGCGGGGTCGTCATCCACCAGGCCCACAGGGAAGTAGGGCGAGTCCGGGTCCTGCAGCATCCGGGTCACCAAAGAATTGCCGAGGAACCCCGCGCCGTAGACCAGCGTATTTTGTGCCCCGTCTCCGGGGCGGGTCTTGCTTTCGGCGTAGAGCCGCTTGGCGTAGCGCGCGGCGCCCATGAACAGGCAGGCGAACGGGAAAGCGATCAGGCCGACGCTGCGGCCGATGTTGATGGCCTCATAGAGGACCAGCAGGCTGGCGGTAATGGAGGCGGCCACGATGACCGTGACGAACACCAGTGCCCGGGCTTCCTGGAAGCTGCCGAACGGATAGCGGCCCCGGTACAAGGCCAGTGAGTATCCTGCCAGCATCTGGACGACGACGGCGATGGCAGCGATGGCAAAGGCACCGGCGAACTGCTCCACCCGGATACCCATCTCATAGCGCAGCAGCAGCGCCAGGACGATGGCCACAACCCACGACATGGAGTCGAGGAACATCTGGATCCAGATCCAGATGGCGGGTTTCTCGTCCCGTACGGCGGCGGGTGCGCGCGTTTCAGATTTTGTACTCAACAGAAGATGCAACCGACTTCCACTACCACGGCGGCCAGCGCCTTTTTGCAAAATGCCCCGCCGCAAAACCGTCGGACGGCGTCGGGACCTAGAACGATACTAATCTCTTCGGCTACCACTTCCCGGATGCGCGGGCACCGGAGGCATGGGATTCCACCCGGTGTCCGAGAGGATCGTGCGTGATTCGCGCCATCCGCGCCACAGCGCGCCGGAGCCCTCAAGGGTGCGTTCCACCAGGACCAGCCGGGCTACTTCCTTGAGGAAAGTCAAGGCCGTCCCCGCCGCGAAACCGGCCCGGTTGTACTTGCCGTACGCCTTCAGGTAGTGCGCCACGTGTCCTCGGTTGCGCATCACGTAGCGCCGGCTGAGGTCGGAGGAATCATTGAGGTGGCGCAGCCCCAGGTCCACCTGCCGCTGGGCACGGACCTTCTTGATGACGAAGGCGTTCACGTACACCACCGGCGTCCGTTGTGCCGCGAGCCAGCCGTAGATGAGGTCGTCCCAGGTGATGAAGAAGCGCGGGTCCGGCAGTCCGATCTCCCGGGCCACCGAGGCCTTGACCAGCATGCCCTCGAAATTCCCCACGTTGGTGCGGAACACGTCCGAGTTCTTGAACACGTCCCGCGAGACCGGCAGGAAGACGCCCAGCGATTCCACGAAATGGTGCTGCCAGAAGAAGGGTTTGCCGTTGGCGTCGTACCGGCGGCCGATCATGCAGGAATACTCGGGCGTGAATTTGTCGAAGGCGTCCACGGCGCCGGGAAGGACCTCGACGTCGTCGTCCATCAGCCACAGCCACTCGGCCCCCGACTCCAGTGCGAGTTCGACGCCGCGGGAAAAGCCGCCGGCGCCGCCGACGTTCCGGTCCAGCCGCACGTACCGGATGGGCGGTCCGCCGGCGGACATCGCCTGCGCCACGACGTCGGCCGTGTGGTCGGTGCTGGCGTTGTCCACCACCAGGACCTGCGCGGGAGCGCTGCCCGGCCCGGTGAAGGAGTGGAGCAGGTTGCGCAGGAAGTCGGCCCGGTTAAATGTGACGACGACGGCGTACAGGTTGTCCACGGCGGCCTAGTTCCTGGCGGACATCAGTTCCGCGGGCGAGCCGAAGCCCTTGCCGCGGAAGCCCGTCGAGTAGGCGCCGAACCAGTGTGCCAGGCCCTTGAAGTCACCGTTCTTCAGGAAGTAGTACGGGAAACCGACGATGTCGGCGCTGAACCAGCGCAGGTTGCGGTATTTCCGGGTCAGGTAGCCGCGGTTGCGGAAATAGCAGTAGCGCTTGAACTCGCCCTCCGGGATGACGGGCGTGATGAAGCCGCCGAACACCGGCTTCATCTCGGTCCACGTGGCGGGGTGCTGCACGGCGACGGTGGCCAGGGTGCCGTATTTCAGGCCTGCCTTCTTCACCCGGGACAGGAAATCGACTTCATCCCCGCGGATAAAGAATTTCACGTCAGGGATGCCGATCTTGTAGAAGACCTCGGTCCGGATCAGCGCGCCGTTGAAGAAGTGCACCATGTCCGGGAGGTAGCCCATGGGCGCGAGCCGGGACCTGTCGTTGGTCAGCAGGCCGTTGATGCGGAAATTGAAGGAGAGCCGGTTGGGATCGGCGGTGGCGGCTACCAGCGGGCTGATGATGTCCAGCTGGTGCTCGTCGGCGGTGTGGAGCAGTTCGGCCAGGCAGGTGGCGTCCTCCGGGTGGCCGTCGTCGTCCATCATCCAGATCCATTCGGCGCCACTGGCCATGGCGGCGAGGATGGCGTAGGCGAACCCGCCGGCGCCGCCAAGGTTTGCTTCGGAGCGCAGGTAGTTGATGTTGTCCGCGCCCACGGCGTTGACGACGTCGGTGGCGGGGACGGTGCCGGAGTCCACCAGGGCGATGGAATGGATGGGAGCGGTTTGGGCGGCCAGGCCTGCCAGGAGCAGGGCCAACTCCTCGTGGCGGTCGAAGGTGACGGCCGCTACGGCGACTTTGGGCTGCATGTCAGTTTTCCGGAGCGGCGTCGGAGTCGCCCGCAACGGTGGCGTCCGGCCCACCGGCGGTTTCGGTGTGCGGTTCTTCCGCCGCCATCGGGATTTCGCCGAGCCCCAGGACGCCGGGGACGTGCTCGCGCAGCCGGTCGAGGCTGACCGACCCGTTGCGGACCACGCGGAGGATGGGCCCGGTGGCGTCCACGATGGTTGACGGGACGCCCGCTTCACCTTCAAGCGGGCGCGGCCCGCCTTCCAGGTACACCTCGACGGAGTCTGCCAGCTGTTCGCGCGCCGCTGCCGCGGTTTGCGCCGGTGCCTGGCCGGTGCGGTTGGCAGAGGAGACGGCGAGCGGGCCGGTCAGTGTCAGCAGTTCCAAGGCCACCTCGTCAGCGGGCATCCGCAGCGCCACGGTGCCCCTGGTCTCGCCGAGGTCCCAGTCGAGGGAGGGCTGGGCATGCAGGATCAGGGTGAGGCCGCCGGGCCAAAAAGCCTCGGCGAGCTTGCGCGCGTCAGCTGACACTTCTGTGGCCAGGCCGTCCAGTGCATTGATACGCGGAATCAGGACGGGCGGCGGCATGGTCCGGCTGCGGCCTTTTGAGACCAGCAGCATGGTGACGGCCTGCGGGGAGAATGCGTCTGCACCGATCCCGTAGACCGTGTCCGTGGGGAGAACCACGCACTTCTTTTCGCTGATGGCACGCTGGGCGTGTTCCAGGCCCTGTGCCCGCTCGTCGTCGATGGTGCAGTTGTAGGTTGTGGTCACTGGCCCATTCTTTCATTCCGTGTGGCCTGGTCCGCGAGCACGGCGCTGGTGGCGCGCTCCTTGCCGTTGAGGTCCAGGTGCGTACTGATGCTTGTCCAGGCGCCGGTCCGGTCGAGCACGGCGGCAATCCAGCCGGCCTGGACTTCAGCGTGTTCCATGACGAAGTAGCCCCCGGGGCGCAGGAGCCGGGCGGCCGAGGCCGCTGCCGCCGTCGGAAGTTCCATGCCGTCCGCTCCCCCGCCGTATAACGCCTCGGGCGGGTCATGCAGGGCCACTTCGGGTTCATTCGGGGTGGCCGCGGCGGGGATGTACGGCGGGTTGGAGATCACGACGTCGACTGTTCCGTTGAGTTCCGGCAGCGCATTGCGCAGGTCCCCCAGGACGAGGTTGACGCCGAGGGGTGCCAGGTTCTTCGCTGCCCAGGCGTGCGCAAACGGGCTGAACTCAACGGCGTGCACCTCGGCGTCGGGTACCTCGTGCGCGACGGACCCTGCGATGGCGCCCGAGCCGGTGCCCAGATCCACGATCCGGGGAGCCTGCATGCCCTTGACATGGTCAATGGCCAGCTGGACCACGGATTCGGTTTCCGGCCGAGGGATGAAGACGCCGGGACCGACCGCCAGTTCAAGGTAGCGGAAGTGCGCCACCCCGGTGATGTGCTGCAACGGCGTGCGGCGGACGCGTTCAGCCACCAGCTCGGCGTAGCCCGCGGGAGCAGGCGTATCGCCGAGCATCAGGGCCCGGAGGCGTCCCAGCCCAACGTTGAGGAGATGGTCCGCCAGCAGCTCGGCGTCGGCCCGGGGACTGGGGATACCGGCCTCGGCCAGGCGTTCCGCGGCCTCTCGGACCGCTGCGGCCAGGGACTGGGCAGGGGCCGTCTGGGTGGGCTCACTCATGGGTAGGCTTCCGGTCAGTCGCCGATGGCGTCCAGCCGCGCCTGCTCGTCCATCTCAATGGCGGACTGGATAACCGGTTCGAGGTCACCGTTCATCACCTGGTCCAGGTTGTACGCCTTGTAGCCGGTGCGGTGGTCCGCGATCCGGTTTTCCGGGTAGTTGTAGGTGCGGATGCGCTCGGAGCGGTCCATGGTGCGGATCTGGGACTTGCGCTGGGCCGAGTTTTCGGCGTCAATCTGCTCCTGCTGGTGCGCAAGAATGCGGGCGCGGAGCACGCGCATGCCGGCTTCGCGGTTTTGCAGCTGGGACTTCTCGTTCTGCATGGCCACCACGATGCCAGTGGGAAGGTGGGTGATGCGGACGGCCGAGTCCGTGGTGTTGACGGACTGGCCGCCGGGACCGGAGGAACGGTAGACGTCGATCTTGAGGTCGTTCTGGTTGATCTCGAGCTCTTCGGGCTCGTCCACCTCGGGCAGTACCAGCACGCCGGCGGCCGAGGTGTGGATGCGGCCTTGGGACTCGGTGACGGGCACGCGCTGGACGCGGTGCACGCCGCCTTCGAACTTGAGCCGGGCGTACACGCCCTCGGCGGGGTCGTTGGAGTTGCCCTTGACGGCCACCTGGACGTCCTTGTACCCGCCAAGGTCGGATTCCGTGGCGGAGATGATTTCGGTCTTCCAACCGCGGGACTCCGCGTACCGGGTGTACATGCGCAGCAGGTCGCCGGCGAACAGGGCGGCCTCGTCGCCGCCTTCGCCGCCCTTGACTTCGAGGATCACGTTGCGGGCGTCGTCGGGATCGCGCGGAATGAGCAGGCGCCGCAACTTGGCGGCAGCGGTCTCCAGCGAGGCTTCCAGTTCAGGGACCTCGGCAGCGAATTCGGGATCCTCCGCAGCCATCTCCTTGGCGGCAGCAAGGTCATCCCGGATGCCTTCCCACTTGTGGTAGGCCTCGACGATGCCATTAAGCTGAGCCGACCGACGCCCCAGCTTCCGGGCAAGCCGCTGGTCAGCGTAAACAGCAGGATCCCCCAGCTGCGCCTGGATAGCGTCATGCTCATCAAGCAGGCCCTGTACGGACTCAAACATTTTTCAAAACCTTTCGTTCTGTGCCCATTTTAAATCAGGCACAAGAAGCGGCGCGCCATGGTGAGCGAACCCCGCAACTGCCGCGCGGATGTTCCGCCCAGGGAGTGGCATCGGGCCTGTCGGAGCGTTGTAGCTGACGTACGCAGTACGTCAGCTACAACGCGAAGGGGCGGGGGCGGAACATCCGCGCGGCACCCACCGCACGAACGCACCAGCACCCGCCCCTAACTCAGCTACTTGTCGTTATCCGACTTCGCACCAAGCGTCGTCTTCTGGACCTGCATGAGGAACTCGACGTTGCTCTGGGTTTCCCGGATCTTGTTGGTGAGCAGTTCAAGGCTCTGCTGGGTCTCGAGTCCGGAGAGGACGCGGCGCAGCTTCCACATGATCTTGACTTCTTCGGGCGAGAGCAGGTTCTCTTCACGCCGGGTACCGGAGGCGTTCACGTCCACGGCAGGGAAGATGCGCTTGTCTGCCAGCTGGCGGGACAGGCGCAGTTCCATGTTTCCGGTGCCCTTGAACTCTTCGAAGATGACCTCGTCCATCTTGGAGCCGGTCTCGACGAGCGCGGTGGCCAGGATGGTGAGCGAGCCGCCGTTTTCGATGTTGCGGGCGGCGCCGAAGAAGCGCTTGGGCGGGTAGAGCGCGGCGGAGTCGACACCACCGGACAGGATGCGGCCGGAGGCCGGTGCTGCCAGGTTGTAGGCGCGGCCCAGGCGGGTCATGGAGTCAAGGAGGACCACCACGTCCATGCCCATTTCCACGAGGCGCTTGGCGCGTTCGATGGAGAGTTCGGCCACGGTGGTGTGGTCGTCGGCGGGACGGTCGAAGGTGGAGGCGATGACCTCGCCCTTGACGGTGCGCTGCATGTCCGTGACTTCTTCAGGACGTTCGTCAACGAGCACCATCATGAGGTGGACCTCAGGATTGTTGGTGGTGATGGCGTTGGCGATGGACTGCAGGATGAGGGTCTTGCCGGCCTTCGGCGGCGAGACGATCAGGCCACGCTGGCCCTTGCCGATCGGGGCGACCAGGTCGATGACCCGGGGACCGATTTTCTTGGGGTCGGTCTCGAGGCGGAGTCGCTCGGAGGGGTAGAGCGGCACCAGCTTGGCAAACTCGACGCGGTCCTTGAGTTCTTCGGCGGTCTTGCCGTTGACGGAGGTGACGCGGACCAGGGCGTTGAACTTCTGGCGGTTGGACTGCTGGTTGCTGCGGTCTTCGCCTTCGCGCGGGGCGCGGATGGCGCCGACGACGGCGTCGCCCTTGCGCAGGTTGTACTTCTTGACCTGGGCGAGCGAGACGTAGACGTCGTTGGGACCCGGAAGGTAGCCGGAGGTGCGGATAAACGCGTAGTTCTCCAGCACGTCCAGGATGCCGGCGACCGGAAGCAGGACGTCGTCTTCAGTGACCTCGACGTCGTCGACGTCCGGTCCCTGGTTGCGCCCGCGGCGGCGGTCGTTGCGGTCGCGGAAGCGGTCGTTGCGCGAGTTGTCGCGGTCCTGGCCGCCGGAGCGGTCGTTGCGGTCGTTCCGGTCGCGGCGGTTCCGGCGGTTGCGGCGGCTGCCGCCGTCGGTGTCGTCGTTGTCGCGGCCGCTGTCGCGGTTGCCGTCACGCTGGCCGGCGTCGCGGCTGCCGGCGTTGTCCCGGCCGCCGTCGGAATCCCGGGAGGTGGTGTCGCGGCCGCCGCGGGTGCGGCCGCCGTCACGGCGTTCGGTGCGCTGGCCGGCGTCGCCGGAGTCGGCTGCGGGGGCTTCGGTGCGCTGCTCGCCCGAACGCTGTTCCGTGGCCGGCTGCTCTGCCGGGGTTTCCACCGGAGCTTCCTGGACGGAGGCTGCAGCGGCCTCGCTGCGGCGGCGGTTGCGGGTGCGGGGCTGGCGGCGCTCGGTGGCGCTTTCCGTGCCCTCGGTGGTTTCGGCGGACACGGCCGACGGCGCCTCGGCGGCAGGCGCAGCAGCGGTTTCGACGACGGGAGCCGCGGCTGCCGGGGCAACCACGCCGTCACTGACAGCGCGGCGGCTGCGGCCACGGCCACGGGCCCGGGTGCCTTCTGCGGCGGGGGCCTCAGCGGCGGGAGCTTCCGAAGCGGCCGCCGGGGCGGCTGCGGTGGCCGGGGCCACGGCGATCTCCGGGGCCTTGACGGTTGCCTTGGCAGGAGCCTTGGCGGTGAGGGTTCCGGCACGGTGGGCGGAAATGGCCGAGACCAGGTCCCCCTTGCGCATGCGGGAGCCGCCGGAGATACCGAGCTGGCTGGCAAGGGCCTGCAGCTGGGCGAGCTTCAGGCCTGCAAGGCCGCTGCTCTTGGCGGGTGCAGCCGATGATTCGGCAGCAGAAGTTGTGTGGTCCACAGCTGGTGACAGCTCAGTGGTTTCGGTCACGAAGGATCCTTCCCCCTCGACGGCGTCCAGACGAGGAGCTGGACGCGATGATTTGATCTGGGCTGCAGTTCAGATCTGCAGCCGGGATTTTTCGGCCTTGCCGGATGGATTTCGGCCAGCAGGGCCGGATACTGATTCACCTTGCGCTGCACTCATGGAGCAACGCCGGGCTGACGGTTCAGGGGCAGTTGGATGCTGCAATTTCCTGCGACAGACCAAGCAGGCGGCACCGGAATACATTCACAGTCGGTAGATCAAAACAGCAACTGAATGCACGAGCAGATCAGATAGGCGGAATTACCGCCGGTGCATGTCCACCTTAGCACCTTCAACGTCCACCGCGAGCTTCAGTACGCGCCAGCCAATATCCGGCGTGTTGTTTGCGGTGAAGGACTCGATGAAGGCCAGTGCGTCCCCTGCCTGGGCCCCGCCGTTCGCCAGCACCAGCACGGTGGGGCCGGCACCGGAGACCACCGCGGCGTAGCCCGCTTTGCGCAGGGCGCCGATCAGCGCCGCACTGGGCCGCATGGCCTCTGCACGGTAGCTCTGGTGCAGGTAGTCTTCGGTGCCCGGCAACAGGAATTCAGGTTTTTGGGTAAGCGCATGGATCAGCAGCGCTGCACGGCCGGAATTCATCGCCGCAGCGTGGTGTCCCACGGAGGCCGGGAGCAGTGCCCGGGCCGCTTCCGTGGACAGTTCGAAGTCCGGCACGGCGACGATGGGAATGACGTCCCCGGCCACGGCGGCACTGGTGCTGCTGTACTGCTCACTGTCCTGCCATGACAGCGCCAGTCCGCCGAATATCGCGGGTGCGACGTTGTCCGGGTGGCCCTCCAGTTCGCTGGTGAGCTGGAGGATCCAGTCCTTTCCGCGTCGGCTGCCGGCAGGCACCATGGCGTTGGCGGCAGAGACGGCGGCCACCACGGCAGAGGCGGAGGAACCGAGCCCGCGCCCGTGCGGGTTGACGTTCTCGGCGGTCACCTTCAGGCCGCCGTGGCGGTAACCCAGCCGCTCGAACGCCGCATCCATGGCGCGGATGACCAGGTGGCTGGCATCGCGGGGCAGCGTTTCGGCACCCTCGCCGCGGAGCTCGAACAACAGTTCGTCCGTGTCCAGGCTTTCCACGGTGAGGGTGTCGTGCAGGGCCAGGGCAAGCCCCAGACTGTCGTAACCGGGGCCAAGGTTGGCCGACGTCGCGGGGACGCGGACGGTGACGCGCTGGCCCGGCTCGATGAGGTGCAGCCCGACGGCGGCCTGCGAGGTGGCGTCCAAGGCTACTTTTCTTCCAGTCCCAGCTCAGCGGCTACGGTGACGACGTCGTTGGGCACCTTGACTGGCTGCACGTCGCTGCCGTCTTCGGTGCGCAGGGCCCACTGCGGGTCCTTGAGGCCGTGCCCGGTGACGGTGATGACGATGGTCTTCCCACCCGGGACTTCACCTGCGGCGTGCTTCTTGAGCAGGCCCGCCACGCCGGCGGCGGAGCCGGGCTCCACGAAGACGCCCTCCTTTGCCGACAGCCAGCGGTGGGCGTGCAGGATTTCCTCGTCCGTGACGGCGTCGATGAGTCCGCCGGACTCGTCGCGTGCGCCTACCGCTCCGTCCCAGGATGCGGGGTTGCCGATGCGGATGGCAGTGGCGATGGTGTCCGGCTCGGTGATGGGGTGCCCGGCGACGAAGGGGGCGGCTCCGGCAGCCTGGAAGCCCCACATGGCAGGCGTCTTGGTGGAGACGGCGGGCAGCGTCCCGGCGGTCTCCGACTCAAACGGTGCGGAGTACTCCTTGTAGCCCTTCCAGTAGGCGGTGATGTTGCCGGCGTTGCCCACCGGCAGGACGTGGATGTCCGGTGCGTCGCCCAGGGCGTCCACCACTTCGAAGGCGCCGGTCTTCTGGCCCTGGATGCGGGCAGGGTTGACGGAGTTGACCAGGAAGACGGGGTAGGACTCCCCCAGCTTGCGGGCGATGTCCAGGCAGTTGTCGAAGTTGCCGTCAACCTGCAGCAAGGTGGCGCCGTGCGCGATGGCCTGGCTGAGCTTGCCCATGGAGATCTTGCCTTCGGGCACCAGGACGGCGCATTTCAGCCCGGCGGCGGTGGCGTAGGCGGCAGCGGAAGCGGAGGTGTTGCCGGTGGAGGCGCACACCACGGCCTTGGCGCCGGAAGCCACGGCCGCCGTCATGGCCATGGTCATGCCGCGGTCCTTGAAGGATCCGGTGGGGTTCATCCCCTCCACCTTCAGGTAGACCTGGGAGCCGGTGAGTTCGGACAGCTTCTGCGCGTGCACCAGCGGGGTGCCGCCCTCGCCCAGGGTGATGACCCTGGTGGACTCCGTCACGGGCAGACGGTCAGCGTATTCGCGGATGACGCCGCGCCATTGGTGAGCCACTTAGACTCCTTCTACCCGCAGAACGGATGTAACTGAATTGATGACGTCCAGGCCCTTCACGGCCTCGACGGTGGCTGCGAGGGCAGCCTCTGACGCGCGGTGGGTGACGATCCGCAGCTCGGCCGACTCCACGTTGGATTCGGCGTCGCGGTGGATGGTTTGCCGCATGATTTCGATGGACACGCCGTGCTCGGCAAAGAGCTGGGCGATCCGGGCCAGTACGCCGGGCTGGTCGGCGACGTCCAGCCCGATGTAGTAGCTGGTGGTTGCCGCCTCGATGGGCAGCGCCGGGACGTGGCCGGTGGTGGTCTCGGTGCGCTGCGGTCCGCCCAGGACCAGTCGGCGTGCGGCGGAAACGAGGTCTCCCATCACGGCGGACGCGGTGGGAGTACCGCCGGCGCCCTGGCCGTAGAACATCAGCTCGCCGGCGTTTTCGGCCTCGATGAAGACGGCGTTGAAGGCGCCGCGCACGGCCGCCAGCGGGTGCTCGCGCGGCAGCAGGGTGGGGTGGACCCGGACGGACACGCCTTCCTTGCCGTCGGCACCGGTCAGTTTCTCCGCGATGGCCAGCAGCTTGATGACGAAGCCGGCGTCTTTGGCCGCGGCGATGTCAGAGGCCGTGACGGCGGAAATCCCTTCGCAGTGGACGTTCTCCAGCGCGAACCGTGTGTGGAACGACAGCGACGCCAGGATGGCGGCCTTCGCCGCGGCGTCGTGCCCTTCGACGTCGGCGGTGGGGTCCGCTTCGGCGTAGCCGAGGCGCTGGGCTTCGGCGAGGGCGTCCGCGAACTGGGCACCTGTTGAATCCATCTGGTCGAGGATGAAGTTGGTGGTGCCGTTGACGATGCCCAGCACCCGGGTGATCCGGTCGCCGGAGAGGCTGTCGCGGATGGGGCGGAGGATCGGGATGGCTCCGGCGACGGCGGCTTCATAGGAGAGCTGGACGCCGGCTTTGTCTGCCTCTTCGTAGAGCGTTGGGCCATCCTGCGCCAGCAGGGCCTTGTTCCCGGTCACCACGCAGGCGCCGTTCTGCAGCGCAGAGAGGATCAGGGTGCGCGCCGGTTCGATGCCGCCCATCAGTTCAATCACCAGGTCCGCGTCCTTGACCAGGGTCCCGGCGTCGGTGGTGAAGAGTTCCTGGGGCAGTTCGACGTCGCGGTGGCCGTTGACGTTGCGCACGGCAATGCCGCTGAGCTGAAGGCGTGCCCCGGCGCGGGCGGCAAGGGCGTCGGCGTCCTCAAGCAGGATCCGCGCAACCTGGGCCCCTACGTTGCCACAGCCCAGCAGGGCCACTTTCAGGGTTCGCATTTCCGTCATTCAGGCTCCCATGTCGCGGTTCAAAAGATCTTCTTCGGTTTCCCCGCGGACAATCAGCCGGGCAGATCCGTCGCGCACCGCGACAACGCCCGGCCGGGCCAGATAGTTGTAGTTGCTCGAGAGGGCCCAGCAGTAGGCGCCGGTCCCCGGTACGGCAAGCAGATCACCGGCTGCCACGTCCCCGGGCAGATATACATCTCTAACAACTATGTCGCCGCTCTCGCAATGTTTGCCCACCACGCGGGACAACTGCGGGGCCGCGCCGGAGGTCCGGGAGGCCAGGACGGCCGAATAATCCGCGTCGTACAGCACCGGGCGGGCGTTGTCGCTCATGCCGCCGTCCACCGAAACATACCGGCGCGGATACGTAACGTTGTTGCCGCCGTCACCGCCGGACCCGGCCGGAGCGTCCACGCGAACCGTCTTGAGCGTACCCACCTCGTACAGGGTGAAGGTGGTGCTGCCCACGATGGCGCGGCCGGGTTCGATCGAGATGCGCGGCGCGTCGATGCCCAGCTCGGCGCAGGTGGAACGTACGACGGCGGCCATCGCGGTCGCGATCTCCGCTGCGGGGCGGGGGGTGTCCACCGGCGTGTAGGCGATGCCGTAGCCGCCGCCGAGGTCGAGTTCCGGCATGGTGATGGAGTATTTGTCCTGCATGGCCGCCAGGAAGCGCAGCAGTTTTTCGGCGGCCAGCGCGAAGCCGTCGGGTTCGAAGATCTGCGACCCGATGTGGCAGTGCAGGCCCAGCAATTCGATGCCGGAGTGGGTTGCCGCCGCGGCAACTGCTTCTTCGGCTGCGGAGACGCCTGCTTCCGCGGTGGTGTCCGCAGCCATCGAGAGGCCGAACTTCTGGTCCTCGTGCGCGGTGGCGATGAACTCGTGGGTGTGGGCGTGCACGCCGGGCGTGAGCCGGAGCATGACCTTGGCCTGTTCACCGCGGGCCTGCGCGATGGCCCCGACGCGGACCAGCTCGTCCAGGCTGTCCACCACGATGCGGCCGAGCTTCATGTCCAGCGCCCGGTGGATCTCGGCGTCGGATTTGTTGTTGCCGTGCAGTGCCACCCGTTCGCCGGGAATTCCGGCGCGTGCTGCCACCGCCAGTTCGCCGCCCGATGCGGTATCAAGGCGCAGCCCTTCCTCCTCGACCCACTTCACCACGGCGGTGCACAGGAAGGACTTCCCTGCGTAGTAGACGTCCACGCCGCCGCAGATATCGGCGAAGGCGGCGTCGAAGGAATCCTTGAAGGCCCGGGCTCGGGAGCGGAAGTCAGCCTCGTCCATGACGAACAGCGGGGTCCCGAACTGCTCCTGCAGGGCATGGACGTCCACTCCCCCTACAGTGAGGGCGCCGCCGGCGTTCCGGACCACGCTGCCGGCCCACATGGGCTGGTGAAGCGCGTTCAGGTCGGCCGGGACCTGCAGCCATTCGGGGGCCAGCGGGGACGCGGTGTTCGAGGATACTGGCACGGTGCTCACATCCGCTCCGGCGCCGAAACGCCCAGGAGGTCCAGTCCGTTGGCGAGCACCTGGCTGGTGGCGTCGTTGAGCCACAGCCGGGTGCGGTTGAGGTCGGTGACCGGTTCGTCGCCCATGGGCGCAATCCGGCACGCGTCATACCACCGGTGGTATGCTCCGGCGATGGCTTCGAGGTGGCGTGCCACGCGGTGCGGTTCGCGAAGTTCCGCCGCCTTCGCCACGATGGACGGGTAGCTGCCCAGGTAGGAAAGCAGTTCGTTTTCCGTGGCGTGGTCCAGCAGCGAAGCCTCGAAGCTGTCGCGGCCGTCCACCTGGCGTTCCACGCCGGCGGCCACCGCATTGCGCGCAGCGCCGCGGGAACGGGCGTGGGCGTACTGGACGTAGAACACCGGGTTCTCGTTGCTGTGCTTCTTGAGCAGCTCGGGGTCCAGGGTCAGCGGTGAATCGGCCGGGAACCGGGCCAGCGAGTAGCGGACTGCGTCCTTGCCCAGCCATTCGATCAGGTCCTTGAGCTCGATGATGTTGCCCGCGCGCTTGGACAGCTTGGCTCCGTTGACGGAGACCAGCTGGCCGATCAGGACCTCGATGTTGACCTCGGGATCGTCGCCCGCGGCCGCGGCAATCGCCTTGAGCCGGTTGATGTAACCGTGGTGGTCGGCACCGAGCAGGTAGATCTTCTCGGTGAAGCCGCGGTCCTTCTTGGACAGGTAGTAGGCGGCGTCGGCGGCGAAGTAGGTGGGCTCGCCGTTGGCGCGGACCATTACGCGGTCCTTGTCGTCGCCAAAGTCCGTGGTCCGCAGCCAGACCGCACCGCCGTCGTCGAACACGTGGCCCTGTTCGCGCAGGCGCGCCACGGCACTCTCGATCGCGCCGGCGTCGTGCAGCTCCTGCTCGGAGAAGAAGACGTCGAACTCGACGCCGAAGTCCGCCAGCGTGACCTTGATGTCCTTCATCTGGGCTTCGTAGGCCGCGGCGCGGATGACGGGCAGCGCGGCCACCTCAGTGAGTTCCCGGATGTCCGGGTGCGCGGTGAGGACCTCGTGGCCGAGGTCGGCGATGTACTGCCCGGGGTAGCCGCCGTCGGGCACCGGAAGGCCGTGCAACCGGTTGTAGACGGAATGGGCGAAGGTGTTCATCTGCGACCCGGCGTCGTTGATGTAGTACTCGGCCGTGACGTCGGCGCCGGAAGCGCGCAGCACGCGCGCGATGGCATCCCCGAGCGCTGCCCAGCGGGTGTGGCCGATATGCAGCGGCCCGGTGGGATTCGCGGAGACGAACTCCATGTTGACGGTGTGTCCGGCGAGCGCGGTGTTGGTGCCGTAGCTCCGGCCGTCCTCGACGATGGCTTTGGCCAGGGCACCGGCTGCCGCGGCGTCAACGGTGATGTTCAGGAAGCCCGGGCCGGCGATGTCCACGGCGGAAACACCATTGATGGACTTCAGCCGGGTACTGAGGATGGCAGCGAATTCACGCGGGTTGGTCCCTGCCGGCTTGGCGAGCTGGAGGGCGATGTTGGTGGCCCAGTCGCCGTGGTCCCTGTTCTTGGGTCGCTCCACGCGCACCTCAGCAGGAATCGCTGATTCCGCAAGGGCGATTTCGCCGGCGGCGACGGCGTCCTTGAGGCAGGCGGATATGGCGAGGGAAAGTTCTTCGGGAGTCACCCCCCTAGCCTACCGGGGGCCAGTGACAGCAAAGAATTTAACGCCGGCCGGAGCCCCGGTGAACCTTTCGGGCCGATCCGGCGTTGTCCAGAGCGTAGCCACTGCCGCACGGCATGATCCCGAGTGAAACGAGAGCCTTCATGAGACCCTCCACCCGCACAAGCCCGTCCGTACCCGCAGGCTCCCCGGCAGCGGGCGGCGCCCTCCGCCGGACCCTCTACGCCGGAATCGCCGGCTTATCACTGGCCGGAACCGTGGCGGGCTGTGCACCCTCGGCGGCCGAAGCCCCGGCGGCCACCAACGGCGCCGCCGGAAACCCCTCCGCCGCACCCTCGGGCGGGTCCACCGCCCTGGCCGGCAGCGGTGGCAGCTACAAGGACGGCACCTACAGCGCGGACGGCAACTATGTCTCGCCCAACGGCACGGAGACCGTCGGGGTGCAGTTGACGCTGGCCGCGGGAAAAGTCACCGGTGTGCAGATCACCCAGCACCCGTCCAACCCGAACACCCGCAAGTTCCAGGGCGAATTCGCCGGCGGCATCGCGGCGCAGGTGGTGGGCAAGAACCTCGACGAGCTCAACGTTTCCAAGGTCGCCGGTTCGTCCCTGACCAGCGGAGGCTTCAACCAGGCCGTGGGCAAGATCAAGTCGGAGGCGCAGTAGGGGGTGTCCGGCACGGACTGGGAGGGCTTTGCGTTCCAGGGGATCGGCACCGACTGGGAGATCTCCACACCCCTGCCCCTGACGGCGGAGTTGCGGGCGCGCCTCCTTTACCGCGTTGAAAGGTTCGACGCCGTATGGTCCCGGTTCAGGGGCGACTCGCTGGTGGCGGCGATGGCCCGCACACCGGGGCGTTACAGGTTTCCCGACGAGGCCGCAGCGCTTGGCAGACTCTATTCCACCCTGTACGGGTTGACCGGTGGCGCCATGACGCCGCTGATCGGCGCCAGCCTGGAGCGCCTGGGGTACGATCCCGGCTACTCGCTCCGGCCGGCAGGTCCACCACTCCCCGCGCCCGCCTGGGAGTCGGTCCTTAGTTGGTCCGGGACCAACCTGACGGCCAGTGATCCAGTGGTGCTGGACATCGGGGCCGCCGGCAAGGGTTTGTTGGTGGACCTGCTTGCCGCCGAACTGGAGGACGCCGGCGCCGGCTCCTTCATCATCGATGCCAGCGGCGACCTGCTGGCCCGCGGCGAAGACCCCGTCAGTGTTGCCCTCGAACACCCTTACAACCCGGCCCAGGCCATCGGCGTCGTGGAGCTGGCCGGGCGGGCCCTGTGTGCTTCCGCGGCAAACCGGCGTGCCTGGGGCGACGGACTGCACCATGTACTCGACGGAACAACCGGACAGCCGGTCCGGACCGCCGTCGCCACCTGGGCGCTTGCGGACACCGCGATGCTGGCCGACGCCCTGGCAACGGCGCTTTTCTTCGTTCCGGGCGGCACGCTCCAGGAGGAGTTCGAGTTTTCCTGGCTGACTGTCTTTTCCGACGGCAGCGCAGCCTATTCAGCCGCCTTCGAAGGGACACTGTTCTCATGAACCCCGTGGAAACGCCCCAAACGGACCCGCTTCCCTCCCTGGCCGCCCGGGTGGGCTCTGCCGTGGGCAAACTCACCATGTACCGGCTGATCCTGCTGGTCCTGGCCGTCCTTGCCGCCTACAGCCTGCTCCTTGACGTGCTGGGCTGGTTGACGTTCGGCATTCCGGAGATGCTGGCACACCTGGCACTGTGCCTGGGGCTGACCTACGCCACCAACCGTGGGCTGGCAGCGCTTTTCCGGGTGAACCCCCATTCGGAGTCTTCGCTGATTACCGGGCTCCTGTTGTATTTCCTGTTCTGGCCGTCCCTGCAACCGATGGATCTCGCGGGGGTGGCGCTGGCATGCGTGCTGGCGTCGGCGTCGAAATATGCCTTGGCATGGCGGGGCCGGCACATCTTCAATCCGGCCGCGGCGGGGGCCTTCGTCACCGGGCTCACCGGGCTGAACATCGCCACCTGGTGGGCCGCGACTCCTGCCATGCTGTGGCTGGTGGTTCCGGGCGTGCTGCTGGTCCTGTACCGGACCCGCAAGGTGCTGATGGCGTCGGTATTCACCGTGGTGGCCACCGCGGTCATCACCGGTGAACTGCTCCGTGCGGGCATGACGGCCGGCATGGGCGCCTACCAGGCCGTGGCCCAGCGGCCGGTGCTGTTCTTCGTGGGATTCATGCTCACCGAACCTTTGACCCTGCCTCCGCGGCGTTGGCAGCAACTGTCCCTGGCCGCCGTGGTGGGAATCCTGTTTGCCGTCCCCTACAACCTGGGAATTTTTGCGAATTCGCCGGAAGCGGCCCTCTTGGCCGGCAACCTCCTGGCATTCATGGCCGGCCAGCGCGGCGCGGTGAAACTGCGGCTCGCGGGCACCCGGCCCCTCACTCCCAGCACTACGGAGTTCTCGTTCGAACCGTCCCGGCCGGTCCGCTTCGTGCCCGGGCAATACATGGAACTGGATCTTCCGCACGGGAAGAGTGACGGCAAAGGCCGGCGCCGGGTGTTCAGCCTGACGGGCTCCCCGCGCGACCGGTTACTCCGGTTCGGGGTGCGGACGGCCGGGCCGCTGTCCGGGGCCAAAAAGGCGCTAATGGACCTCCGCCCGGGAGATGAAGTCACGGCTACGTCCGTTGGCGGCGATTTCGTCCTTCCCCGCGATCCCCACAGGCCCGTGCTCCTGGTCGCGGCGGGCATCGGTATCACCCCGTTCGTATCGCATCTGTCCGCCGGAGGACTGCGGGACCGGGATGCCGTGCTCCTGCTGCTGGCCCGGAGCGCGGACGAGGTGGCGTATGCGGACGAACTCCGCACCTCGGGCATCCGGGTCCTGGTCCGGGTGGCGGATGGTTCCGTGCCGCCGCCGGGACTGGCTCCCGCTTCCCCCGGACCCGAAGATGCCGGCCCCGACACCCCGGGTCAAAGGCTGGACGCGGGGATGCTCACCGCGCTGGTCCCGGATATCGCCGGCCGGGAGGTCTATGTGTCCGGTTCCCCGGCGAGCGTTGCAGCGTTGCGCCGCACAGCCCGCAGGGCGGGTGCGCGCCGCGTCCACACAGATTCCTTTTCCGGCTACTGAGGGGGCCGCCGCCGGCCCAAAGCGTGCCGACGAGGACGGTTTTCCCTTGCGGGCCACCTTCCTGCTAAGCTCTAGGACGTCCCGCCGGCAACGGCAGGAAACACGGATTGCCCTCGTAGCTCAGGGGATAGAGCGTCTGCCTCCGGAGCAGAAGGTCGTAGGTTCGAATCCTATCGAGGGCACCACAGGAAAACCCCGCCGCTTCAGTGAAGCGGCGGGGTTTTCCGGTTTTGGCCGCATCAGAAATGCAGTGCGGCCTCATCCGGTGTGGCCAGGGTCAGCACGGCTTCCTCTACCGTTTCGTGGTCCTCCAGTTCGCGCTCGATCCGGCGCAGGGCCACCGCCACTTCGTGCTCAGGATGGTCGCCCTGCAAGTCCACGGCGGCGACAAGGTACAGCTTCCGGGGCCCGACGAATTCAAGGTGCAGATACGTGAGCCTGGCGATGTCCTGGTGCTCCAACATCCGCCGTGCCATAGACCGTTCGATGTCCGGGGTGACGCCTTGGCCCACCAGGAAGCGCCGGTTGCGGTCGATCAGCAGGACGGCGACGACGGCGAGCAGCACCCCCACGACGATCGAACCGATGGCATCGGGCAGCGGCGAGCCGGTGGCCTGGTGCAGGAACACGCCGATAAAGGCCACGACGAGTCCGATCAACGCGGCCGCATCCTCCGCGAAGACGGCCCGCAGGGTGGGGTCGGAGCTGATGAGGACCTGCTCCAGGGTGTGCCGTTCCAGCTTGTGGGCCGCCTTCCGGGTTTCCCGGAAGGCCTGGATGAAGGAAATCCCCTCAAAAACGAACGCGACGGCCAGGACCACGTAGGCCACCATGAAGTCTGCCGCAGGCTCGGGCTGAATAATCTCCTGGATGCCGTGCATGATGGAAACCACCGCGCCGGCGGTAAAAAGCCCAAACGCTGCGAACATCGACCACACGTACGCTTCCCGCCCATAGCCCATGGGGTGGCCCTTGTCGCGGGGCCGGGCGGACCGCCGCTCCGCGAAGAACAGGAAGACCTGGTTTCCGGTGTCCGCCCAGGAATGCGCTGCCTCCGCGGCCATGGAGGCCGACCCGGACAGGACGGCCGCCACCGATTTGGCCGCCGCCACAAGGATATTGGCGGCGAAGGCGATAATGACCGTCAGCAGCGTGGAACTGGACTTGGATTGCTTTTCGGTTTGCGCCATGCGCCTACCGTACCCAACTGCCGGGCTTCCGGACGCCGGCGCGGCCCATCAAGTCCGGGTGCCGCGCCTTCTGCCGAATGTCAGTGCCCGCTCGTAGTCTGACAAGACCTAATCGAGGGGGTACGCCATGCATGTTCCGTTCTGTTCCATCGTTCCGCCCTACCTGTTGCGGCGGCTGGCCCGTGAGGCCGCCCCGCAATACTCCGCCGCGGCGAGCGCCGCCAGGAAAGCCCTGGGCCACGTCGAATCGTTCCAGGCTGCACGTGCTCATGGACTGCCGGCCGTCCCTGCCGGTTTGCGCCAGGCACCGCCTGAACCGGTGAAGCGCAGCATTTACCACGCCGGAGGCACCGAAACACTGCCGGGCACCTTGATCCGCGCTGAAGGTGGCGCTCCCTCCGGCGACGCCGCAGCGGATGAGGCCTATGACGGGCTGGGTCATACGCACCGCTTGTATGCCGAGGCCTTCGGACGGGACTCAGTGGACGGACGCGGCATGAAGCTCGATGCATCGGTGCATTTCGGCAAGCTCTACGACAATGCCTTTTGGAACGGCAGCCAGATGGTCTTCGGTGACGGCGACGGCGAGGTCTTCGAACGCTTCACCAAATCCGTCAGTGTCATCGGGCACGAGCTTGCCCACGGCGTCACCCAGTATTCCGCCGGCCTCGCCTACCGGAACCAGGCCGGCGCCCTGAACGAATCGATGTCCGACGTCTTCGGCGCGCTCGTTGAACAGTTCGTCAGGAGACAGCCGGCCGCCGAGGCAAGCTGGCTGATCGGTGAGGGCCTCTTTACGCCCCAAGTCCAAGGTGCAGCGCTCCGCTCCATGAAAGCGCCCGGAACAGCGTACGACGACGACGTGCTCGGCAAGGATCCACAGCCTGACTCGATGGATTCCTACGTCCGGACCAGCGCGGACAACGGTGGTGTCCACATCAACTCCGGCATCCCCAACCGCGCATTCTACCTGGTGGCCAGCGCACTCGGAGGCAACGCTTGGGAAGCGCCCGGCCGGATCTGGTACGAGACACTGACCAGCGGCTCACTGCCGGCTGCCGCCACGTTCACCGTCTTTGCCCGGGCCACGGTGCGCGCAGCCGTGGACCTGTTCGGCGCCGGAACCAAGGAATATGACGCCGTCCGTGGCGCGTGGGAAACTGTGAGGGTCAAGGTTTAGCCACTGTTCCGGCGTGCCGGCCTCCGGCCGCCGGAATGTCCGAAAGCCCAGGGGCCTGCAATGAAGATCACGGTGGAGCGCAGCGGCGGGCTCGCGGCCGTCACCAGGGTATGGACCGTCGATGCCCGGACGGATAGCGACCTCAGCCAGTGGCAGCCCATCCTTGAGGCCTGTCCGTGGGATACGGTTCCCAGCACCAGGCGGGCGGCGGCCGCTGCCATCGAGTCGCCGCAGCCGGACCGCTTCATCTACGCCATCACTGCCGGCCGGCGCAGGGCGGCTCTTCCGGAACAGGCACTCACCGGTCCCTGGCGGATCCTTGTGGACACAGCGCGGGCCGCGGCGGAGGAGTCCGGTGGCGGTCCGCGTGCCGCGGACAGGCCGGACGAGCCCGCCTGACGGCCGGGCTTCGGTCCGGGCCCTGCCGGTTGGTCCGCCGGGCAGCAGTAGACTGTCTGCAGCCATGACTTTTCATATTTCCTATCCCGCCGAGCTGCCGGTTTCCGAGCGCCGCGAGGACCTGATGGCAGCAATCGCCGCCAACCAGGTGACCATCATCGCCGGCGAGACCGGCTCCGGAAAAACCACCCAGATCCCCAAGATGTGCCTGGAACTGGGCTTGGGCGAGAAGGGCCTGATCGGGCACACCCAGCCCCGGCGGCTGGCCGCCCGCACCGTTGCCGAGCGCATCGCAGAGGAACTGGGCGTGGAGATCGGCCAGGAGGTTGGCTTCCAGGTACGGTTCACCGGCGAAGTCAGCAAGGAAACCAAGGTCAAGCTGATGACCGACGGCATCCTGCTCGCGGAGATCCAGCGAGACAAGCTGCTGCGCAAATACAGCACCATCATCATCGATGAGGCCCACGAGCGAAGCCTGAATATCGACTTCATCCTGGGCTACCTCAGGCGGATCCTCCCGCAGCGGCCGGACCTGAAGGTCATCATCACCTCGGCCACCATCGATCCCGAACGGTTCGCCAACCACTTCGGCAGTCCGGACACACCGGCCCCCATCATCGAAGTTTCCGGCCGCACCTACCCCGTTGAAGTACGTTACCGTCCGCTGTCGCAGCCAAAATCGGATCAGGACGACGCCTCGGACGACGAACTTGAGGAGGACCGCGACCCCCTGGACGCCGTGTGCGACGCCGTCGACGAACTGGCGGCCGAGGCCCCCGGGGACATCCTGGTGTTCTTTTCCGGCGAGCGCGAAATCCGTGACGCGGCAGAGGCGCTGCAGTCGCGCATCCAGGCCAACCGCAGGCTGGCCAACACCGAGGTCCTTCCCCTCTTTGCCCGCCTGAGTCTGCAGGAGCAGCACAAAGTGTTCCACCCGGGCAGCAAGCGCCGGATCATCCTGGCCACCAACGTGGCCGAAACATCGCTGACGGTTCCGGGCATCAAGTATGTGGTGGATACGGGCACTGCCCGTATCTCCCGGTATTCGCACCGCACCAAGGTCCAGCGCCTGCCCATCGAGCGTGTCTCGCAAGCGTCAGCCAACCAACGCTCCGGCCGGTGCGGACGCGTTTCCGATGGCATTGCCATCCGCCTCTACTCCGAGGAAGACTTCGAGTCCCGGCCAAAGTTCACGGATCCGGAGATCCTGCGGACCAACCTCGCCGCCGTGATCCTGCAAATGACCGCCATGGGCGTGGCCAAAAGCCCCAAGGACGTCGAGGACTTCCCCTTCGTCGAACCCCCGGAGACGCGGGCCATCAACGACGGCGTCACCCTGCTGCGCGAACTTGGCGCCCTGGCCCCGGCCAGGGCACCGCACACAGCCGGCACCCCGGAGGCCGGCGCCAAGGGCGGGACCAAGGGCAGCGGCCTCACCGCTGTCGGGCACAAACTGGCCCAGCTGCCGGTGGACCCCCGCCTGGGCCGGATGATCGTGGAGGCCGGCAAACGCGGCTGTGTCCGGGAGGTCATGGTCCTGGCCGCCGCCCTCACCATCCAGGACCCGCGGGAACGGCCCACGGACAAACAGCAGCTGGCAGCGGAAAAGCACAACCGCTTCCGCGATGAAAATTCCGACTTCACCGGCTTCCTGAACCTCTGGAACTACCTGCAGGAGAAGCAGCAGGAACTGTCGTCGTCGGCGTTCCGCCGCCTTTGCCGCGCCGAGTTCATCAACTACCTTCGGGTCCGTGAATGGCAGGATCTTTTCGCCCAGCTGCGCCAGCTCGCCCGGCCGCTGGGCATCACCCTGGACAACAAGCGCCTGACGGATCCGGTCGGCAACCATGAAGGGATCCACATCAGCCTGCTCTCCGGGCTCCTGAGCCACATCGGAATCCTGGATGAACGCAAACGCGAGTACGCCGGTGCACGCGGCAGCCGGTTTGCCATTTTCCCGGGCTCTGCGCTGTTCAAGAAGTCCCCCACGTTTGTGATGGCAGCGGAGCTGGTGGAGACCAGCAGGCTGTGGGCACGGGTGGCAGCGAAGTTCGATCCGGTGTGGGCAGAGCAGGTGGCGCCGGACCTGGTGAAGCGCAGCTACAGCGAACCACATTGGTCCACCAAGCAGGGCGCCGTCATGGCGTATGAAAAGGTCACCCTTTACGGCGTGCCCATCATCGCCCAGCGCCGGATCAACTACGGCCGCGTCGACCCGGTGGTGGCCAGGGAGCTGTTCATCCGGCATGCGCTGGTTGAGGGCGACTGGCGCACCCACCACAAGTTTTTCCACCGCAACCGGGCGCTGCTGCACGAGGTCGAGGAACTTGAGGCGCGCATGCGGCGCCGCGACCTGATGGTGGACGATGAGACGCTGTTCGATTTCTATGACGCCCGGATCGGCGCCGACGTGGTGTCCGAGCGCCATTTCGACAAGTGGTGGAAGGAGGCCCGGGCCGATAACCCGGACCTCCTGGACTACGACAAGTCGCTGCTGCTCAGTGATGACGCCGAGGACCTGGACGAGTCCGCCTATCCGAAGACCTGGCTGCACAAGGGCTTCGAACTCCCGTTGACGTACGAGTTCCATCCGGTGGCTCCCGGCGCGTTGCCCGACCCCTCCGACGGCGTCACTGCCGAGGTGCCTGTCCTGTTCCTGAACCAGCTCGACGACGCTCCGTTCCGGTGGCTTATCCCGGGCCAGCGGGTGGAGCTGGTGACTGCCCTGATCAAGTCGCTGCCCAAGCAGGTCCGCAAGAATTTCGTTCCGGCCCCTGACGTTGCCCGCCAGGCGGTGGCCCTCCTTGAAACGGACTTCGACCCCGCAACGGATGAGCTGGAGCCGTCGCTGGAGCTGGCACTGCGGCGCCTCCGCGGCGCGATTATCCCGCCCGGCTCCTGGAACTGGGATGCAGTTCCCTCGCACCTGCGCGTCAGCTTCAAAGTGGTGGACAGCAAGGGAAAGGTCCTCGGCGACGGCAAGGACCTTGCCCTCCTGCAGGAGCAGCTGGCACCCGCAACGCGGCGCGCCATCGCCGAATCACTCGGCGCCACTCCCGCGTCCACAGCGCCCGGCGGTAAAGGCCAGGCGCAGCGCCCGGGAGGCAAGGCGTCCGACGACGGCCCGGCGGCCCGGCAGCAGGCCCCAGGAGTGCCGGGGCAGCGCGCCGCGGCCGGGTTCGTGGAGCAGGACGGCCTGACGGAGTGGAGCTTCGGCGCGATCGAGCGCCGGGTCAGCAGCATGGTCAAAGGCCACACCGTCACCGGCTACCCGGCGCTGGTGGACCAGGGCCAGTCCGTTTCCCTCCGCGTCTTCCAAACCCCGGAGGAACAGCTCGAGGCGGTGCGCGGCGGCGTCATCAGGCTGCTGGCCCTGCGCGTGCCGGCCCCGGACCGTTACGTCCTGGAGCACCTGAGCAACACGGAGAAGCTCACCTTCAGCCAGAACCCGCACGGTTCGGTCTCGGCCCTGATCGCTGACTGCGCGCTGGCGGCCATCGACAAGCTCACGCCGGTGGACCTGCCATGGGATCGCACGGCCTTCGATTCACTGTATGAGGTGGTCCGCGCCGAACTGATCGACACCGTGTTCACCGTGACCGCGGTTGTGGAGCGCATCCTGGCCAGTACCCGCCGGATTGAAAAGCAGCTCAAAGGCACCACCAGCCTGGCCCTGATCAGTGCGTTGAACGACATCAGGAGCCAGCTGGAACAACTGGTTTATCCGGGTTTTGTAGCACGCACGGGTTACGCCCAGCTGAGCCAGCTGCCGCGGTATCTGGCCGCCATCGAAAAGCGGCTGGAGCGGCTGCCGGGGAACGTCCAGCGCGACGCCGTCAATATGGCCGCGGTCCAGCGGCTCGAAGACGACTACGACGACGCCGTCTCGGCGCTGCTGCCCGGCCGCCGCGCCGGCCGGGAGTTAACCCAGGTGCGCTGGATGCTCGAAGAGCTTCGGGTGAGCCTGTTCGCCGTCGAGTTGGGAACGGCGTATTCGGTGTCCGAGAAACGCATCCGCGCCGTGCTTAACAAGGCACTGGCACCGGCCTGAGGGCGCCGTCCAGAGAAGAGGAACCGAATGAAGATCACGCTTGCCCAGGGTCCTGCCGGGACAGAGCTCGCCGGACTGGGCCACGCCCAGCCGGCGCACGTCATGGACAACCATGAACTCGAAGGCATGATGGAAACGAGCGACGAGTGGATCCGGCAGCGGACGGGCATCGTCACCAGGCACATTGTGGCCGAGGGCGAAACCGTGGTGGACCTGGCGGTTCCGGCTGCCCGCATGGCGCTCGTTGATTCCGGGGTCGCCGCAGCGGACATCGACTTGGTGGTGGTCGCTACCACCACCGCGGCGGAGCGGTCCCCCAACACCGCAGGCCGCATCGCCGAGGCACTGGGCCTGGGCCGGGACGGCCGGGGCCCAGGGATCATGGACATCAACACCGCCTGCTCCGGCTTCGAGTACGCGCTCGGCGTGGCTGACCAGGCCATCCGCACCGGAAGCGCCACCCATGCGATCGTGGTCGGGGCGGAAACCCTTTCCGCGGTCACGGACTGGACGGACCGCGCGACGGCGGTGCTGACCGCCGACGGTGCCGGCGCCGCCGTCGTCCGTCCGTCCGCCGCACCGCGGATTGGCCCGGTGGTCTGGGGTTCGGAGGCCGGCATGGCGGACGCCGTGCGCATCTCCCCACCGTCGGGCAGGTTTTCGCAGAACGGCCGGGAGGTCCTCCGGTGGGCGTTGACCAGGGCCCCGGAGCGCGCCCGGGAGGTGGTGGCCCGCGCCGGCCTGGCGATGGACGACATCCAGGTCCTGGCAGCACACCAGGCCAACCTGCGCATTATCGAACCGCTCGCTGAAGCCCTCGGCCTGACAGACCGGATCGTCATCACCGACGTCACCGAGTCCGGGAACACCTCCGCGGCCAGTGTGCCCCTCGGGTTGAGCAAATGGTGGCATGCCGGGCGGATCCCGGAGGATGTCCCCGCGCTGCTGTTCGGGTTCGGCGGCGGCTTTACCTACGCGGGCATGGTGGCGATGACTCCGCGCCGGGGCTGAACCCTACGGAACCTAACCTTCAGGCACGAACTCCCCGTAGCCGGCCGCGCGGAGGCCTCCACGGAGTTTTTCCGCGTTGGCGTCCAGGACGGCGGGGTCCGGGTTCTGGTCTGCGGAGCCGAAGTCGAAGTCGGCCATGCTTTGGGATGGCCATACGTGGACGTGCAGGTGGTTGACCTCGTACCCGGCCACGATCAGGCCGGCCCGCCGGGCGTTGAATATGTCCACCTGCACGGCCCCGATGCGCCGGGCGACCTCCATGACCCGGGCCACGGTCTCCGGCGATGCGTCCGTCCAGCGGTCCACTTCCTCGGTGGGCACCACCAGCGTGTGGCCGTCGGCAAGCGGTCCGGTGGTGAGGAAGGCGGACACGTGGTCCTCACGCCATACGAACCGGCCGGGAATCTCGCCCTTCAGGATCTTGGTGAACAGCGTACTCATGCGTCTGCCTCCTCGGCGGCTGCCTGCAACGTGCCGGTATCCAGCACGAACCGGTATTTTACGTCTCCCGCAACCATTCGGTCGTAGGCGTCATTCAGTTCTCCGGCGGCCACCAGCTCGATGTCGGCCACCACGCCGTGCTCGGCGCAGAAGTCCAGCATCTCCTGGGTTTCGGCGATGCCGCCGATCAGCGATCCGGCGTAGGCTATCCGGCGACGGATCAATGCGCCGGGGTTGACCGGCGGCATGGCCTCGGACGGCAAGCCGAGCTGGAACAGCGCCCCGTCGACCCGCAGGGTCCGGAAGTAGGGGTTCAGGTCGTGCGGGGCGGCAACGGTATCGATAATGAGGTCGATGCTCCGGTCGGCACCGGCCATGGCCGCGTCGTCCCGGGAGAGGACAACCCGGTCCGCACCCAGTTCCAGGGCGGCAGCAGTTTTCGCCTCGGACGTGGTGAACACCACCACGGTGGCGCCCATCGCCTTGGCGAGCTTAACGGCCATGCGGCCCAGTCCGCCGAGGCCCACGACGCCCACGACGTCGCCTTCCTCCACATCGAAGTGCCGCAGCGGAGAGAACGTTGTGACTCCGGCGCACAGCAGCGGCGCGACGGCGGCCGGGTCCAGGGAGCCGGGGACCCGGAGGACGTACCGCCGGTCCACCACGATGGAGGAGGAGTACCCGCCCTGGGTGATGGCGTCGCCGTTCCTCCGGTCCTTGGCACCGTAGGTTCCGGTCATCCCGCTTTCGCAGTACTGTTCCAGGCCGTCCAGGCAGCTCTCGCATTCGCGGCAGGAGTCCACCATGCAGCCCACGCCCACGCGGTCGCCGATGGCGAAGTCGGTGACACCGGCACCAATCCGGCTGACGGTTCCCACGATCTCGTGCCCGGGCACCAGGGGGTAGGCCTGCGTGCCCCACTCTCCCCGGGTGGCGTGCACATCCGAATGGCAGAGCCCGCAGAATTCAATAACGATCTCGACGTCGTCCGGTTTGGGAGTGCGCCGGGCAACGGTCAAGGGCACGAGCCCGCTGTCCCGGGAGGTTGCACCGTAGGCGGCGGCCAGCCGTCCGTCGTCCTCCGCCGGCCGCGAGCCGGCGGCGGGGTCAATGGGTTGGGCGAGGGGCGGCGGCACGGGGCGTCCAGGTGTCATGGTTCGACGCTACCCTTGCCGTCTGCGAAGTTTCCAGCCGGGGCGCCGGGGCCTCCCGGTTCCGGGCCGGTCGCCACCGGAAGGCCGGGGCGGTTGGACCATTCCGAGAACGACCCCGGATACAGGGCAGCCGTGAAGCCGGCCAGTTCCAGCGCAGCCACCTGGTGGGCCGCTGTGACGCCGGACCCGCAGTAGACGGCAATGGGCAGGTCACCGCCGGCCCCGAGGGACTCGAACCTCCGGCGCAACTCTGCCGGCGGCAGGAAGTGCCCGGAGCCGTCCACATTGTCCGCCGTGGGCGCGCTGACCGCTCCCGGAATGTGCCCGGCCCGCGGATCAACAGGTTCCACCTCGCCCCGGTACCTCTCCCCCGCCCGCGCATCGAGCAACAAGCCGTGACCGGACCAGGTGGCGGCAGCGCCGGCGTCGAGCACCAACATCCGGCCAGCGCCCAGGTCCACGTCGCCGCGCACGGGCTGGACGGGCCCGGATTCAAGGGGCAGGCCGGCCTTTCGCCAGGCGGCCAGGCCGCCGTCGAGCAGGTATGCCTCGGTAAACCCCGCGTTGCGCAGCATCCACCAGAGCCTGGCGGCCGCCATGTTGGCGCTGTCATCGTAGGCGACCACGACGTCGCCGTTCCGGATCCCCCACCGCCGCGCCGCCTCCTGGAACTGCCCGGCGCCAGGCAGCGGGTGCCGCCCGCAGTCCGGAATGGCCGGATCCGCAAGCTCAGTGGCCAGGTCAACGAAGACAGCTCCCGGCAGGTGCTCCCGCAGGTAATGCTCGTGACCGCGGGGGTCCCCGAGCACCCAGCGGACATCCAGCAGGACTGTTCGGTGGCCGGCGGCGAGCCGCGTCTCGAGGAGGGAGACATCCATCAGCGGGTTCATGTGCACTCCTTCTGCGGATCCGGGCCGCGGGCTCAGGCTTGGTATGTGGATCTTGCCAACGGATCCCACTCTAAGCGCGCCGCGGCTGCCCGCGCGGGTAGGCTGGTCCGGTGAAGATCGAGGGCAGCGCAGACGCGGACGGCAGCCGCCGCAGCGGGGCAGACAGGAAATGGGCAGACAACGCCATCCGGACCATCAGGGCGGAAAACAACCGGTCGGCAGACACCCATCTCTACGCGGTGCCGTTGCCGGAGCAGTGGGGCATCCAGCTCTACCTCAAGGACGAATCCACCCACCGTTCCGGCAGCCTCAAGCACCGGCTTGCGCGGTCCCTGTTCCTGTTCGGCCTGGTCAACGGCTGGATCCGCGAGGACACCACCATCGTGGAAGCCTCCAGCGGCAGCACTGCAGTATCCGAGGCCTACTTCGCCCGGTTGCTGGGGCTGCCTTTCATCGCGGTGATGGCCCGCACCACCAGCCAGGAAAAGATTGCGTTGATCGAACAGTTCGGCGGGTCCTGCCTCCTGGTGGAGAACGCCTCGGATGTCTATGCTGTGGCCGAAGACGTGGCGGCCACCTGCAACGGACACTACATGGACCAGTTCACTTATGCGGAGCGGGCCACCGACTGGCGCGGCAACAACAACATCGCCGAGTCGATCTTTGGCCAACTTGGCCTGGAACAGCATCCGGTGCCGGACTGGATCGTGGTGGGCGCGGGCACCGGCGGAACCAGTGCCACGATCGGCCGCTACTTGCGCTACCACAGCCATCCCACCCGTCTGCTGGTGGTGGACCCCGAAAACTCGGCCTTCTACCCCGGCTGGCTGGCGGACACGGCTGAACAGCCCACCGGCCTGCCGTCACGCATCGAAGGCATCGGCCGGGCGCGGATGGAGCCAAGCTTCATCCCCACGGTGATCGACCGGATGGTCCAGGTACCTGACGCGGCGTCCGTCGGCGCCATGCGGCACCTGGACTCCTACGCCGGCCTGCACGCCGGCCCGTCCACCGGCACCAATCTTTGGGGTGTCTGGCAAACAGTGGCCCGGATGCTGTCCGACGGCCGGCGGGGCAGCATTGTGTCGTTGATGTGCGACGGCGGCGAGCGCTATGCGGGCAACTACTACAACCCGGAGTGGCTGGCGTCGCAGGGGCTGGATCCAGCGCCCTACGAGGCCGTGATCTCACGGTTCCTCGACACCGGCGAGTGGACGGCGGACTAGACCTCCACGGACTCGCGGGCAGCCAGATGCCTGTACTCGGTGCCATACTTCGCGCCGATCCGCTGCACATGGCCCTCAATGATGCCCAGCCCGATCTCATTGAGCAGGCCGTCATGGATCTGGAACGCCCGCGGTGCCCGCACGCCGATGACGAAGTCCACTACCTCTGCAGATTTGCTCCACGGTGCGTGCAGCGGCACCAGCAGGGTCTTCACGCTGAGGCCATCCGGGATGATGAATGAATCTCCCGGGTGGTAGACGTTGCCGTCCACCAGGTAGCCGATGTTCGCCACCATGGGGATCTGGGGGTGGATCAGGGCGTGCTGTCCGCCGAAGCTGCGGATCTCGAAGCCTGCAACCTGGAACGAGGACCCCGGTTCAACAGTGTGGATCCTACCGGCGGCGCCGGCGGCCTCCCCGCGCAACTGGGCTGCCACGGACCCGGGCGCGTACAGCGCCAGGTCCTGGTTGCCGGTGAGGGCGTCCACCACGGCCTTGGTGTCCAGGTGGTCCTGGTGCTCATGGGTCACCAGGACGGCGTCGGCCCCGGCAAGGGCCTCGGCTGATTCGGAGAAGGTGCCCGGATCCAAGACCAGGACCCCGGATTCCTTCTCTAGCCGGACACAGGCGTGGGTGTATTTGGTCAGCTTCATGGCGCCAGCCTAGGGCGCGTCCCGGAACCGTGTCCACGCGGCGCCGGCTGGTAATCTTGGTGTTTGCCCCCCACGGAAGCGAGTTTGTCCATGCCGACCGGCGTCAAGGCTGATTCCGCCGCCCCATCCCCGGCAGGAGGCGGCAAAGAACAGCGCGTTACCAAGCAGCGCAAGGCCGTCAGCGCGGCCCTGGACGACCTCGATGACTTCGTCAGCACGCAGGAGCTCTACCGGATCCTGCACAACCAGGGCGTGTCCGTCTCACTCGCCACGGCCTACCGGATCCTCCAGTCCCTCGCGGATGAGGGTCTGGTGGATGTGCTGCGCAATGGCGACGGCGAGGCCGTATACCGGCGCTGCAACGTCACCGTGCACCATCATCACCTCCTCTGCAGGAACTGCGGCAAGGCCGTGGAGGTGGAGGCGCCCGCCGTCGAAACCTGGGCAGCGCGGACAGCGGCCGAACATGGTTTCACTGAGGTGGACCACACGGTGGAAATTTTCGGGCTGTGCCCGGACTGCACCGCCCTTAAGGCTGCCGGGCAGCTGTAAGGACCCTGCCGTTGATTCCGCGGGAGGCCCGCACGGAACCGATAACGCGGCACACCACGTAGATCAGGAATGACAACGTGGTGACGTAGGGGCTGATTGGGATCCGGCCGCCCAGGGCCAGCAGGATTCCGCCCACCGTCGCGGTGACGGCGAAAAGAACACTCAGGATGACCACCCATACCGGCGATGACGTGACCCGCAGTGCAGCAGCCGCAGGAGTGATCAGCAGTGCGAGCACCAAGAGGGCCCCCACCACCTGGATGGACAGGGCCACACTGACGCCCAGCAGGATCATGAACACGATGGCCAGGGTGCGCACGGGAACTCCCCGCGCCTCCGCAAGCTCAGGGTCGATGCTGGCGAAGTTCAACGGCCGCCAGATGGCCAGCAGTGCGAGCATCACCACGAGGGCCGCCCCGGCCAGCGCCTGGAGCTGTACGGTGTCCACGGAGACGATTTGGCCCGTGAGCAGCCCGAATTTGTTCGCTGCACGGCCTTGGTAGAGGGACAGGAACAGGATTCCCAGGCCCAGCCCGAACGGCATGATCACGCCGATGATCGAATTCTTGTCCCGGGCCCGGACGCCCATCAGGCCCAGCAACAGTGCTGCCGCCACTGATCCGATCAGCGAACCGAAGACCACGTCCGCGCCGATGAGCAGGGCAAAGGCCGCACCCGCGAAGGAGAGCTCGGAAATGCCATGGACCGCGAAGGCGAGGTCGCGCTTCATGACGAAGGTTCCGACCAGCCCGCCCAGGAGCCCGAGGACCGCGCCGGCCCAGATCGAATTCTGGACCAGGACAAGCAGCTCGCCGTAGTTGTCGAAGTTGAAGATGGCCCCCAGGATGCTGTTGGCGTCCATCACGCCACCTCCCCGGCCAGGGCATCCGCCCCGGCATGATGATGGTGCGTGGTGGCATCCGGCAGTCCGACGACGACGATCCTGCCGTTGGCGTGGATTACCTCCACGTGGCTGCCGTACAGGTCCGAGAGCACTTCCGTGGTCATGACCTCCTCCGGCGTTCCTACCCGGAAACGTCCGCCGGCCAGGTACAGCACCCGGTCCACGTAGTCGATGATCGGGTTGATCTCATGGGTGACGAAGACGACTGCGCTGTTCTTCTCGTGGCTTTGCTTGTTGATGAGCGCACTGACTGCCTGTTGATGGTGCAGGTCAAGGGACAGCAGCGGCTCGTCGCAGAGCAGAACCTGGGGATCAGTGGCCAGCGCCTGCGCGACCCGCAGCCGCTGCTGCTCGCCGCCGGAGAGCTGGCCCACCGGCACCTTGGCGTAGTCGGTGGCCCCTACCAGTTCAAGGAGCTGGTCCACCCGCCGGTTGGTTTTCCCGGCGGACAGCCGGACGCCCCAGCGGTGGCCGTCGACCCCCAGCCCCACCAGGTCGCGGGCGCGCATGGGCGTGTCCACCGGAAATGATTTTTGCTGCGGGATGTAGCCGATCAGGCTGCTGCCGCGCTCGACGGGACGGCCACCCAGCATGGCTTGCCCCGCGTGCAGATTTTGCAGGCCCAGGAGGACTTTCAGGAAGCTGGTCTTGCCGCTGCCGTTCGGGCCCAGCACGGCGAAGAACTCGCCCGGCCGGATCTCAAGGTCAAGGTCGGACCAGAGCGTCCGCTGGCCGAACGCAAGCCCGGCCCCCTTGAGGCTGACAACGGAATTCACCTGTTGGCCTCCACGACTTTGCTGATGTTGTCCACGTTGTCCGTCATCCACTGCAGGTAGGTCTTGCCGTCGGGCAGGGTCTCGTTGAAATCCACCACCGGAACGCCGGCAGCCTCCGCCGCCTTCTTCAGCGCCTCGGTCTGCGGCCCTTCGGTCTGGGCGTTGTAAGCCAGCAGGCGCACGCTCTTGGAGGTCACCAGGTCAGTGGCTTCCTTCAGGACGGCAGGCGGAACATCGCTTCCCTCTTCAATCGCAGCAGTGTATTGCTCCGGTGTGGCGTTCTCCAAGCCCGCGTCCTCCAGCAGGTACAGCGGTACCGGCTCCGTCACCGCAACCTTCCCCCCTGCCGCGGCAGCTTTCACGGAGTCCAGCCTGCCGTTCAGGGCGGACAACGAAGATTTGAACGAGGCTGCGTTGGAAGTGAAGGTGGCCGCGGAGGCCGGGTCCAGCGTGCCGAGCTTGCCGGCGATGCTGTCGGCCATCCGCTCCATGGCCGTCAGGTTGTACCAGACGTGTTCGTTGAAGTCGCCGTGATCATGAGTGTCGGTGGCGGCAGGAGTGGGCGCCGTGGCCTGGGCCGTGGCATCCTCCGGGTGGGCAAGGCCGGAGACCTCGACGGCGGTGAGGACGGCCGAGCTGTCCAGCTTGCTCCCCTCCACCAGGGTGTGGAGGAAGTCGTCATAGCCCCCGCCGTTTTCGATGACCAGCTGCGCCTTTGAAACGGCGAGCCGGTCCTGCGCGGTTGCCTCATAGGAGTGCGGATCCTGGGCCGTGTTGTTGATGATGGCGGTGACCTTCACCTTGTCGCCACCGATCGTCCTGGCGATGTCCCCGTAGACGTTCGTTGACGCGACGACGTTGAGGCCGGCCCCCGGGTCCGGTGCCTGTGCGGACTGCGGGCTGCATGCACTGAGCAGGAGGCCAAGCCCCGCGAGGGCGGCAACGACGGAGCTGGCGGCGGCATTACGGCGCACGGGAGATACCTCAGTTCACAGGAGGGGACGTCAACAATGCCAGCCTATACCTAAATGCGAATGATTCCTATTTAGCCTTCTGGTTGCCGTTGGGCTGGCCCAGCCGGCGAATCCCGGTGGCCTGCGTTGCGTCCCTGATTTCACCAACAAGCTGTTCGATCACGTCTTCGAGGAACAACACCCCGCGCGTCCTGCCATCCGGGCCGATCACCCGGGCAAGGTGGGACCCCGTGCGCTGCATGACGGACATGGCCTTTTCGATCTCATCGTCCAAGCCAAGGTTGGCCAGCGACCGGACACGGCCCTCGGCGATCGGCAACTCATAGCCGGACTCCGGGATGGACAACACATCCTTGACGTGGAGGTAGCCGTACAGCATGTCCTCGTCATCCAGCATGGGGAACCGGGAAAAACCCGTCCTGCTGACCGCCTTCTCAAACTCCACGGGGGTGGTGGCTGCACCAAGCATGACCAGGTTCTCCAGCGGCACCATGATGTCCTCGGCGGTGTGCTCGGAAAACTCGAGGGCGCCGTTGATGAGCCCGGCGTCATCGTCCACCAGGCCGTGGCGGGTGGACTCCTGGACGATCGACTGGACTTCCTCAAGGGTGAACGAGGAGGTTACCTCGTCCTTGGGCTCGATCCTCAGGAGTTTGAGGATGTGGTTGGCCGACCAGTTGAGGACTGAGATCACGGGGTGGACCAACCGGGCAACGAAGAGCAGCGGCGGAGCCAGGAGCAGTGCGGCTTTGTCCGCCACGGAGACGGAAATGTTCTTCGGCACCATCTCACCAAAGGTGACATGCAGGAACGTCACCAGCAGCAGGGCCACCGCGAAGGCCGCCACGCCCGCAGCCTCGGCCGGCAGGCCAATCGTCTCGATAGGAACAGCCAGCAGGTGGTGGATGGCGGGCTCGGCCACCAGCAGGATCAGCAGTGAGCAGACAGTGATGCCCAGCTGCGCGCACGCCAGCATCAACGAGACATTCTCCATGGCACGCAGGGTGGTCTGGGCCCGCTTGGACCCGGCATCGGCCAATGGTTCGATCTGGCTGCGGCGCGCCGACATGATGGCGAACTCGGCGGCTACGAAGAAGGCGTTGCCGAGCAGGAGCACGCCCAGCCACAGTATTCCGGCCCAGTCGCTCATGGGTTGCTCCTGTTGCTGGAGTCCGGTGTTCCGGTCTCCCTGTCGGGCCGGAAGCAGATGCGGTCGATCCTGCGGCCGTCCATCCTGGTCACGCTCAGGGTTCCGCCGCCGACCGGAACGGCGTCTCCCACGGCGGCGATCCTGCCCAGCTTGCTCATCACATAGCCGCCCACGGTCTCGTACGCTGCCTCGTCCGGGACGCTGAGCCCGGGAATCTGTTCGGACAGCTCGTCCGGACGGAGGAGGCCCGGGAAGTACCAGTCGCCCGAGGCGCTTTGCAGCAGGCCGGGGCGGACCTTGTCATGCTCGTCCGCCACTTCGCCGACGATCTCCTCCACCAGGTCCTCCAGTGTGGCGATACCTGCGGTCCCGCCGTATTCGTCCAGCACAACCGCCAGCTGGAGGTTTCCCTCCCGCAACTCGGCCAGCAGGGCATCAAGGTGGATGGTCTCGGGCACCCGCAGGACCTCGGTCATGATGGCTCCCGCCTCGAGGTTCCGCCGGCGTTCCCACGGCACGGCGACGGCCTTCTTGACGTGTACCAGCCCGCGGATGTCATCGGCCGAATCACCGATCACGGGGAACCGTGAGTACCCGGTCCGGCGCGCGGCATCAACGACGTCGGATACCGGCTGGTCCGCGTCGATCGTCTCCACCCGGATGCGCGGCGTCATGACATCCGCGGCCGTTCGGGTGGAAAAGTCCAGTGTGCGCGCAATGAAGTTGGCTGTTCCGGCGTCGAGCGTTCCCATTGCCGCGGAACGGCGGACCAGCGAGGCAAGCTCAGCCGGGGTGCGGGCGCCGGAAATTTCCTCTTTGGCTTCCAGGCCAAACACGTTAAGGACCCGGTTGGAGAATCCGTTGAGGACCAGGATGGCCGGCTTGAAGATGGTGGTGAAGACCAGCTGCGGGCCGGCCAAGGCACGGCCGACAGGAAACGCCAGGGCGATCGCCATGTTCTTGGGCACCAGCTCCCCCAGGAGCATGGAGAGCAGGGTGGCCACCACCATGGCCAGGACGAGCGACGCCGATTCCACCACCACGGGAGGCAGTCCGACGGCGGCCAGCGGGCCTTTGAGGATATGGCCCACCGAGGGTTCCATGACGTAACCGGTCAGGAGGGTGGTCAAGGTGATGCCCAACTGGCAGCTTGAGAGCTGGGTGGACAGTGACTTCAGGCAGGTGAGCAGCGGTACCGCGCCGGCATCGCCGTCGTCAATGGCGCGTTGGACCGTAGGCTGGTCCAACGCGATGAGGGAAAACTCGACGGCCACGAAGAAGCCCGTGCCGGCAATCAGCAGCAAACCCGCTGCGAGAAGGAGCCACTCCATTCAGCACCTTGCCCGGTGCGCGGGAAAAGCAGTCAGACCTGGAGCGGGGAGGATGTGTCGTCCCGGCGGAGGATGATCGGCCGAAACCGACGCCTGGTCCGTGCGGGTTGCGGCAAGCTGGGCCGTCTTCTGGTGATGGGCGCGTTGTCGGGGTTTGCCGGCTCTGGGGGCGGACTGCGCGGCGCTTCTCTTCGAGCTCCGCTGACAGCGCCCAGGCCGGCACCTAGATTTACTGTCCATAAGAATTTCAGTCTACAGGAGCGGCCCCGCGCAACGACGCGGCAACAGGCGGTCGCCGGACCCCGAAGCACGGCCGCAGGCATGCCTTTCCTGGTGTTCCCGCAGGCCCTGCTCCGCCATCCGCGGAGCCCGTGAAGGGGCCGCCGATCGACACTTCATGATTTGGGTCACCCTTATTGGCAGTTAACACACGATGCTCACTAGACTTGCAAAGGTCTGGGTTCAGAGGACGCAGAGACTGGTTCGATCGCAGTGCTGAAGCACCGGGGGGCCGGAGAGAAATCAAACTCATGGAAGAGGCGTATTTCAAGTGCCAGAGCAGCCAAGCCACCGTCTACCAGAGGAATTTGGCGGAAACGAGTGGCTCGTTGACGAACTGTACGAGCAGTACCAGCAGGATAAGAACGCTGTGGATGCCAAGTGGTGGCCGCTGTTTGAATCCTTCGACTCGGGCAACGGTTCTTCTTCCAATGGAAATTCCGCACACGCAGCCCGCCCCGCCACCCGGGAACTCCCGGTCGTGAAGGCGGCTCCCGCCGCACCGGCACCGTCGCCGGCAGCAGCCCCCGCCGCTCCCCCTGCTGCCGCTGCACCCGCGGCCCCGGCCCCGGCCCCGGTCAAGAAGGCCCCTGCCACCGAGGCCCGCGATGGCGGCACGAAGACCGGTGCAGGCACCGGCGCCCAGCCCATCCCGGCCCAGTTGCCCAAGAACGTCAAGGCCCCCACGGCTCCCGAAGAGGACGTCGTCTCGATCCTGCGCGGCCCTGCCAAGGCCATCGCCACCAACATGGTGACCAGCCTCGAGGTGCCCACCGCCACCAGCGTGCGCGCCATCCCCGCCAAGCTGCTGATCGACAACCGCGTGGTCATCAATTCCAACCTTGCCCGCGCCCGTGGCGGCAAGGTTTCCTTCACGCACCTGATCGGCTACGCCGTCATCCGTGCCCTCTCCCAGTTCCCTTCCATGAACGTGTACTACGACGAAGTGGACGGCAAGCCCGTCGCCGTCCAGCCGGCCCACGTCAACTTCGGCATCGCCATCGACATGCCCAAGCCGGACGGCACCCGCCTGCTGATGGTCCCGAACATCAAGAAGGCTGAAACCCTCAACTTCGCCGAGTTCTGGCACACCTACGAGGACCTCATCAAGCGCGCCCGCAACGGCAAGCTGACGGCTGAAGACCACCAGGGCACCACGGTATCCCTGACCAACCCGGGCGGCATCGGCACCGTCCACTCGGTACCCCGCCTTTCCAAGGGCCAGGCCGCCATCATCGGAGTCGGCGCCCTCGACTACCCGGCCGAGTTCCAGGGCGCCAGCGAGAAGATCATTGCGCAGAACGCCATCAGCAAGGTCCTCACCCTGACCTCCACCTACGATCACCGCGTGATCCAGGGCGCAGGCAGTGGCGAGTTCCTCAAGCTGGTCCACCAGCTGCTGCTCGGAGCCCAGAACTTCTACGATGAGATCTTCGAAGCCCTGCGCATCCCGTACGAGCCCGTCCGCTGGAGCCCCGACCTTCAGGTGGATCCCGCCGACGAGATCAACAAGGTGGCCCGGATCCAGCAGCTGATCCACTCCTACCGGGTCCGCGGTCACCTGATGGCGGACACGGATCCGCTCGAATACGTCCAGCGCAAGCACCCCGACCTCGACGTCCTCACCTACGGCCTGACCCTGTGGGACCTGGACCGCGAATGGCCCACCGGCGGCTTCGGCGGCAAGCCGATGCTGAAGTTCCGCGACATCCTGGGCGTCCTCCGCGATGCCTACTGCCGCACCACCGGCATCGAGTACATGCACATCCAGGAACCGGCCGAGCGCAAATGGTTCCAGGACCAGCTTGAACACCCCTATTCCAAGCCCAGCCGTGAAGAACAGATCCGGATCGTTTCCAAGCTGAATGCCGCGGAGGCCTTCGAAACGTTCCTGCAGACCAAGTTCGTGGGCCAGAAGCGCTTCTCGCTCGAGGGCGGCGAGTCACTGATCCCGCTGCTGGACGCCATCATGTCCGATGCTGCCGACGACGGCCTGGACGAAGTTGCCATCGGAATGGCCCACCGCGGCCGCCTCAACGTGCTGACGAACATCGCCGGCAAGACCTACGCCCAGGTGTTCCGCGAATTTGAAGGCACCCAGGATCCGCGTTCCGTCCAGGGCTCAGGCGACGTCAAGTACCACCTGGGCACTGAGGGCACCTTCACCTCCGACAACGGTAAGGAGACCAAGGTCTACCTCGCCGCCAACCCGTCGCACCTTGAAGCCGTCGATTCCGTCCTTGAGGGCATTGTCCGCGCCAAGCAGGACCGCCTGGACCAAGGCGAGTCCTTCCCCGTGCTGCCCATCATGGTCCACGGTGACGCCGCGTTCGCCGGCCAGGGTGTGGTGGCCGAGACGCTCAACCTTTCGCAGCTTCGCGGCTACCGCACCGGTGGCACCATCCACGTGGTGGTCAACAACCAGGTGGGCTTCACCACGGCCCCGTCGTCCTCGCGTTCCTCCACGTACTCCACCGACGTTGCCAAGATGATCCAGGCACCGGTCTTCCACGTGAACGGCGACGACCCGGAGGCAGTGGTCCGCATCGGCCAGCTCGCCTACGAATTCCGCCAGCGCTTCCACAAGGACGTTGTCATCGACATGGTGTGCTACCGCCGCCGCGGCCACAACGAGGGCGATGACCCCTCGATGACCCAGCCCCTGATGTACAACCTGATCGAAGCCAAGCGCTCCGTCCGCAAGCTGTACACCGAATCGCTGATCGGCCGCGGTGACATCACCGAGGAAGAAGCCGAGCAGCTGCTCCGCGACTACCAGGAACGGCTGGAGCGGGTCTTCGCGGAGACCCACGCCGCGCAGACCTCGCCGATCCCGATCGTCACCGCTGACTCCGCAGCCGTGTCCGATATCGAGCGCCCCATGGCCCAGCAGTCCGACTCCAACGTCAGTGCACCGGTCGCCACCGCCATCAGCGCCGAGACCTTGGCCCGGATCGGCAAGGCCCACGTCGAGGTTCCCGAGGGCTTCACCGTCCACGCCAAGCTCAAGCAGCTGCTGGAGAAGCGCGAGCAGATGTCCCGCGAAGGCGGCATCGACTGGGGCTTCGGCGAGATCGCAGCGTTCGGCTCCCTGATCATGGAAGGCGTTCCCGTCCGCCTCGCCGGCCAGGATTCGCGCCGCGGCACGTTCGTCCAGCGCCACGCCGTCTTCCACGACCGTGCCAACGGCAAGGAATGGCTGCCCCTGGGCAACCTCTCCGATGACCAGGCCAAGCTATGGATCTACGACTCCCTGCTGTCCGAATACGCGGCCATGGGCTTCGAATACGGCTACTCCGTGGAGCGGCCGGACGCGCTGGTCCTCTGGGAAGCCCAGTTCGGTGACTTCGTCAACGGTGCCCAGACCATCATCGACGAATTCATCTCCTCCGCCGAGCAGAAGTGGGGCCAGCGCTCCTCGCTGGTCCTGATGCTCCCGCACGGCTACGAAGGCCAAGGCCCGGACCACTCTTCCGCGAGGATCGAGCGCTTCCTGCAACTGTGCGCCGAGGACAACATGGTCGTGGCAAACCCCACCACGGCAGCTTCGCACTTCCACCTGCTGCGCCGCCAGGCGTACAGCCGCCCGCGCAAGCCGCTGATCATCTTCACGCCCAAGCAGCTGCTGCGCCTGAAGGCTGCCGCTTCGTCCGTGGAGGACTTCACCACCGGCGCCTTCCGCCCGGTCATCGGCGAACATGAGCAGCTGCCGGCCACCGCCGTCGAACGCGTCATCCTGGTATCCGGCCGCCTGTACTACGATCTCCTGTCCACCCGCCAGAAGACCGGCGACAAGACCACCGCGATCGTGCGCGTCGAGCAGCTCTACCCGCTGCCGCACGCGGACATCGCCGCGGAGCTTGCCAAGTACCCCAACGCCGAGGTCGTGTGGGCCCAGGACGAGCCCGCCAACCAGGGTCCGTGGCCGTTCATCGGCCTGAACCTGCCGGAGGCCCTGGACCGCCGCGTCCGGCTGGTGTCCCGGCCGGCGTCCGCCTCCACGGCTGCGGGTTCCATGAAGCGGCACGCCGCTGAACAGGATCTGCTGCTCAAGCAGGCATTTGCTAAGAAGTAAACCGTAAGGCTGCCCGGCCGGACGTCGAAATACCAGACTCCGGCCGGGCAGTTCTGTTTAATGGTTGGACAGCGCCGCCCCGTACCTCCGCAGCAGCGGCGGCAACGGAGGCTGCGGCCGGGTCGGAAGTAAAGAGGAACGCGTGGAAGACAGGAAGCTGCGGATCGCAGCTGTAGGAGACGAACTGCTGGCCGGACTGGGCGATCCCCGGGCGCTGGGCTGGCTTGGCCGCGTCCTGGCCCGCACTCCCCAGGACGGCATGCTGCTGGAAAGCTATGCCCTCCCCTGTCCGCAGGAAGGTACCGAAGGGCTTGCGGCCCGGTGGCTGGACGAAGCCGGCCGGCGCTTCAGCGACCAAGCCGAGAACAGGCTGGTCATCGGCCTGTCCGGGCGTGACATCGAGTTCGGCCTTTCAACCGCGCGGAGCAGGCTGAACCTGGCCAACATCCTGGACTCGGCCTCGCAGAACCGCATCGAGGTGTTCGTTGTGGGACCGCCGCCCACGCTCGATCCGACCCAGAACCGGAGGCTGGACGAGCTGAACACCGCCTTCGCCGACGTCACCACCCGGCGCAAGCATCTATACGTCGATACGTTCTCGCCCCTGCTGAACCATGAACAGTGGCGCCAGGACCTCGCCGCAAACGGGGGGACTCCGGGCCAGGCCGGATATGGCCTCATGGCCTGGCTGGTGCTCCACCGCGGCTGGTTCCAGTGGCTTGGGATGGACGCACCCCAATAGGCCTCGACAGGATGCCTTGACCGGCGCAGGCCGGCGCGGCTAGGTTGAAGCCCATCGCGATATATCGCCTCTGGAGGGGACCATGGCTGACGGAAACTGGAGTGTGCAAGGCCCGCAAACCATCGAGATCGGGGACGCTACCGCCCTGAAGCTGGGCATGGTGCGCGGCAGGTTCACCGTGGTGGCCCATGCCGGGCCGGCGGTGCGGGTGGAGATCTCGGAGGTCCACGGCGATCCCGTGGCGGTGTCAGCCAGCGGCGGCAGGGTGGAAGTCCGGCACCAGCTGAATGGTCCGCAGGGATGGTTCAAGAATTTGATGGAAACCGTCAACCACAGCAGCGACAACTCGGCCGTGATCAGTATTTCCGTTCCACCCGGCGTCGAGGTGGAGGCCGGCACCGTCAGTGGTGAGGGACTCGTCTCCGGCGTCGCCACCCACGTCCGCCTCAATACCGTGTCAGGCTCCGTCGTGGCGGACGGCACCTCCGGTGAGCTGCAGGTCAACACTGTCAGCGGCACGGCAGCCGTCAGGAACCACCGAGGCGTCCTCACGGTCAAGAGCGTCTCCGGGGCGGTCACCGCGTCCGGACACTTCACCAATGTGCGGACGAACACCGTCAGCGGCCACCTTACTTTCGAGCTGCTTGGCTTCACCCATGATTTCGGTTCCAACTCCGTCTCCGGGGACCTCACCATTAAGATTCCGCACGATGTCGGCGTCGACATCGTGGCCAAGTCGGCCGGCGGGGCGGTGGTCCTTGACGGCCAGCAGTGCTTCCTGGCCAACGGAAAAGTGGAAACGATTGCCGGGCCGGACGGGCAGCTGATGCTGGTCAGGACCAACTCGGTGTCCGGCAGGACGTCCATTGTCCACACCCCCGAATCCGGCAGCGGGGAAGCGCACGGCTGATGCCTGCCGTCTTCGCACACGGTGCGTTGCGCTTGTACCTGCTTGCCCTGCTCGAGGGCGGTCCTAAACACGGGTACGAGCTGATCAAGGCACTCAAGGACCGGTTTGGAGGCGCTTACTCACCCAGCGCGGGAACAATCTACCCACGGCTGGGCAAGCTTGAGGCGGACGGCCTGGTGGCCACTGAGCCGTCCGGACGACGCACGACGTACCGCATCACGGCAGCGGGACTTTCCGAGCTGAACCACCGCAGGATGGACCTGGCGGCAGTGGAACGCGGGATCACCGCTTCCGTGCAGCGCCTTGCCGTAGAACTGATGCTGCAGCAATTCCGCGATGGCATCCGTGCCGACCTGCAAGGCGGGGCCCCGCACGGACCCCTGACCGCGGTGGCACTGGATCATGTCCGGCTTGTCCTGGACGAAGCCCGCGCCGCCATCAGCACCACGCTCCACAGGTAGGGCGCTGACATCCGGCCGCACCGCCGCAGGTCATCCCCCTGCTCCGGTTCGCGGGCCGCCACATCATGTGGGAGACTGGAGGGCAGCTCTTTTGAGTACCAACAGTAAGGAGGCCAGCTATGAGCAAGCGTGCACGCAAGCGTCGTGACCGTAAGCGTGGCGGCGCGAACCACGGGAAGCGCCCCAACACCTAGGCAAATGCCAGGGACTACGGTTCAAGCAAAGGACCCCGCAAGCCATTCGGCTTTCGGGGTCCTTTGCTGTCTGCGGCCATTGTCCGCCGGCCTGGGGCTTCCTACGCCTCCACCGGACGGATGGCGTGGATCCGGTCCAGGATGGCGTTCTTCAGGTTGTCCGGAGCGGCCTCCGTGCAAGAGCGCTTGACCATGTTGCGGATAACGCACTCAAGGTCATACTGCTGCGTGCACTCGGGGCAGTCGTCAAGGTGGTCCTTGATTTCGGTAAGGTCCTCGCGGGTCAACGCCCCGTCAAGGTACTCGTAGATGCGTTGCATCCGGGTGTCGTCGCAATCGCCCAATCCCTGGCAGTCGCTCATTTCCTGTTCTCCTGTGATTTGCTTGCTGCCGCATCCGATGCATCTGCGGCCGTTTTGAATCCGCGCTCGGCGGCGTATTCCGCGAGCATGTCCCGCAACATTCTCCGGCCGCGGTGGAGCCGGGACATCACGGTGCCGATGGGCGTGTTCATGATGTCTGAGATTTCCTTGTAGGCGTATCCCTCGACGTCGGCGAAGTACACCGCCAACCGGAATTCCTCCGGAATGTCCTGGAGGGCCCGCTTGACGTCCGAATCCGGGAGGTGATCCAACGCCTCGGCCTCGGCCGAGCGAAGTCCGCTGGAGGTGTGGGATTCCGCGCGGGCCAGCTGCCAGTCCTCGATCGTGTCCGAATTGGACTGCAGCGGCTCCCGCTGCCGCTTGCGGTAGAGGTTGATGTAGGTGTTGGTCAGGATCCGGTACAGCCACGCTTTGAGGTTCGTGCCCGGCTTGTACTGGTGGAACGCCGAAAATGCCTTGGTGTAGGCCTCCTGGACCAGGTCCTCGGCATCTGAAGGGTTACGTGCCATGCGCATCGCAGCCGAGTACAGCTGGTCGACGTACTGCATGGCGTCCCGTTCGAAGCGCAGGCGGCGGTCCTCGACAGTCTCCGCGGCAACGTCCAAGGCGGCGTCCTCGGCGTCCGGCCCTGCGGCAGGAGCAACCACCTCCGCCGGTGCGGCAGATGCGGGCGGGCCCCCTGCCGGGCCGTCCGCTGCGCCAGGTGAAGCCTCATACATGGCCGCGACGGCCGGATCCAGGGTGCTCATTGCCTTCAAGTCTACTGTCAGGCTCCCCGCCCGGGGCATGCCGTACTCCCGGGGTTCGGTAGCCAGTGCTTCCACTGCCACCGGACCCGCAGGCCTCGTTCCGTCCAACACCTTCCCCAAGGGCCAACTCCGCTCTGTATCGGGTGAATGATCATCGGGCCGCATGTCAGTGACCCGTTTGCCATAACCCCTTCCCGCAGGCAAATATTCCCCAAAAGTGCAAGACTAGGACCGACTCCGCCGCGTTCCGCGGTTCGTCCATCCAGGAGGAAATCCATGTCCTTTGTCCGCACGCTCGCACGGCCCATGCTCGCCTCCAGTTTTGTCATTGCCGGACTGGACAAGCTCAAGAACTCCGATGACACTGCGCAGCAACTCTCACCCCTGCTGCGCAAGGCCGCGGCCTCGCTTCCCTTCCAGGCCAGCGAAAAGACCCTCGCCCGCGTCATCGGCGGTACCCAGGTGGGCGCCGGCGTCCTGTTCGGCCTTGGAAAATTCTCCAGGCTTTCCGCCTCCCTCCTGACGGTGGTTTCCCTGCTGAACACGTTCGTTGAGTGGCGCAGCGCGGACATCAGCAGCAAGGAAGGGCGTGAGACCCGCCGGAACCAGCTGCTCAAGAACCTGTCCCTCAGCGGCGGTGCACTGCTCGCCTCGGTGGACACCGCAGGTAAGCCGGGACTGGCCTGGCGCGCCGAGCACCTGGCCGCAGGAGCCCGCCGGAACGCCTCGCACCTGGCCGCCGACGCGCGCAAGACCACGAACAAGAAGCTGCACAAGGCGGACAAGGCTGTCCGCCGCGCCGTCGACCACGCCACGGGAGCCTAAGCACGAATGACCGCAGCAACTGCCGCCCGGGACGCTTCCGGAACGCCTGTCCAGCACTGGGACGCACCTTTCGCTTCCCGGCCCATCAATGCCACCGTGACGGTGCCCGGCTCGAAATCCCTGACCAACAGGTACCTGGTCCTGGCGGCATTGGCGGACGGGCCGTCCCGGTTGCGGGCGCCCCTGCATTCCAGGGATTCAGCTCTGATGATCGATGCGCTGCGGCAGCTTGGCGCCACGATCACCGAGGTGCCCGGAGACGGAAGCTTCGGCCCCGACCTCCATGTGGTTCCGTTGTCCGCGTCGGCGCCGGCAACGCTGACCAGGATCGACTGCGGGCTGGCAGGTACGGTCATGCGGTTCGTTCCGCCGCTCGCGGCGCTCCGCAACGGCGCCAGCGTATTCGACGGCGACCCGCACGCCCGCAAGCGTCCTATGGGGACCATCATCGAGGCCCTCAAGGCCTTGGGTGTCGCTGTTTCAGCCGAAGACGGCAGCACCCCGTCGTCCCTCCCGTTCGTCGTGGCGGGCCAAGGCTCAGTCCGCGGCGGGCACTTGGTGATTGACGCCAGCGCCTCGTCCCAGTTTGTCTCCGCGCTCCTGCTCGTGGGGGCACGGTTCGACGACGGCCTGCACCTTGAGCACGTCGGCAAACCGGTTCCCAGCCTGGACCACATCAACATGACGGTCGCGGTCCTGCGCGGCGCAGGCGTGTCAGTGGACGACTCTGTTCCCAACCACTGGGTGGTGGCACCCGGACCGATCCGCGCCTTCGACCAGCGGATCGAACAGGACCTTTCCAATGCGGGCCCGTTCCTGGCGGCGGCGCTCGCTTCACGGGGTACGGTCCGGATCCCCAACTGGCCGGCGGAAACCCAGCAGGTGGGCGACCTGTGGCGCAGCATCCTCACCAGCATGGGCGCCACCGTCACGCTGGCCGGCGGCGTCCTGACCGTCACCGGCGGTCCGGAGATCAAGGGTGGCGACTTCGCGGACACCAGCGAGCTCGCCCCCACCGTGGCTGCGCTGTGCGCCTTGGCCTCGGGGCCCTCCCGGCTCACCGGAATCGCGCACCTGCGAGGACACGAAACAGACAGGCTCGCCGCCTTGGTGGCGGAGATCAACCGGCTCGGCGGGGATGCCGAGGAAACCCCGGACGGACTGCTCATCCGCCCCGCCCGGCTGCACGCCGGCGTCGTGCACAGCTACGCGGACCACCGCATAGCCACTGCCGGGGCAATCCTGGGACTGGCCGTGCAAGGCGTCAAGGTGGAGGACATTGCCACCACAGCCAAGACCATGCCCGATTTTCCCCAGCTTTGGGCAGGCATGCTGGCCCGGGAAGGCACGTCCGCAAACGGACCTGAAGGGCGCGGCAGTGGCGCGGAGCACTGATTCCTGGGACGAATCGGACGTCAGGATCCGTCCAAGCAAGAAAGGCTCCCGGCCCCGCACCAAGGACCGCCCCAGCCACGATGACGCCGTGACCGGCCGGATCATCACGGTGGACCGTGGCCGGTACACCGCGGTGGTGGGCGAGGACTCGGACAATGAGCGGGTGGTCATCGCTGCACGGGCCCGCGAGCTTCGTCGCAATCCCGTGGTGGCCGGCGACTTCGTCTCCCTGGTGGGGGACGTCTCAGGAGCCCCGGACACCTTGGCCCGCTTGGTGAAGATCCAGGACCGCCGCACCCTCCTTCGCCGCAGCGCCGACGATACCGATCCCGTGGAGCGCGCCGTGGTGGCAAACGCGGACCAGCTGGTCATCGTTGTGGCGGCTGCCAACCCCGAGCCCCGCACCGGCTTCATCGACCGCGCCCTGGTGGCGGCCTACGACGCCGGGATCGAGCCGATCCTGCTGGTGACCAAGGCCGACGTGAAGGATCCCGCGGAGCTCCTCTCCAATTACACGCACCTGGATTTCCCGGTCATCATCAGCAAGACCGCCGACGCTCAGGCGTCCGGGATTGACGCGCGGTCCGACGACGGCCTCTCCGCCCGGCTGGACAGCGCTGCGGTGGCTGCCCTCCGCGCGCATCTCGACGGCACTGTCACCGTCATGCTGGGGCATTCCGGGGTGGGCAAATCCACCATGGTAAACGCGCTGACGGGGGCCGAGCGGGCCACTGGCGGCGTCAACGCCGTGACCGGGCGCGGCCGGCACACGTCGTCCTCGGCGCTGGCGCTTCGGCTGGCGGACGCGCCGCCCGGCAGCTGGATCATCGACACTCCAGGTATCCGTTCCTTTGGCCTGGCGCACGTGGACCCGGACAGGATCCTCCGCTCGTTCCCGGACCTCTCCCCCGGCATCGAAAACTGCGAACGGGGCTGCAAGCACACCGCGACGGCGGTCAACTGCGGGCTGGACGAGTGGGTGGATGGCGGACACGCCGGCCCCACCGGAGCCGCCCGCCTGTCGTCCCTGCGGCGGCTGCTCGGCGCCGACCCGAGGATGGAAGCACAGGAAACCAAGGAGCTTGGCAGCGTCAACTGACGCGTTCTCCCGGCAGAAACGCCCGCAGACGGTAGTTTGGAACCATGATCCAACCCGCTTCGAGTTACAACGATGACCTGCGCCTGGCCCACGTCCTGGCCGACTCCGTGGACGACCAGACGATGAGCCGCTTCAAGGCCCTGGACCTCCACGTCGAGACCAAGCCGGACCTGACGCCGGTCACCGACGCCGACAAGGCGGCCGAGGAGGCCATCCGCGGCCAGCTTTCCCGCTCCCGGCCCCGCGATGCAGTCCTGGGCGAGGAATTCGGCAGCACCGGCCACGGCTCGCGGCGCTGGATCATCGATCCCATCGACGGGACCAAGAACTTCGTCCGCGGCGTCCCGGTCTGGGCCACACTGATCGCCCTGGTGGATGAGGGCGAGCCCGTGGTGGGTGTCGTCAGCGCGCCGGCACTGGGCAAGCGCTGGTGGGCGGCCAAGGGCATGGGGGCGTACATGGGCAGGTCCCTGGCCGCCGCCACCCGGCTTCGGGTCTCCAACGTCTCCAACCTGGCCGACGCCTCCCTCTCCTATTCCAGCCTGGGGGGCTGGAAAGAACGCGGAAACCTTGACGACTTCCTGGGCCTGACGGAGGACGTGTGGCGGACCCGGGCCTACGGGGACTTCTGGTCCTACTGCATGGTGGCCGAAGGCTCGGTGGACATCGCCTGCGAACCCGAACTGAACTTGTACGACATGGCTGCCCTGGTGCCGATCGTGGTAGAGGCCGGCGGCCGCTTCACCTCCCTCGAAGGCGAGGACGGACCGTTCGGCGGCAATGCCCTGGCCACGAACTCGATCCTGCACTCAGAGGTGCTGCACCGGCTGAACCCGGACCTCGACGACCTGCTGCAGCAGTCGCCCTGACGGCAAAAAATCGAATAATACGACGCCGGACGCCTCCTTTGGGGGGCGTCCGCGGCTGTTTCTTCGGCAGGACGTAACAAAGCCCTTAACAATTGCTGCGGCTTCAGTCCTGGCCAGTCCATGTTCTACGCTTTTATCCAGGTCACGAGTGCCAGCGCAAAACCCCGGTTTGCTGGCCGGCAACCCTCCATTCGCGGTGGGGTGCCCCGGGTGACGACCAGGCCGGTCCGGAGCGGATACGGCAAGCGCGGATTCCAGCATGCCGGAGTCCTGTTCCAAGTGAGGTCTCTGTGACAACTGCCACCGTCTCCCCCCAGCCCGCCACCGCCAACGCGGCCGCACCGGATCCGCGCCAGGCCATTGCCGGCCGGCCCCTCGCCGCGGTCACAGGCGCGGAGATCCAGGCGCCCCTGATTTCCGGCGGCCACGTCCGCTACGCGAACCTCGACTACGGTGCATCCGCCCCGGCACTGTCCGTGGTGTCCGCATACCTGAACGAGATCCTCCCGTATTACGCGAGTGTCCACCGGGGCGCCGGGTACGCATCACAGATCAGCACCTCCGTGTATGAAAACGCCCGCAACATTGTCCGCGACTTCGTCGGAGGCCGCCCCGATGATTCGGTCATCTTCACCCGCAACACCACCGACTCCCTGAACCTGCTGGCCGGCTGCCTGCCGCTGGCCGACGGCCGCCCCGCCGGAGACGTCCTCTACCTGGACATCGAACACCACGCCAACCTCCTGCCCTGGCAGGGCGTCCCGCACCGCAGCATCGTCGCCGCGGACACCGTCAGCGGCACGCTGGAGGCAGTCCGCGCTGAACTGGAGCAGGGCGGGGTCAGCCTGCTGGCCGTCACCGGCGCCTCCAACGTCACCGGCGAGATCCTCCCAATCCGGGCCTTGGCTACCCTGGCGCACCAGCACGGCGCACGGATCGTCGTGGACGCCGCCCAGCTTGCGCCGCACCGCCGGGTGGACATCAGCACGGACGACGTCGACTATCTTGCGTTCTCCGGACATAAGCTCTACGCACCATTCGGCGCAGGCGTCCTGGTCGGACGTCCGGACTGGCTGGACGCCGGCGTCCCCCACCTGGCCGGGGGCGGCGCCGTCAGGGAAGCAAGGCTCGACGGCGTCAGCTGGGCCACCGGCCCGGCCCGCCACGAAGGCGGCTCACCCAACGTCCTCGGCGCAGCCACCCTGGCCCGCGCCACCGAAGTGATCGCCGGACTGGACCAGGCCCGGTGGCACGCCCACGAATCCGCCATCCGCTCCTTCCTGGTGGAGGGCCTCCAGGGTATCGACAGCGTCACGGTCCACCAGATCTTCAAGGACACCAATCCGGAAACGGACACCATCGGCGTGGTCAATTTCTCGGTTGCAGGCTACGACGCCGGGCTGGTGGCGGCCTACCTCTCGGCCGAGCACGGCGTGGGCTTGCGCGACGGACGCTTCTGCGCCCACCCGTTGCTGAAGCGCCTGGGACTGCCCAACGGTTCCCTCCGGGCGAGTTTCGGCGTCGGATCCCGGCTGGAGGATGCCGAGCGCCTCCTTGCCGGCATCCGCGCACTGCGCAGCAGCGGCCTGGGCTGGGACTACGTGGTTGACGCAGGCCGCTGGGTGCCCGCCAACGATTCGCGCACCTACCCGCACTGGGCACCCAACACGCCGGGAACGGCCGGCGCGGCCCCGTGTATCGACGACTAACCGGGCACTTCCCGCTCCTGGCCCCCCAGCTCATTCCACGGCAGATAATGCGGTAAATTCGAGGGGCACCAACAGTCGGAATTGAAGGAGTCCACGCGTGGTTCGGGGTGGCCCCAAGCTTGATCACGGGCGCCGGCGGGAACTTGGCGGGAGTTTCCGGGACGGCGGACAGCACTACCAGCGCGTCAGGCCGGGATATCCCGCGGAATCAGCCCGGTGGCTGGTGCCCGCGCAGGCCCGTGACGCACTCGATGTTGGTGCCGGGACCGGAAAGTTCACCGCCCTGCTGCTGGAGCTGGGCCTGGAGGTGACCGCCGTCGACCCCTCCACGGACATGCTCGCCCAACTGGCGGCGCACTGCCTCGCTGCCACGGCCGTGGCGGGAACCGCGGAGGCGACGGGGCTGCCCGATGCCTCGTTCGACGTCGTCAGCGTGGCCCAGGCCTGGCACTGGTGCGATGCGCTGCCGGCGAGCACCGAACTTTCCCGCATTCTGCGACCACACGGAACGCTCGGGCTCATCTGGAACCAACTGGATACCTCGGTGCCATGGGTGCACAGGCTCTCCCGGATCATGCACGCCGGCGATGTGTACCGCCCGGGCCACAAGCCCGTAGTAGGGCCCGAATTCACCGGGCTCGAAGGGCATGTCACCCACTGGCAGGACAAGGTGACCACCACCGACCTGATGGAACTGACCAAGTCCCGCAGCTATTACCTGAGGGCAGGCGAGGCGGCCCGGGCCAAGGTCCTGGCGAACCTGGACTGGTACCTCCACGACCACCTCGGCTACGGGCCGGACCAGGAACTCGAGCTTCCCTACCTCACCTTGGCGTGGCGCGCCAGGAAGGCGTAACAGGATGGGTTTGCCCGGCGCTGCAGGCTCCCCGGACCCGTCCACGGCAGGGAACCCGGTAGGCTTGAGCCTGTGAAGACCAGCGCGCCATCCTCCTCCATTGAGGACTACGTCAAGGTCATCTATTCATTCACGGAATGGCAGGACAAGCCCATCACGTCCTCCCAACTGGCCCAGCGGCTCGGGGTGGCGAATTCGTCAGTGTCCGAGATGGTCCGCAAGCTCAAGGACCAGGGCCTGGTGGACCACAAACCGTACAGCGCGGTGACGCTGACCGATGCGGGCCTGCGGCTTGCGCTCGCAATGGTGCGGCGCCACCGGCTGATCGAAACCTATCTCGTGCAGCGCCTGGGCTACAGCTGGGATGAAGTGCACGATGAAGCCGAACAACTGGAGCACGCGGTGTCGGACACGTTCATAGAGCGCGTCGCCGCCAAGCTCGGGGACCCCAGCCGGGATCCACACGGCGACCCCATTCCCACGGCGGACGGCCAGGTGCTGATGCCGCGCGCCCACCTCCTCGCCGAGCTGGACGAGGGCCATACCGGCAGGATCACCCGGATCAGTGACGACAACCCTGAGCTGCTCCGCTACCTTGCCTCGCAGGACATCGAGCTTGACGCCGGCGTGGAAGTGCTGGGACGGCGGCCTTTCGGCGGTGCGTTGGTGGTGCGGATCGGCGGCGCCCGGGAGTACGACCTCGCCGATGAGATCGCCTCGGCATTGTGGGTTTCCAGCGACGCCCCGCACCCCGGCTGCAGCCTGGCCCTGCCCTGACCAGCGGAGTTGCCGGGACAGCCGGCTGAGAGGGTCCGGAGCAGCGGCCCGATTTGGCGGGCTCCCGTATGGTGGACTGTGATGATCAGCAGACGTGACGCCGCAATAGCCCTTGATGTACCCCTTGAAATGGCACAACGCCATGGCCTGCCGAAGTGGATGCCCGAGTCCGAGCTCCGCGACATCCTGGACAATCCTCCCCCGTGGCTGGTGCAGTCACGTGCCAACCGGACTGGAAAGCGGCCCGTGTGGGTCCATCTGGAGTGCGCCGTATGCGGGTACGAGGAAGCGGCACGGCCCAAGAAGTGGTGGCCGGACTTCACCTATGTGGTGTGCGGGCACCACGCACCCGAAGAGATCCCACCAGTACAGCCCGGCTGCGTCCGCGGCGAGTACGACGGCGTCGGGACGCGTTTCACAGGCATCGCGGACGTCCAAGCGCCGGCCCCGGGCGCATAGCGCTTCCGGACGCATCGACCCCGGTGCCTACGGAGTCCCGTTGCCCGTCATTTCCTCCGGAACGGCGGTGAGGTGCACTTCGGCGCCGTCCCGCAGCACGGCGACATCGAGCGGCTGGCCGATGGCGTCGGCAAAGAGGAGCCGCTGCAGGCTCTCGGCGTTGCTGACAGGGCGGCCTCCCGCCGTCAACAGGATGTCCCCGGCCGCCAGCCCCGCCTTGTCCGCCGGAGACGCGGGCAGTACCTCCACGACGCGCAGCCCCTCGCGCCGCCCGGTGCGGATGACGGCGCTGGGAGTGAGCTGGATGGGCGTACTCACCAGGCCCAGGTAGGCCCGGCGGACCCTCCCGTCCGCCAGCAAAGCAGCGATGATCCGGCGCGTGGTGGCGTTAATGGGGATGGCGAGCCCGAGCCCTGCTCCCGCCACTGCCGTGTTGATGCCAACGATCCGCGAGTGCGTGTCTGCCAGTGCGCCGCCCGAATTGCCCGGATTCAAGGCCGCATCCGTTTGGATGACGTCTTCGATGACCCGCCTGTTGCCACCGGACCAGACCGGAATGGCCCGGCCCAGGCCACTGACCACACCGGCTGTTACTGATCCCGCCAGCCCCAGCGGGTTTCCAACCGCCACCACCAACTGGCCCACCCTGAGGGACTCGGCCGCACCGAACTGGGCCGGTGGCACCTTGGGCCGCGAACCGTGGACCACCGCGAGGTCGGACAACGGGTCCGTGCCCACGAGTTCGAGTTCCATCCTGCCGCCGTCGCCGAAGACCGCAAAACCCTGGTGCGTTCCGGCCACCACGTGGGAATTCGTGAGCAGGTAGCCGTCTTCGGTGAAGAGCACCGCGGAACCTGCGCCCACCCTGGCGCGCCCGTTGCGGCGCTGGGCGGTCATCTCGATCGCCGCCACGTGGGGCGTCACCGTCGCCGCCACCCGCATGACCGTCTGCGAGTACGAGTCCAGGATGTCGTCGTCCTCCGGTGGCATGATTTTCCGCGCCTGCTCCATGGCGCACCTCCAGCCCTCGTGCGGGTTCACCCGGTGCAGCCCCCCGGCCGTTGCCGGCCGTGGCAGGTTTCCATCGGATCCTTACGGAAGACAACGACGCAGCGGCAGATTCCAGTCCCGGTGCTGCTACGCCGTCGGTGAACACCACCCGGCCGTCCAGCATTCCCTTCCCACCGGTGCGCTGTTACCGCCCAGGCTCTAGGATCGGTACCATGACTGGTTCCCGGGCAGGCTCTCCTACGGAAATATTGGACGCTGATGCGTGCTGGCAGTACTTGAGGTCTTCCTATATCGGCCGGCTGGCGGTCATCAACGGCGAGATTCCCGAGATCTTTCCGGTGAATTTTTCCGTCTCCGGCGAGACGCTGTTCTTCCGGACGGCGCCGGGAAACAAGCTTCGTGCCTTGCTGAGCGGGGCGGTGGCAGCGCTGGAGGTTGACGGACTCAATCCATACGCCACGGAGGTGTGGAGCGTGGTTGCCAAAGGCAAGCCGGAACCGTTCGACGAAACCCGGATGAGCCTGCCGGCAGGCGACGCCGACCGTGAACCGTGGGAAACCGGGATCAAGGACCATTTGATCGCCATCTCCCCCACCGAACTCACCGGCCGCCGGTTTGCGGTCACGCCGCCCACCCGGTGGTGGCCGCCGGTGGACTTCTCCGCCGATTGGCTCTAGCCGCTACACAGTCGTCCGGCCAAGGCCGGGCCTTTGTGCCCTTTCCGGGGGCGGGCGACTTCCCTACGCTGTGCCCTATGACAGAGAACCCAAACGTACCTGCAGCTGAAATCCTCGATGCGGAAGAGTGCTGGTCGCTTCTCGCGCAGACCGGGGTGGGACGCCTGGCCGTCACGGCGGATGGCCATCCTGACGTCTTTCCGGTCAATTACAAAGTGGACGGCCATACTCTGGTCTTCCGCACTGGCGGCGGCACCAAACAGCAGGCCATCGAGTCCGACGCCGTCGTGGCCCTCGAGGCGGACGCGGTCAGTTCCCAGTTCGGCCTGGCATGGAGCGTCGTGGTCAAGGGCAAAGCCGCAGAGACAACCCCAACAGGACCTGACCTCGACGACATCCGGCGGGCGCTCTTCCCCTGGCAGGGCGTGGGCAAGGAATACTTCATCCGCATCACGCCCGAGTCCATCACGGGCAGGCGCTTCACCATGACGGCACCACTGCTGTGGCAGACACCGTTGGACGACGCGACCCGCGCCGGCTTCGAGTAACCGCCACCGAACGGGACGCACCGTGCGTGCATGGTGGGTAGGCGGCCCCGGCCCCATATCCACGCATCCCCTGGTTCAGGGGCAGCGGGACACGCCGAAGCCGCGGCCGCGTGAGCTCCTGGTGCAGGTCAGTGTCTGCGGCGTGTGCCGCACCGACCTCCATCTCGCTGAAGGAGACCTGGCACCCCACTATCCGCACGTGGTCCCCGGGCACGAGGCGGTCGGCGTCGTCATCGAAACAGGTGGGGACTGCTCACGGTTCCATGCCGGCGACAGGGTGGGCGTCGCCTGGCTTGGCGGAGTGTGCGGCCGGTGCGAGTACTGCCGCCGCGGCGACGAAAACCTGTGCTTGTCGCCTGTGTTCACCGGGTGGGACACGGATGGAGGCTTTGCCGAACGGTTGGCAGTCGCCGAGGACTTCGCCTACCCGATCCCGCCCGCCTTTTCCGATGAGCAGGCAGCGCCGTTGCTGTGCTCCGGGATCATCGGGTACCGCGCCCTGAAACGCGCTGCATTGCCGGTTGGCGGCCGGCTTGGCATCTATGGCTTTGGCAGCTCCGCCCACATCACCGCGCAGCTGGCTATCAGGCAGGGCGCCTCCGTGTTCGTCATGACCCGGTCGGAGGAGGCCCGATCACTTGCATTGGAACTGGGGGCCGAGTACGCCGGCGACGCCTACGGGCGGCCGCCCGTCCCGCTGGATTCGGCCATCCTCTTTGCGCCGGTGGGCGATCTTGTCCCGGTGGCGCTGGCGGCCCTCGACCGTGGCGGGACCCTTGCCGTTGCCGGGATCCACCTGAGCGATATTCCGGCCTTGAATTACGGCAGGGAGCTTTTCTACGAGCGCCAGCTGCGCAGCGTCACCGCCAATACCCGGGCGGACGGCCGTGAATTCCTGGCCCTGGCGGCCAAGCTGTCATTGACCTTGAAAACAACCACATACCCTTTCGACGCGGCCGACAAGGCGCTGGAAGACCTGGCCGCCGACAGGGTCACCGGGTCCGCCGTCCTGCGCATCCGCCCGGAACAGCCCGGCTAGGGCCGGCCCATGCCAGCCCCTTCGCGCCGGTCGAATCACCCGAACAGCACAGCTGCTTCCCGGTAGCGGGCCTCGGGAACCCGCTTAAGCTCACCCAGGGCCTCATCCAGGCCCACGTTCACAATGTCAGTGCCCCGCAGCGAGACCATGGTGCCCCACCGTCCGGCCGCGGCTGATTCGACGGCGGCAAGGCCAAGCCGGGTGGCAAGGACCCGGTCAAAAGCGGTGGGCTCACCGCCGCGTTGGACGTGGCCCAGCACTGTGGCACGGGTTTCGATGCCGGTCCGTTCCTGCAACTGTTGCTCAAGCAGCAGCCCGATCCCGCCGAGGCGCGGCCGGCCGAAGGTGTCCAGGCCGCGCGGCGCATACGGTGCCTCGCGCCCCTCCGGCGCGAAAGCCTCAGCCACCACCACCAGCGGAGCCCTGCCGCGGTCGCGCGCCGAGCGTACCCAGGCGGAGATCTGATCGATCGAGACCGGATGTTCCGGGATCAGGATGGCATGCGCACCGGAAGCCATCCCCGAATGCAGCGCTATCCAGCCTGCGTTCCTGCCCATGACCTCGGCAATCATGCACCGGTGGTGTGATTCGCCCGTGGTCCGCAACCGGTCAATTGCCTCGGTGGCAGTCTGGACTGCGGTATCGAAGCCAAAAGTGTAATCCGTGGCGCCCAGGTCGTTGTCGATGGTCTTTGGGACACCCAGGACCTTAAGCCCCTGTCCGCACAGCTCCCGGGCCGCCGCCAGGGTGCCTTCTCCCCCGATGGCAATAAGGCCGTCCAGCCCGTTGCGCTGGAAGCCGGCACGAACGGCGTCGATCCCGCCCGCGGCCAGCGGATTGGTCCGCGATGTCCCCAGGATAGTCCCGCCAAGGCGCGCGATCCCGCGGACAGCCGTCCTGGGCAGGGGAACGAGGTCATCCTCCAGGACGCCCCGCCATCCGTCGCGGAATCCCAGGAATTCGTAGCCATGGGCGACGTCGCCGCCCAGCACGGCTCCACGAATGACCGCATTCACACCGGGGCAGTCGCCGCCGCTCGTAAGGATCCCCAGCCGCCTCACGATGCCGCCACCCCGGCGCTCCGGGCAGGTAGCGGGAACTGCCGGGCTTGGCCCGGGGGCAGGACCACATCGGTGCCATAAACGTGCACGGTGATAGGGCCGGCATCACCCGGGGCGGACGCGATGCTCATCTGCCCGTCCTTGAGGTGGACCCGCAGCCGGTGTCCCCGATAGAGGACCTCGAAGGCCACCGCACGGAGCCGTGTTGGCAGGTTGGGGGCGAACAGGATGCTGTCCCCGCTGAAGCGCAGGCCGGCAAAGCTGCGCTGCACCACGTCGATGGTTCCTCCCATGGCGCCCAAATGGATACCCGCCCGGGTGGTGCCGTGCTGGGTGTCGTCGAGGTCGGCGTCGAGCGCTTCCCGGAAACTGTCCCAGGCACGGTCTGCGTCCACCCCGGCCAGGACGGAGGCGTGGGCCACCCGGCTCAACGTGGAGCCATGGGCCGTCCTGGACAAGTAGTACTCGATGGTCCGGTTCAGCTGCTCCTTCGTGAAACCGTAGCCCAGTCGCTCGAGGATACCCAGCAGGCCTTCGTGGCCCAGTAGATAGGGGAGCATCAGGACGTCCGCCTGTTTGGCCAGCTTGTAGCCGTTGGTTCCGTCGCCCTCGGCTTCCAGGATCAGGTCCAGCCGCTCAATGTCGCCGTAGAGGTCGCGGTAGTGCTCCCAGTCCAGTTCCTTTAGCTGCTCATATCCAGCGAACTGGCTGATGACGCCGTCGCTGTGGAACGGGACATACATGGCGGCGCCCATAGCATCCCAGCCGGCGGGCTCCCCTTCGTCAACGCCGAGTGATTCCATCAGCCCGGCACGCTCGCTTCCGTGCACGTAGCGAAGGATTCCCGCCGCCTGCATGCACACCCATGCCGCCATGACGTTGGTGTAGGCGTTGTCGTCCAAGCCAGGTTCAAGCCGGCCCGGATATCCCGTGTGGTATTCATCAGGGCCCACAACACCACGCAGGTGATATCTGCCATCTCGCTGGTCGAAGGCAGCCAGGGACCGGAAGAACCGGGCCACTTCGATCACCAGCTCCGCACCTTTTTGGAGGAGCCAGATCCTGTCTCCGGTGGCTTGGAAATACTGCCACGCGTTGAAGGCCACCGCCAGGCCGGAGTGGACCTGAAGATGGGAATAGTCCCGGACCCACCGGCCGGACCGCTCGTTGTACAACCACTTCGGTGTCTCCTCAGTCCCGTCGCTGCCGCTCTGCCACGGGAACTTCGCCCCTGCCAGGCCTGCCGCGGCAGCGGCGTGCCGGGCGGCGGGCAGCCGCCGCCACCGGTACTCAATCACGGAGCGGGCCACCCCAGGGGTCCTGGACGTGAGTACCGGGAGGACGAACAGTTCGTCCCAGAAGACGTGCCCGCGGTAGCCCTCGCCGTGCAGTCCACGCGCGGTGACGCCTGCGTCGAGTTCGGCCGTGTGGCGCGTCAGTGTCTGCAACAGGTGGAAGATGTGCAGGTTGAGGACCAGCCGTACCTGGACCGGGGCGTCGATCTCCACGAGGACGGGGCGGAGTTCCCTCCGCCATGCCTCCTCGTGGGACGCCAGGAGCTGGGGGAAGGAATCGCCCGCTCGTTCCAGCACTGCGCGGGCCCCGGCTTCCGGGGAGGAAATGGCCCGGTCACGGGACGTCACCACCGCCACCGTCTTGGTCAACCTGACAGGGGCACCCGGCGTGAGGGAAAGACGGAACGTCCGGTGGTGGAAGTCCCCTTTTCCGGGCTCGCCCACCGGTTCCGCCGCCACGGACACGCGCGTACGGTACGCCGCAGCGATACGGATGTGGCTTTGGGTGGTCTCCACTTCGACGACGGAAGGCGCGTCCGGGGGCAGTTCGACGGCGGTGCCGCGCGACGGCGTCAGGTCGGCCAGGTGGATGTCCGAGCCCTGGGCCCGCTCTGGCAGGTTCGCGTTGCGGACGCCGGCGTTGATGCCGCTACGGACTTCCACGGCGCCACTCCACCCCAGGGCGGTGATGGTGGTCTCGACGGCCAGGAGGTGGGGTTCGGCCATGGAAACGAAGCGGACCTGGACCACTTCCAGGCGACGGCGGTCCACGCTCTCCAGCAGCAGGCGGCGTTCCAGCACGGCCCGGCGGAGGTCCAGGACCCGGCGCTCGCGCACCACGGTCAGGCCGCCGTCCGACCACCACTGCAGTCCGGCGATCCGGAGGTCCAGCGGGAGGCAGTCGGGCGCATTGACCATGTGCTCTTCGACCAGCATCTCGTCGGCGGCCTTCACCGTGACCCGGTTGTACACGCCGGCAAGGTACATGCCCGCGTAGCTGAAGGGGCCGCCTTCGGGCGCCGCCCCCCGGACGCCCATGTAGCCATTGCCCAGCGTGGTCAGTGCTTCACGGTGCCCTTCGTGGCCGGCGTCGACGCCCTCGTACACGAGGTGCCAGGCGTTGCCGATGACCAGTCCCAGGTCCAGCTCACCCACATCGTTCAGGACAATACTTGCGCCGGCCGCCTCCAACTGATGACGGCTGCCGCTGCGGTCGATTCCGACCACCAGGCCGAAGCTGCCCCGGCGTCCGGCTTCTACTCCCGCCGCCGAGTCCTCCACCAGCACGGCATGTGGCGGTGCGACGCCCAACTGGGCGGCTGCGGCGAGGAAGACGTCCGGTGCCGGTTTTCCCCGCAAACCCAGCCCTGCCGCCGTCGTGCCGTCCATGACCACCGTGAACAGGTGCTTGATGCCTGCGGCATCCAGGACCAGTACGGCGTTGCGGCTGGAGGTGACCACGGCGGTGGGGACCGCCGCGCCGGCAAGCCGCTGCAGCAACTCCAGCGTTCCGGGGTAGCTTTGCACCCCGTCCCGGCGCACGCGCTGATGGAACAGCTCGTTCTTCCAGGCGCCCAGTCCAAAACCGGTCCAGGCTCCGGGCTCATCGGCCTCGGCTCCCCTACCGATCTCCACCCCCCTCGCTGCCAGGAACCGGACCACGCCGTCCTCACGCGGCATGCCGTCGATGAAGGAGAGGTATTCCGCCCGGGTCAGCGGAGCACGGTTGGCGCCGGCGGGCATCCGCGGGTCCTGGAATATCCGGTCGAAGGCATCTTTCCAGGCCGCCTGGTGGAGCAGTGCTGTGTTGGTCACCACCCCGTCAAGGTCGAAGATGACGGCGTCAAATGGTGGCTTGGCGGCAGCGGCGGTTGGCGACCCGATCATAGGTCAGTGGTACCAGCACGCACGGTATCCCGGACAGGGCCGTTGGGCCCGCCCGCGGTTGTCACGGCCTATGCGGTGTCCTGCCGGGTGCCGTGCCCAACGTGATTCCACCAGGTCAGCGGCGACGTGATGGTGAAGCGCCTGCCGGTGACCGAGGCGGGTACGATACGGACGAAATGGTCCTTCTCTCCGGCCTGCCAGGGAAACAGGGTAAGGCCCGCTCCGGCGAGGAGTTCATCCGAGGGCTCCAGGATGACGGCTTTTCCCTTGACCAGGACGCTCCAGGCTTTGGCGTCGTCATGGCCGTCGGCTTCAAGCGCGACGGCGAGTGGCCCGCCGGCCGCGCGCAGCTTGGTTCCTTCGCCCGTGCGGAAGACCAGCGACTCCTGGTCCACTTTGTAGTTGACGGGGAAGACTTCCGGGTAGCCGTTGATGAACACCGCAAGGTGGCCCACCGAGACACCACGGAGGAGGTCCCAGCAGCTGCCTGGGTCCAGAAATTCAGTGGGCGTCTGCGGCGGGTCGTTGTGCATACAGTCGAAGGTAGCGGCGTGCCGGAGCATGCCGCTAGAGCATTTAGGCCCGGGCGCTGACGTGGCGGCAGGGCATTGCCCGGGCAGCCTCATCAAGCCCGATGAGCACCGGACCAGGCATGACGCGATGCTAGAGTACCCCGGGGGGTTGCAACAGCGGCCCAGACGCAGAGCTCGCTTGTTTCATGACCTCATCGACTCCGCCGCCGCCAAGGCGGCCGGTATTCGTCCAGCTGTTTCCGCCTGCGGGGTGCTGCCCGCAGGCGTCGAAAAGAAGCTGGCGCCGTTCTGTCTCCGGATGTCGCCTGAACACGCCAAGCACTGTGTGCACAGCCTGAAGGCCCTCCACGCATGCTGTCAGCGAAAGCGGCAGGCGTGCTGCGCTCAAACGAAGATCGACAAGGAGTACCTGTGACCGGACACGTCGTCCTGCGAACCCGTGCGGAAATGCGGAGAACAGAGGCCGTCAACGCAACCCGCAAGGATATCCAGGCACTTCGCGCACTGGCGGTGGGGCTTGTGGTCCTGAACCATTTGTGGCCGGCACAGCTTCCCGGCGGCTACGTCGGCGTCGATGTGTTCTTCGTGATCTCAGGCTATTTGATCTCCAAGCACCTTCTCGGTGAACTGGAGCGGTCAAACCGTATCAACCTCGGACAGTTCTATTCACGGCGCATCCGGCGGTTGCTTCCCGCCGCAACCCTCGTTGCTACGGTTTCCCTGCTGGCCGCATGGGCACTGCTGCCATTCTCGCGCTGGCTTGCCATCGCGCAGGAAACCATTGCGTCAGTTCTCTACGTCGAAAACTGGGTCTTGGCGGCGAAGTCGGTGGACTACTCGGCCCACAACGAAGCCGCTTCGACGGTGCAGCACTATTGGTCCCTCTCGGTGGAGGAACAGTTCTACCTGATCTGGCCCCTGCTGTTCCTGGGGCTGTCCCTGGTCGCGATCCGCTTGCGCCGCCGTCGGCGGGCGTTACTGGCACTGGGTGTCGTTCTGGTCAGTGCCCTTGCGTTGGCATTCTGCGTCTGGTTCACCTATACCAACCGGAGTCCGGCCTATTTTGCCACGCCCGCACGTGCCTGGGAGTTCGGCGCAGGCGCCCTGATAGCCCTCGGGGGTCCCCACGCAATGGCAGCCTTGCGCCTGCGGCTGCCCGACTACCACCTGGCGCTCTCCGGCACGGCCCAATGCCTCGGATACGGGTTGATCGCGTATTCCGCCTTTTGCTTCAACGAGCAGACCTTCTTTCCGGGCTTCGCCGCGGTGGTGCCTGTGGCCGGGACCGTCCTGGTAATTGCCGCCGGTCCGAACGGACCGCTGTGGTCACCAAACCAGATCCTGGCTGCGCGGCCCGTCCAGTTTCTGGGCGATGTGTCATATTCCCTTTACCTGTGGCACTGGCCCATGATCGTCCTGGCGCCGGCGCTCCTGGGCCACTCGCTGGGCACACGGGACAAGGCGGTCATCCTGGTAGCAGCCATTGCGCTGGCGTACCTTTCCAAGAAACTCATTGAAGATCCAGGCCGCACGAACCTCCTCCGGGGAGCCAAACCCGCCCGTGTCTTTGCGGCAATGGCAGTCACTGCGGCAGTGGTCTGCGCACTCTGCGGTGGGCTCTTGCTGAACTTTGGGAAAGCCCAGGCTGCCGAAGCGGCGAAGCTGGAAAGCCTCATTGGTGAGCCTTGCCACGGGGCGCGCAGCCTGGACGCGCGAAACAATTGCAGCGACCCCTTCGGCGCAGCCAAGGTCGCCAATGTGGGGCCGAACGAAGCACCATGGTTCAGCGCGCCCGAATGCCACCCGTCCGCGGATCCGGTTGTCTACGAGGACCTGCAGGTCCTGGCCGAGTGCGACTTCACTGGAGGGGCACAGCCGGAGGCGAATGTCTGGCTGGTAGGCGACTCGCATGCCGAGCAGTGGAAGGCCGGGCTGTACGAGCTCGCACGGCTGCACAAGTGGAAGGTGAAGGAATCACTGTTGGGCGGTTGTCCGTTCGTTGACGTAAAGCGGGTGGCCGTGGCGGGCGCGCCTGCCACGGACCCGCACGCACAGCAGCGGTGCCTCGGGTGGAGCGCTCAAGTCTCCAATCGGATCGTCAAAGAGAAGCCAGACATGGTCTTCGCTTCCTCTTTCGGGGCAGGTGAAACGATCGACGACGGTACAGGCCGTCCGCAAATGGATCAATACAAAGACGCCGTCACCCAGAGGTTCCGTGACTGGACAGCGGCAGGCAGCCGTGTCTTCGTCTTTCGGGATCCGCCACTGACCCTTCACCGCACCAGCCCCGACTGCGTGGCACTCAACCAGCAACAGCCAATAAATTGCGTCAACGCGCGTGAAGAGGCACTGGCACCGGACCCGGTTGCGGAATCCGCCAAGGGCATGGGCAAGCCCAATGTAAGGGTCCTCGACCTCTCGGACCAGTTCTGCGATAGCCGGCGCTGCTACGCGGTCATTGGCGGGCTGCAGGTCTATTTCGACAATGATCATGCCGCCCGCAGCTATATCCGGTCCCTGGTCCCGGTCCTGTTCCAACGGTTCAACGAGGCCCGGCAATAAATCGCGGCCTCCCGGGGACGCTGCTGCCGGCGCCCCGCCGAACAAACGAAAACGCCCCGGTCCTGGGACCGGGGCGTTGCGGCAAAGGCCGGGACATCCGTTGGGATGTCCCGGCCCTTGCCGTGGGTGGAGATGGGGGGAATTGAACCCCCGTCCGATGTCGTGTTGTCAGGGCTTCTCCGGGCGCAGTTTGCGTCGGATTTTCTCGGCCCCAGCCATGCTGCAAACAGCTGGCTGATCCGGGCCCAGTCACCTAAGAGTCCCGTTTACTCCGGTGACGGGAGCAAACAGCAGTGGCTATCTAAATGACGCCAGGATCCGGGGCGATAGCAACCCCGGGCTGACGGACTGTCTTACTGCTTAGGCAGCGAGAGCGAAGTCAGTGCGCTTAGATTCGGCACTTATTGGTTTGCAGACAGCGTTTACGAGATAATTCTGCATCCTCGGCCCGCTTCACCTGTCGCGACTAACATCGTCGAAACCGATCATCCCCGTATTTTGTTACCAAACCGGCGGGCAAGCCTGCCGGACTATCAATACTAACGCATGCCCTGCGGAAATAATTCCTAGCGGCGCCGGTTGCGTTCGCGCATCTCGCGCTGGGCTTCCCGGGTGTCCTGCTGCTCCCGCAGCGTCTGCCGCTTGTCGTATTCTCGCTTGCCGCGGGCTACACCGATTTCCACTTTGGCCCGCCCGTCCACGAAGTACAACTGCAGCGGAACGATGGTGTAGCCGGATTCCCGCACCTTGTGGGAGATCTTGATGAGCTCCTCGCGGTGCAGCAGCAGCTTGCGCCGGCGGCGGGCAGCGTGGTTGGTCCAACTGCCTTGGTTGTACTCGGGAATGTGGATGGCTTCCATCCACAGTTCGTCGTTGTAGAACGTGCAGAATCCATCCACCATGGAGGCGTGGCCTTCCCGGAGGGACTTTACTTCGGTGCCCATCAGGGCGATGCCGGCCTCGTAGGTGTCCAGCACGTGATAGTCATGCCGGGCCTTGCGATTGGTGGCCACCACCTTACGGCCACTTTCTTTAGGCACGGGGAAACTCCTCAGGTTCAGGTTGGCTGCTCCGTGCCCGCGGCGCGGAGCTATACCAGTCTACGGCAGGGGCAGGACGCCCCTAGAGCAGTCCCATGGGGTCAACCGCGGCGCCGTTGAGCCAGGTTTCAAAGTGGGCGTGGCAGCCGGTGGAGTTGCCCGTGCTGCCGGAGTAGGCAATGAGCTGGCCTTGCGAGACCCTTTGTCCATTCGAAACCACGATGCTGGAGTTGTGGTAGTAAATGGTCGTCAGGGTGTTGCCCTGGACCACACCATGGTCGATCTTGACGCGCCAGCCGCCGCCGTCGGCGGAATTCCAGCCTGAGCTGAAGACTTCACCGGCAGCTGCAGCGTACACGGGGGTGCCGCAGGCCGCGCCGAAGTCGATACCGGTGTGCATGTATCCGCCGGTGCCGTAGAAGTCGATGGTGCCCGGAGGGGTGGTGCGGTAGCCAAAGCCGGAGGTGATGGGGATGCTGCCGTCGAAGGGGTGACGGAGGCCAAAGGCCGACGGCGACCCTGCTGCGGGAGGAACATACGGCTGGACGGGCGGGGCCGGGCGGTTCGCTGCCGCCGCTGCGGCGGCAGCTGCAGCGGCCGCCGCCGCAGCCTGCCTGCGTTGTTCGGCTTCCCATGCCTCTCGGGCCTTCCGGTCGCGTTCGGCGATTTCGTTGGCCACCTGGTTCTGGTTGGCCTGAACGCCCGCAAGCTGGGCCTGAATGCCGGGTTTAGCCGCCTGGAGCTCCGCATCGAGGCGGGTGGTGTCGGCGATCAGCTGGTCAACCTGGGCTTTCTTGGCCGCGGCTTCGTCGCGGGCGGCCTTCTCGCGTTCCAGTGCTGCATCGGCCTTGGCCTTGAGGTCCTTGATCTCCCCTTCCACAGCCTGCAGCCGGGCTTCGGAGTTGACGTTGGTGGCGTTCTGCTGGTTGAGCTTGTCCATCGCCGCGTTCTGGCTGCGCATGGCCTGGTCGGCGAGGTCCATGGTGTCAGTCAGGCTGCCGCCGCCGCTTGACCCGAAGAAGAGCGACAGGTTGGAGGGGACGCCACCGGATTTGTAGGCCTGGGTGGCGATCTGGCCGATCAGCTTCTTGGTGTCGGCGATCTTCTGCTTGTCCGTTTCGAGCTGCTGGGTGATCTTGGCCTTGTTCTGCTGGGCCATGTCGACGCGCGCGGCCAGGGCCTCCGATTCTTTCACCGCACTGGCCACGCGGCCTTGCGCGTCAAGGAGGGCCTGCTGCGCACCGGGCAGCTGGCCTTGGTAAATCACCAGGTCGCCGGCGGCCTTCGCGATCTTGGAATCGACGAACTCAAGGGAGGCTTGGACACGGGCCGCTTCCGCCTCGAGCGCGGCCTTGCGGTCTTCAAGGTCGTCGGCGAAGGCCACGGGGGTCGCCACGGCCATCCCGGCGGAAAGAATGATAGCCAGTACACCGCTGACGATCCCCATGCGGCGGGCAGCCGGCCGCCCCCGGCGGAACCGGCGGCGTGGGGAGGTTTGATCGGTTACGTTCATGAGCATTCCTTGGTCGGTTTGCATAGCCTAAACGCGCAAATATCTGCGAAGGGTCAAGAGAGACGAAATTCCTGCCAAGGATCCGCCAAGGATCAGCAACGCCGGAGCGAGGATCAGTGTCTGGCCGGAGGAAATGAATGCGGTGTCCGGGTACTGGCGGGACATGTAGTCACCCAGGAAGAACTGTGCTACTGCCCACAGGGTGCCGGAGGCCAGCGCAGCGCCAATGACCGCGGCGATGACCCCTTCGAGGATGAAGGGCAACTGGATCACGGTCTTGGACGCGCCCACAAGCCGCATGATCCCGGTTTCCCGGCGCCTGCTGAACGCGGAGAGCCGGATGGTGGTGGCGATCAGCAGGATGGCGCAGACGATCATGACGCCGGCGATGCCCACCGCCACCAGGGAGGCGCCGTTCATCACCGAGAAGAGGCGTTCGAGGAGCTGTCGCTGGTCGATCACGGTCTCCACGCCCGGCTGCGATGAGAAGGTCTCACTGATGATCTGGTACTTCTCCGGGTCCTTCATGTTGATCCGGAATGACGCCGGGAGTTGGTCCGGGGTAACGGAATCGACTATGGGCGAGTTGGAGAACTGGTCCTTGAAGTGCTTGTAGGCCTCATCGCGGGACTCGAACTGGAAGTCGTTGATGTACTGCGCCACGGCAGGTGATTCCAGGAGCGCGTTCAGGCCCTGCTGCTGCTCGGGGGTGACCGGCCCGGACGCGCATCCCGGCGCGGTCGAACCGTCGCTGCACAGGAAGATGGCCACCTGGACCTTGTCGTACCAGTACCCCTTCATCTGGTTGATCTGCATCTGGAGCATTCCGGCTGCGCCCACGAATGTGAGGGACACGAATGTCACCAGGATGACTGAAACCACCATGGAAACGTTGCGGCGCAGGCCGCTGCCAATCTCGGAAAGGATGAATGCAAGCCTCATTGCCGCGCCTCACCTTCGGCGCTGTTGCCCGGCAGGCCGTCGTCGGGCGCTTCCCTGCCGCTGGCGTCCTTAAGCCGCCTGGACTGGCCGACGACGGGGATCATCGAGGTGTACAGGGCCTTGGCTTCGTCGCGGATCACCACGCCGTTCTTGAGCTCGACCACCCGCTTGCGCATCTCGTTAACGATGTCGTCATCGTGGGTGGCCATCACCACCGTGGTTCCGTTTTGGTTGATCTTGTCCAACACACCCATGATGCCCATGGACGTGGTGGGGTCCAGGTTTCCGGTGGGTTCGTCGGCCAGGAGGATCCCGGGCCGGTTGACGACTGCCCGGGCGATGGCAACGCGCTGCTGCTCGCCGCCGGACAGCTCGTGCGGCATGCGGTGTTCCTTGCCTTCGAGGCCAACGGTCTTGAGGACCTCGGGGACGGTATCGCGGATGACGCTGCGGCTCTTGCCGATGACCTGCATGGCGAACGCCACGTTGGCGAAGACGTTTTTTTGCGGCAGGAGGCGGAAGTCCTGAAAGACGACGCCGATGCCGCGGCGGAGGCGCGGCACGCGCCAGCTCGAAATCCTGGCGACGTTTTGGCCGGCGACGTAGACGGCGCCCGAGGTTGCGCGGTCCTCTTTCAGCACCAGCCTTAGGAAGGTGGACTTCCCGGAGCCCGAGGCCCCCACCAGGAAGGCGAATTCGCCGCGATCAATCTCAAGGTTGACGGAGTCCAGCGCAGGCCGGGCTTTTTGGTCGTAGACCTTGGTGACATTTTCGAATCGGATCATGGCCCTAAGTACCCTGCAGGGCATGGCTGATTGTTCTGATGCAGCCCAGTCCTGCAGCCGGTGCACGGGTTTTCGTTTGGGGGAAGTAGGGCCCCGGCCCCTCGACTATACGCAGGATGCCCGGCGCTTGGGCGGGCTTTCGGGGGCGTGTCGCCGGATCCGATGGCTGCGGGAGGCCCGCCCGGCTACTTTTCGGCGTTGCGGTTGTCAGTACGCCAGCGGATGCCGGCGTCGATGAAGTCGTCGATCTCGCCGTCGAACACTGCCGACGTGTTACCCACTTCGTGTTCCGTGCGCAGGTCCTTCACCATCTGGTAGGGGTTGAGGACATAGGAACGCATCTGGTCGCCCCAGGAGGCTTTGACGTCCCCGGCCAGGGCCTTCTTCTCCGCGTCTTCCTGTTCCTTCTTCAGGAGGAGGAGCCGGGATTGCAGCACGCGCATGGCGGCGGCCCGGTTTTGGAGTTGTGACTTCTCGTTCTGCATCGAGACGACGGTGCCGGTGGGAATGTGTGTGAGCCGCACGGCGGAGTCGGTGGTGTTGACCGACTGGCCGCCGGGTCCGGAGGAGCGGAATACGTCGACCCTGATTTCATTGTCAGGGATCTCGATGGAATCGGTCTGTTCGATCAGCGGGATGACTTCCACTGCTGCGAACGACGTCTGGCGCCGGCCTTGATTGTCGAATGGGCTGATCCGGACCAGGCGGTGGGTTCCTGCTTCAACGCTGAGGGTGCCGTAGGCGTAGGGCGCCTTGACCTCGAACGTGGCCGATTTCAGGCCGGCTTCCTCCGCGTAGGAGGTGTCCATGACCGTCGTGGGGTACCCGTGCCGCTCGGCCCAGCGGAGGTACATGCGCATCAGCATTTCGGCGAAATCTGCTGCGTCGACACCGCCCGCTCCGGCACGAATGGAGACCACGGCTTCGCGCTCGTCATACTCTCCGGACAGCAGGGTGACCACTTCCAGGTCCTTGAGGGCCTTCTTGATGGATTCGAGTTCGACTGCGGCCTCCCCCATCGAGGCGGCGTCGTCCTCGTCCTGGCCCAGCTCCACCAGGACTTCGAGATCGTCGATCCGCGAGGCCAGGTTGGTGAGGCGTTCCAGCTCGGACTGGCGGTGGGAGAGCCGGGAGGTGATCTTCTGCGCCGCTGCGGGATCGTCCCACAGGTCCGGCTCCCCTGCCCGCTCGCTGAGTTCGGCGATGTCCTCACGGAGTGCATCCACGTCGGAGACGCGTTCGATGGACTCGTAGGTGGCGCGGAGGGCGCGGATTTCAGCGGAAAAATCAATATTGGCCATGGTGGTTTAACCCTACGCTATTCGGGCATACGGCCCTGCGCTGCCGGTCAGCGGGGACTGGATCGCCGGGTAGGCATCAACGGGTCAGCCGGGAGCGCGCCGTGGAAGTGGCCTCGATGCGGATTCCGTCGGGAACCAGGAAGTTCACCACCGGCGGGTGCACGGCGGCGGTGAGGACTACGACGGCGGTAGAACCGTCGGGTGATCCGGTTCCGGCGGCGACGGCGAGGCTGGAGAACCGTTGCGATGCCGGGCTCCTGCCGACGAAGTCGGCTGCCACGTTGCGCACACGGGCCGGGCTGAGGACAGCCGAGGGAGTTCCGCCTTGCGATGAGACGTCGCCGAGCGTGTAGCTGTCGGCGGCGGCCAGCGATGCTCCATCAGCCAGAGAAAGGAGCCGTTTGTGTTCGACGTAGACACTGGATATTCCGATGACGACCGTTGCCACCAACAAGGCCAGGGCCACGTAGCCGACGATCATCACCATCAGTTGGCCTTCCTCGCCATTTTGCGCACGGGGCGTCACCGGTACCGCCCCACCAACTGGGTTGCGGAGGCTTGGACGTTCGTGGCCGACAGTCCTTCCGCAAAAGGGAGGAACGGCAACGGCACGCTGAGGCTGACGGTCACCGTGACCGCACTTCCCGCAGCGGTGCAATCTGCTGGTTCGCAGCTTGTCGTCATATTTGCCCGCCCTGGTTCATGCCCGAAATCGGACAGAGCCAGGGATACTGCCCCCTCTGCGGCCGCCTGCGCGGTGACGGGGTCGGACTGGGCAACATATACCTTCGCTGCCTGGTCAGCGGCGCCCACCACGGCGAAGGAGCCTCCCTGAATCTGACCCACTGTGATGACGAAATACACCAGCGGGACCATCAGCAGGAGTGCCAGGAATGTGAACTCGACGACCGCACTCCCCCGTTCGTGCTCGCTGAAGTGCCACTGCAGGTTCCCTCGGTCCGGCCGCGGCTGTTTCACCGCCCTGCCGGAGGCGGTTGCATTTCCCGGGCGTTGCCCGGCGTACGTTGCCGGCTCCCGGCAGAGTGCGTCCGCGAGCCTGGTCCTGATGCGGAACCCGATGGCAGCGTCGGGCGGCTTGCCAGGCGCGAACGCATCACGGCTGGACGGCTGCATGCCCTTTCACCTCCAGCATGTCCCGGGGACCAATCAGGCCGATAACAGGCAATGGTGACCGGACAGTGACCTCCAGCGTGCGCATGCCTTGCAGATTCACTTCCCTGGTGTTGACCTGCTCGGCAAATCCGGGATTCAGGGCAATTCCGATGAGGCTGCGGGTCCGTTCCTCCGCGTCGGCGGCGTTGCGGTCTGCCAAGGTTCCGTAGCGGGCGCCGGACGCGGCAGCATCGATAAGGGTGTTCCGAACGTGCAGGACCAAGGTCAGCTGGATAATCGCGAGGAAGAACATCGTGAGCAGCCCGCCGACCAGAACGAAGTCCACGACGGCAGAGCCCCGCTCCCCCTGGGAGGGCAACCCGGGACGCGCTTCGGGCCCTGGAGCGGATCGTGCCATGGATCAGTTCCCTACTTTGTCCATGGCCTGGTTGAACATGGCTTCCAGGGCCGGGCCGGCGAGCGCCAGGAGTGCCGCCACCAGGACGGCGGACATCAGTGTGATCATTACCCAACCCGGCACGTCCCCACGTTCGGGGTTGTCGCCCGGACTCCCTTTGGAGCGGCGCCCTCTCACCGGGCGTTGTATTTCAAACTGCACCAGAGCGGCCAATCCGATAAACAGCCCGACGAGACGGTTTCCCATAGTTTTCACGTTGCGTCCTTTCCTGACGAATACGGTGTTCTTGCACGTTCTGCTGCACAACGGGTTGCCGCCCACAGCCTTCAGAAGCCCAAATTAATCGCCGCTATGCCTGGGAATACGGCGAATAGCACCGTCAGCGGGAGTACCCCGAAGACCAACGGCACCATCATCGCTATTTCTTTCTTGCCCGCCGCTTCCATCAGGTCCCGCTTGGCCGAATCACGGACATCCTGGGCTTGGGCACGGAGCACTTCCGCAAGAGGGGTTCCCCGGTCCACCGCAACGATGATGCCGTCAACGAACCTGACCAGCGGCGCAAGGTCAGTACGTCCAGAAAATTCCTCCAAGGCAAGGATGAGCGGCTTGCCTGCCCGGGTCTCCGCGAGGATCTTCGCAAATTCCTTTGACAGTTCACCTTGGGCGCTCCTGCAGACCCGGTCCAGTGCCCCCGTCGCGCTTTCCCCCGCGCTGACGGCCAAGGCCATCAGCTCCGCCAGGCTGGGGAATTCGGCCATCATCCGCGCCTCCCGGCGTCGGACCTGGGCGCCCAGCCAGTAGTCCCGCAAAACAAAACCCGCCGCCGCGCTGCCTATGATTAGGGCCGACGCAAAGATTGGGCTGAACCGTCCTGCGGCGGCTCCCATGACTACGACCGTCATGGCGATGGCAAAACCGGCTGCTGCCCAGAGCAGCTGCTCCGCACGGAAGTCAATGGGTGACTTGCTGATCCCCGCTTGGGCGAGCCGCCGCTCAGTTGCCCCCGGAGAGGGGTTAAGCCGGGCAAGAGCCGAAAGCCAGTCGCGGAAGACGGGACGGAGGATCCGTTCCAGCGGGCCGAACGGTGTCAGGTTCTGTTCGCCCGCGTTCAAGAGCCGCGACTCAAGGTTCTGCGACTTAAGTTGGGGCTCGATCCGCTCAGCGAGCGTCAGGGCGCGCATCGGCGGGGACCTGAAGATCGCCAGCCACAATCCGAGGCCAAGGCCGATTCCGCAGACAACGGCGGCGGGCGTGACGGCCATCATCGGAGCACCCTTTCATCCTGGGGCAGCGCACCGATCCTCAACATGACGGTGTAGCACATGAGCGAGACAACCAGGCCCCCAAGCAGGACTGCCGCACCCATGGGAGTGTTGTACGCCTGGATTGCTTCCGGCCTGGTTGCCAGCAGGACCATCACGATCCACGGTGCAGCAACAGCAAGCCGGGCCGCGTTGATCGTCCAGGACTGCCGCGCTTCCAGCTCACTGCGCGTCCGGGCGCTTTCACGGAGGAATTCTCCCAAAGTCCCGAGCAGCCGCCCCAGATCGGAGCCGCCCACTTCACGGGTGAGGCGCAATGCTTCCACGATGCGGTCGGCGACGGGATCGGCAAGCCGGTGCTTCAGTTTGTTCAGCGAGCCGTCGAATTGGCCGCCGGCCCGGTAATCGGCCCCGAACTCGCGGAACAGAGGCCGGAGTTCCTCAGGCCCTTTGTCGCCGAGTTGGATAAGGGCCTCAGGCAACGGGAGGCCAGCACGGATTGCCGAGCGAAGGTGATCAACGACGTCGGGCCAGAGCTGGCGGAGCAGCGCTGTCCTTTTTCGCGCCCGCCAGCGGAGCATCGTGAGAGGCAGCCACGCTCCGAAAAGGCCGAAGCAGCCGGCGATTGGCCATGAACGGCTGAGCGCGAAGAAGACGAGGGCAACAAACAGTCCCAGACCCAGGCAGGTCCCGGCCAGCCCCCGGGCCGATACTTTCTCTACGCCGGCGGCAACGAGCAGATCGCTGAGGCGTCCGGGCTTCCGCTCCCTGGGTCCGGTATTAGGAGTCTCCCAGCAGGACCACCAGATGAGGAAGAAGCCCACCCCAGCCGCAGCTCCCAACATCGCGGAAATCATCGTGCGTCCAATAGTGCGGCGACGTCGTATCCCGCCCGGGAGAATTTTTCCGCGGCCGGCATTGCATTTGGCCTGGCCTGCAGGACGCCGCTTTCCAGGGCAAAAACGAGCGAGGATTCGATGATGCCGTTCTCCACCCGGCGCCCGAGCGAGAGGATCTGTGTCACCTGCCGCCGCCCGTCTGCCTGCCGGCTGCAGTGCACGACGAGGTCGATGCAGGATGCGACTGTGGGTACCACGAAGGCGCTCGAGATGTTCTCCCCGGCCAGCAACGGCAGCGTGCAAATTTTGGTGACGGCATCATGGGCGGAGTTTGCATGGACGGTACACATCCCGGGAAGGCCACTATTGAGTGCAATCAGCATGTCCAGGCTCTCGGCTTCCCGGACCTCCCCCACCACCAGCCGGTCGGGCCGCATCCGCAGCGCTTCCTTGACCAGGCGCCGGAGCGGGATCTCGCCTTCGCCCTCCAGGTTGGGTTGCCGGCACTGGAGGCCCACGACATCGCGCAACGGGAACTGGAGTTCGAAGATTTCTTCAACAGTGATCACGCGTTCCCGGCTTCCGATACTGGCCGCCAAGCAGTTGAGCATGGTGGTCTTGCCGGCCTGTGTTGCACCGGAGACCAGGATGTTCAGGCCACTGGATACTGCCGCCCCGAGGAACCGCGCAGATTGGTGTGTCAGCGTTCCGAGCTCAACAAGGTGTTCGAGCCGGCTCGCCTTCACCACGAATTTTCGAATGTTGACGGCCCAGTGGCGGCGGGTGACATCCGGGATGACCACGTGAAGCCTGGACCCGTCAGGCAGGGCAGCATCCACGAAGGGCGAGGACATGTCCAGCCGCCTGCCGGAACTTTTCAGCATGCGCTCCACGAGGTCACGGACCTGCTGCTCCGTCAGGCTCAGTGAGGTCAGTTCGGACTCGCCATTGCGCGCAACAAAGATCTCGTTTGGCGCGTTGAGCCAAATCTCTTCTATCGAAGGATCGTCGAGCAGCGGCTGGAGCACACCGAACCCTGCCACCGCGTCGAACAGGAATCTGCGGGCCGCATCCAGCGGTCCGATGGGCGGAAGCGGGCCCATCAATGCCCGTTCGTCGTAATCGGTGACCGCAGCCTCCACCAGGCGCCGGACTTCACCGGCTTGCTTGAGCGGATCCAATCCGCGGCGGCGGATAAGTTCGCGGACCTCGTCCTCGACTATTCCCAGCGCGTCCATATGTTCCCCCATACAAATGCCGCCTCCGTCGGAGGCACTGCGACTGGGTTACAGCCTAGGGAGACTACACCACGCTGCCAAGTCATATGGGTCGGACCTGTGGACAAGCCGGTCCCGCCAGCCGTTGGAAGACGCCGCCGTCGGCCTGACAGCGATCGGCATTCGATCTTTCGGCCCGGTCTGAGATCCCTTCACGGGCCGCTTCTTCAACACCAAGGAGGCACAGATCGGAAGGCAATCGAGCGCCCGCGGCGGCCCCGAGGTGCTTGACGCCGGCGAGCCGTCGCTACCAGCAAGGGACCGACGCGGCGATACTGTCCCAGGTCTTTCCTTTCATGCGGGGCGGCAGCAGGACCGGGGGGCTTTACCGTCGCAAAACGGTGCAAGGAACGTCTACCTTCCAGTTCCCCGGCGCCGTTCCGACCGCATATTCGACCATTGCAGGATCAGCAGAACAGGCTGCCCGGGCTCCGGCTACACCTTCAGCCCAGATGGGTCCGTCTTGACGGAACGAGAATGACGGGAAGAAATACAGGAATTGCAGCAGGGTGAAGGTGGCCAGCACCGCCGTTGCGCCCTTTACTGACGTTTTTTCCAGGGCCACTGCCAGCAGTGGAAGGAGGGCAAGCAGGAACATGGACGGCACCACACTGTATCTGCCCAACAGGAATTCATGCCACTGCGGGGCCTGAAAGTCCGCATAGTTGAAATCCTTCGAAAAATTAAACAGTACGGCGGCGGCCCATGCGCCCCCGGATGCCACAACAGCACAGAGCGCGAGGATACGGTTCGTCATCGTGCTTCGAAAGATGAGGAAAATGAATGCCGCAAAGAAGGGAAGCGCCGCCAGCACGATCGGCATCGCCCCGAAGTTCAGCACAAGAAGTGCAATCTGGCTGGAGGTGCCAAATACCAGAGCCGAACTGCTGTTGAGGAACCATCCGGCCATGACAGACAAAAGGTTTGCCGGCTCGAAAGGAGCAGAGCGGGGATAGGCGGTGGTCGTAAGCACCTGGCAAACAATTCCCAGCAACAAGCCCGCCCTCGCGGGCCAAAGCCCTCGCTCCCGGTACCGGTAAAGGAAGACCGGTACAAACATCAGCGTGAGGATCTCGGTCAGGGACGCGAGCGCGGCCACAACGAACAGGGCAATTCCTTCAAGCCTGTTCCGCGCCGGCCTGATGAGAAGCCAGGGAGCCAGCCACAGCAAATACCAGTGGATGTTGGCAAAATTGCCCTGGGTCTCCAGCGCTGCAGGTGCCACGAGGACTGTGATCGATGCCCAGGCCAGCCGCGGTACAAGGCGTGTCGAGATGGCGCTGGCACAGTGGAAGACCATGAAGGCAACGAGTCCAACGATCAGGCTGCTCAGAAGTGAGATAGCCACGGCAAACGCGTCCACGGGGAAAAGGCGGACAACGATTGCGGCCGCAAGTCGCGGCACCACGTGCAGGTAACCCTGGTACGGGGCAAAGACTCCGAGAATTCCTGGACGCGCCAGCGCATCCTGGACAAAAACAGCTCCATCTTCTGCCCAGATGGTCCCTTGGGCTGTGGGGCTTAGCCGGGCGAAGGCGATAAGGCTGGCCCCCAAAACTGCGACGGGAGCTGCTGTGATCCTCCAGCCCAGTGTCGTGAAGGCTTTAGAGCCTTGATTGCTATTCATCGTCCCTCATGACCCGCGGCGTTAAGCGCACGAAGCCAGCTAGATCTGGATGCGCGGTCAACGAATTCTCTCTGCGGACGCGCCCCATGAATGCTACCGGATTCGCCGGCGAGTCAATCAAAGCCCCACAGGCGGAGCACCGACCTTCAATACCCCACACGAGCCCCAGCAGAAACACGAATACCACTAGTCCCCCACGCAACACGATGCTATGGTGAGCGCGTTAAGTGTCAATAACCCTGTTCGGCAGGTCCCTGGGGGGACCACCGGTGCAGCAAACCAGATGGGCGTTCGGGGGAGCGCACATTGTCTTCCGGAGCCAATATGAAGCGGAACCTGTCTCAGTCCCGTACCCCATTCCTGAAGTACCTAGGGGTGGTTCCGCTTGCGCTTGCTCTTGTAGCGGGCCCGGGCCTCACCGGACCCACCTTCGCTCTTGAACCGAGCCCGGCGCCCACTCCCTCGGCTCCACAAACTGCCACGGCCTCCCCGGCTGCTGCGCCCCTTGGCGCGATGCCGTCCCCAGCAAGCAGCACGGCCAAGCCCTCGCCGCTTCCCACGCAGAGCGCAGTGGCTGCCCCGTCGCCGCAACCTCAATCCATGGCCGATGCCATCGGACCAGGGGGAGCGCAAATGGGGCAGCGTTCAGCCAGGGTGACTTCCTCCGCGGCCCCGACCGGCGCCAAGCCAAACGGCATTGAAGCCCTCACCGCCCAGGGCACTTGGATGCCAACTTTCGGAGTCCAGGGACTGGATGTCAGCTACTACCAGTCCGCAGTCGACTGGCAGCAACAGTGGAACATGGGAGCCCGCTTTGCCTATGTAAAAGCTTCCGAGGGCAACTACTACACGAATCCCGCCTACAGTTCCCAGTACCAAGGATCCCGAAACGTAGGGATGATCCGGGGCGCCTACCATTTCGCGATTCCGAACTGGTCTTCCGGAGCCGACCAAGCCACTTATTTTGTCAACAACGGTGGAGGGTGGTCCCCCGACGGATATACTTTGCCGCCGGTGCTCGACTTTGAATTCAATCCCTACGAGGGTAAGACCATCAACGGTTTCTACTTCGGTAACACCTGCTACAACATGTCGCCCGGCCAGCTGGCAGCCTGGGTCCAGGACTTCGGAAACACGGTCAGGTCAATGACTGGCAGGTTACCCATGATCTACACCAACACGAGCTGGTGGAATCAGTGCCTCGGCCACCAGACCGGTTTCGGCGATTACCCGCTTTGGGTAGCTGCGTACCCCGGTTCGCCCAGCAACGACGCCGGCGCCGTTCCAGCGAGTTGGTCAACGTACAGTGTCTGGCAATACAGCAGTACGGGCCCAATGGCCGGCGACTCGAATGTATGGAATGGCGACTACGCGTCGCTGCAACGATTTGCCGGGGTCGCATTGCCGACCGGAAGCTTTGACGAACTTTCCGTTGTCAGGAACGGGAACGACGTCGGCGTTCGGGCCCGGGGATGGTCGGTCGATCTGGCCAATATCCCGGCTTCAAATCAGACACACGTTTACATCACCGGCCCTGACGGCACGACAACCGGCTATCCCTGGACGGCCGATGCTGCCCGTCCCGACGTCAACAATGTCTTTGGCTATGGTTCGTCCCATGGCTTTGACGGCACCGTTCCCATCAACAAGTCTGGAACGTACGAGGCCTGCGCATACTCCATAGGTACTTTCGGCAATACCGCTCTCGGCTGCAAGAGCATCACGGCCACTGGCGTCGAAGCACCGATCGGAAACTTCGACAGCCTCAGTGAGGTCAGGACTGCTGACAAGGTCGCAGTCCAGCTGCGCGGATGGGCAGTTGATCTGGCTAACCCGGCCGCCAGCACATACGCGGATACCTACATTACCGGCCCGGACGGGGTCACTACCGGCTACCGCATGACCGCGAACACTTCCCGGCCCGATGTCCAGACAGTTACCGGCCTTGGTTCCAACCACGGCTACGACTACCAAGTGACTTTGTCGGCGCCGGGGAGCTACCAGGCGTGCACATATGCAATAGGCCAAAACTCGAATCTCCCGCTTGGCTGCAAAAGCATCGATATTGCCGCCAGCCCCGCACCTCTGGGTTCCTACGATGCGCTTTCCCTCGTTCAGGCGCCCAACACCGCCAACCTCCAACTAAGCGGCTGGACTTTAGATCCGAGTTACCCGGGGAAGAACAACACGGTGAACGTCTACGTGTCGGCCAAGGATGGCACGCCGATAGCAAATTCCGCCTCGGCAACGGCAACGGCAACGGCGAACGTTGTGCGGCCTGACGTAAATTCAGCGCTCAACACCATCGGCAACCACGGTTTTCAAGCCCAGCTCGCGATCAATCTCCCGGGCATCTACACAGTCTGCGCCAAGGCCGTCGGCGTTGCTCCTTTGTCTACCGGCCCCACGCCCCTGGGCTGCAGGGACATCACGGTTAAGGCGACCCCTCCCACTATGGGAAGCCTTGATACTGCAAGTATCCAAGTCACTAACGGGCAGGCGTCGTTGATTACCCAGGGATGGACGCTTGACCCGGCCATGCCTGGCATCTCCAACCCCGTTCACGTCTACATCACTTATCCCGACGGGACAAGGAAGGGATACCCGTTTACCGCCAATCTCAAGAGGCCGGACGTCAACGCCGCTCTTCAGACCATTGGAGACCACGGATACTCGACGACCGTCCCCATTACGGCCCGGGGCCAGTACAGCGTGTGCACCTATGGTGTGGCGGTTTCAGTGTTTAGTACCGTGAATACGCAACTTGGGTGCCGCGGTTTGGTGTACTAGCTACGAGGCCAGCACGGTCAACGGGAACCAGAATACCGGCAGGCCGGGGATGGAAGCCGGGTCCACCGCCGCACACGGTAGGATTCAGGACTGTACTTTGTCCATTGGTGCTTACCAACGGCAATGTCCATCCCATGATCGGAGACTGCAAGTTGGCTTTGAAGGCCTTCCCCGCCCTGCTGAGCCGCTTTGGCGGATTCGCGGCGTCTCTCGTCTTCTCGACGGCCATCAATCTTCTCGCGATCCCGTTCGTGATTGTCACTCTGGGCAAAGACACCTGGGGGGAGCTTGCACTCGCCCAGGCCACCGCAGCCATCTTCGGGATAATCGTTGCCTTCGGGTGGGGCACCGTGGGCGCAGCGCTCGTGGCGTCGCTGTCGCCGCATGAGCGACCGCAGATGTACGTTGACTCATTGGTCAGCAGGATCTATCTCTTCCTGATGGCGGCTCCGGTGATGTACGTCGTCATGCTTCTGATCACGCAAAACAGCCCGCAGGTGGCCGCACTGGCATCCGTCAGTTACATCCTGCCGTTCGTGGGAGCCTCATGGTTCTTCATCGGCCAGGCCAAGCCCTGGAGACTCTTTTTGTTGGACGTCCTGCCCCAAGGGCTTGGCATCGTTTCCGGCGTGCTGCTGATCCAGTTCTTCCCTGAGCCGATCGTGTTTGTCGGTTGCCTGCTCTTCTTCAACTTCCTTGCAGTGCTGCTGGGCGCAGTCGGCGCTACAGCAAAGACCGGGCACCCGCTGAAAATTGATTTCCGTTTTGCGGCCGCTATGGCGCGACTCAAAAATCAAAAATATGGGGTCATCGCTGCCGGGACGGGCAGCCTCAACAGCAATCTCCCCATGCTTGCTGTGAACCAAGTCGTGACGGCCGCACTCCCGCAATACGCACTGGCAGACAAACTCTTCCGATTCGCAGTAGCGGGATTCGGCCCGGTTCTGCAAGTCATCCAAGGATGGATCCCGGAGGCGGGCCCGGACCAGCGATTCCACCGAATCCGTACCGTTGCCAAACTGGCTCCGGCCGCCGGCCTGGGCGCCGGGATACTACTCGCAGTGCTCACGCCGTGGGCCAGTGCACTATTTTCCGGCGGGGAGATACTCATCGGCTACGGCCTCAGCGTACCGTTCGGGCTGATACTGGCGGGTGTGATCGTCGCGCAGGTCGTGGGCCTCGCGTGCCTCATTCCGCTCGGAAAAGGCGCCGCCCTGGCCAAATCAACAGCCATAGGAGCCGGCTTCAACGTTCCGCTCATGTTCGTGTTGGGAATCGTCTGGGGTGCACCGGGGGTTGCGTGGGCAGTGGGCGTTGCCGAACTGATAGTGGCCGCATACCAACTCAAAGTCGTCCGTGACAGTCTGCGTAGCCCTGCCCTCACTGCTCACAACGCAGGCAACGGACATTGAACCCGTGAAGCTCCCTCCGGCCGAGGCTTGGGCCGGAGGGAACGTGGAACTAATCCCTTCGACGCCGCCGGCCAATAATCTCAACGGGACTACCGGCCACGAATTCCAGAAAGCAAGACCTGGCGATCTCGCCACGGCGGAGCCCAGCAACAAGCGTACGCATGGTCGAGACCCACGAATGCCCCGATGCAAAGGCAGTCAATTCCGTACCTGCGCCTTGGGCTGGTTCCCCGCAACGACGGGAAAGCTCATCCGCCATCGTCCGGCGCCAACCGAAACTTAGGTCGTTCGCCGTGCGAAGCAGGGCAAGAGGGTTGCCGCCGCCATGGTACTTGCGGGACATGGCCGTGACATTCTCCAGGGACTTCGCCAGGCTCTTCCGGCCTTCGACCTCGCCCAGAACGTTGGCGGCATGCTGTACGTAGTCCTGGACGATATCGTCCACGATGAGCGCTCCCCCTGTGGCTTTTGCACACACGGCGAGCCAGTGGTCGTGAACCTGGGTAATCGCAGGAAAGCGCGGGAACGGAAGTGCCAGGTCCAGAAGGTCACGGCGGAAGATGCAGAGGCTGCCCGTCACCTGGTTTTGTGCTATCAACGATCCCAGGCTGACATCCTTGCGATGGGTTGATTCCGCTACTACGTCATTCCCGGGACGCCTCACTACGCGGGCTTGCGCTGCAACAAGGCTGACGTCATTCAGGTGTGGAAGAAGCGTTTCGATCTTCGTTGGGTACCACGAATCGTCTTGGTCAGACAATGCAACCCACTCGGCGTTCCCCGGGACATGCTGGAGAACCCGCTCGAAATTTCCGTAGAATCCCAGGCGGTCCCGAAAACCGAGGACCTTGAAGCGCTGGTCCCCGCCCATCTCCCGGGTGACAAATTCCTGGACCTCTTCGTGGCCGCCGTCGGCAGAGATCAGGCACTCGAAGTTGGTGTGAGTTTGCGCCTGGATCGAAAGCAGCTGAGCCCGGAAAAGGTCCCAGTCGGGTTTGTACGCCGCCAGCGCGATTATTCCAAAAGACAGGGAGTCAAAAGGCATGGTGGACCGCTAAACAGTCGCCGATTGCTGCGCAAGGTAGGCGTCAAGAACCTCACGTGCCGGCCGCGGGGCAAAGCCGGATTTTTTGATCTTGGAAAGATCGAGCACGCTGTTGAGCGGCCGCGGGGCGGCCTCCTTGCCTTTGAAGTACTCAGCCGTGCTCACGCCGGTGACCGCGTCACGGGAAACCCCGGAGAACGCGTAGACGTCCTTCGCGATATCTGCCCATGACTGCGGCTCACCGTCATTTGTCAGGTTGTAGGTTCCGTATTCGGCTGCCGTTTCAAGGAGGTGTTGGATCCCTGCTGCGATATCGGTGGTGAATGTCAGGCGGCCGATCTGGTCGCTAACCACCGATGGCTCGATCCCGCGGGCGGCGAGGGATGCCATGGTCCTGACGAAGTTGTTGCCTTCCCCGATAACCCAGCTCGTTCGGAGAATGTAGTGACGGGGAACGGTGCTGACAATTGCGTCGCCGGCAGCCTTTGTTTGGCCATAGACCCCCAGCGGGCAGACAGGCTCATTCTCCGAATAGATGGTTCGGGAACCGTCGAAGACGTAGTCGGAGGAGACGTGGACGAGGGTGAGATCGTGCTCGACGGCGGTCTTCGCCAAGTGCGATACCGCGGTCACGTTGTTGGACCAGGCAGCTGCGCGGCCTTCGGGTGTTTCCGCCGCATCCACGGCCGTATACGCAGCTGCGTTGACGATGGTCGAGTAATTCTTCCAGTTCCGGTCGGCAAATGCTTCGGGACGAGTGATGTCGAACTCCCCGCGCCCGACGAACTCTACGGACGCATCGTCGGCGTAACGCTCGCGCAATGCCTTCCCAAGCTGGCCGTTGGCTCCCACGACCAATGTCTTCTTCGGCGGCATGGGCACAACATCTGCCAGCCGTGGATGGGACTTGTCCTTATCGGAGAGTTCTGCCTGCTCCAGCGGGATGGGCCATTGAACGGCTGCGGACTCATCGGCCAGGTTCAGGAAGGTGTACTGTCCCTGGGCATCCGCCGACCAGTGGTCATTCACCAGGTAGGTGTACGCGGTGTTGTCTTCGAGGGTTTGAAATGCGTTGCCGACGCCCCGGGGAATGAATATCGCCTGGCTCGGATTGAGCTCAGCCGTATAGACGCTGCCAAACGAGGGGCCTTCACGGAGATCGACCCAGGCCCCGAAGATCCGGCCGGTGGCAACTGAGATGAATTTGTCCCAAGGCTCTGCATGGATGCCCCGCGTGGTGCCGGCTTTTTCGTTGAAGGAAATGTTGTTCTGCACGGGCCGGAAGTCAGGCAGGCCGAGGGCGACCATCTTTTCACGCTGCCAGTTTTCCTTGAACCAGCCCCGGTTGTCCCCATGTACCGGCAGGTCGTATACGACGACGCCAGGAATAGGGGTTTCGTGCGCTGCAAGTTTTTTGGAGAACTCGATGGACATCTCTTACTGGCCCTGTTCCTTGTATTTCGCTTCCGTCAGGGCCTTCTGTGGACGCCACCAGTCTTCGTTGGCCCGGTACCACGCAATCGTGTCTTCGATGCCGGCGTCGAAGTTCGAGAACTGTGGCGACCAGCCCAGCTCGTTGCGGAGTTTGGTGGAGTCGATGGCATAGCGCAGGTCATGCCCCGGACGGTCGACGACGTGGTCATACGCGTCGGGCGACTCACCCATGTGCTTGAGGATGAGCTCAACGACGTCTTTGTTGTTCTTCTCGCCGTCAGCGCCAATGAGGTACGTCTCACCGATCTTTCCCTTGGCGATGATCGCCAGGACGGCAGAGGAGTGGTCGTTGGCGTGGATCCAGTCACGGACGTTCTCGCCCTTGCCGTAGAGCTTGGGCCGAATACCGTCAATGACGTTCGTGATCTGGCGCGGAATGAATTTCTCCACGTGCTGGTACGGCCCGTAGTTGTTCGAGCAGTTGCTGATGGTCGCCTGAAGGCCGAAGGACCGTACCCACGCCCGGACCAACAGGTCAGATCCTGCCTTCGTGGACGAGTATGGGCTGGAAGGGTTGTACGGGGTCTGCTCTGTGAAGCGCTCAGGGTCGTCCAGCTCGAGGTCGCCGTAAACTTCGTCGGTGGAGATGTGGTGGAAGCGCTTGTTGTGCTTCCGGGCCGCTTCGATCAGGGTGTAGGTGCCGATGATGTTGGTGTCGAGGAATGGCCGCGGGTCATGCAGCGAGTTGTCGTTGTGCGACTCGGCTGCATAATGCACAACGACGTCAGACTTGGCCACCAGTCGATCTACCAGCCCAGCATCGGCAATGTCACCCTGGACAAATTCAAACCGGTCTTCGGGTAGTCCCTTCAAAGATTCCACATTGCCGGCGTAGGTCAGCTTGTCCAGAACGGTGACATTGTCATCAGTGTTCTCAAGAACGTAGTGGACAAAATTGGAACCAATGAAGCCGGCACCGCCGGTGACAAGGAGATTCTGCATTAGCCCAGCTTAGCCTCTCGACAATCCCCATCACCGCTCCCGGAGTCTCCGCGACGCCTCGAGCACGAGCCGGACCAACATGATCCTCGCCGCGATGATGCGTCGGAGTGAACGGAAACCCGACGGCGTCTCGTTCTGTTCGTGGAGGCGGCGCAGCAAGGAGGGGACTTCCAGGTGCGCTATCGACTGTGCCAGGTTGCCGCAGATGGCAATCCAGAGGTCATGGGACTCGCGAACGTACGACGGAATGGGCGTGACAATAGGTACGAAGTCGCGCCTGAACGCCATGCCGCAACCGTAGTAGGCCCGGTAACCCACCATGATTCCGAAGAGATTCGCAAGGGGCCGCGAATTCATCTTCGCCGTCAGGGGCGGGATCCACGGGCGCGGCCCCCCTCCAAGCATCGCGAAGTTCGTGGCAACCACGGCGGAATCGTTGAGCCCTTCAAGCATGCGGCCAACCCGGCCGGACACCCAGACATCGTCCTGGTCGGACAGAAAGATATAGGTGCCCCTGCTCGCACCGATAGCTGCTTCGAAGGCGCGAACGTATCCCACGTTGGTGGTTCCCTGAATCAAACGGATTCTTGGGTCGTTGAATCCTTTGATGACGTCGACGGTGTCGTCAGGTGATGCGTCGTCATAGATGACGAGTTCATCCGCAGCACCCAGCTCGTCCAGTATCGAGCGGATCTGTTCTGCGATGAATGACGCACCCCGGTAACTCGCCATGCAGACGCTGACACGGGTGGCGGAGGGAAGGTGGGGCGGGACGCTGGTCATGCAACCGACACTAACCGATTCCCGCATTCCGGTGGTGCCCGGCCTGTGCGCGGGTAGCGCCGCTCTCAGGGAACCGGTCCCCGCCGGAGTCGGCTGCCATGACCGGCACGCGCTAGGATGCGAACCACTGGCCAACTGGTCCGCAGGATCAGCCGCGGCCATGCCGCTGCCTGCACACGCTCTGGACGGTTCGCAATCGCCGCGTTGATATAGTTGGGACATTATGCGCAATTTGGAAAACAACCGTGTGTTGGTCATCATGCCGGCGTGGAATGAGGCTGATTGCGTGGGGGCAACTGTGGCCGAAGTGCTGAGCCTCGACGAGCCCTACGATGTCTTGGTCGTGAACGATGGCTCGACCGACGGCACACCCGTCCTCGCGGCGGCAGCGGGCGCGACAGTCCTCAATTTGCCTTTCAACCTGGGAGTTGGAGGCGCGATGCGGGCCGGCTTCAAGTACGCGCAGCGACTGGGCTACCGGCAAGTCATCCAGGTTGACGCCGACGGACAGCATGACCCTCGAAATATTCGTGAGGTGCTCAATGGCCTGGAGTCGGCCGATATTTCGATTGGTGCCCGCTTCGCCGACCGCGGGGATTACACCGTGAAGGGACCCAGAAAGTGGGCGATGAAACTACTGGCGAGCGTGCTGTCCAAACTCGCCAAGACGCCGCTCACGGATGTCACTTCCGGATTCCGCGCGGGTAACAGCCGGGCCATTGCGCAGTACTTGGATCATTACCCGGCGGAATACCTCGGAGACACGATCGATTCACTGGTGGTGGCCATTCGGTCCGGGCTGAAGGTGACGCAAGTCCCCGTGGAGATGCGTCCCCGACAGGGTGGTACGCCAAGTCACCATCCGATCAAAGCAGCCGTATATCTGGGGCGTTCCTTCTTTGCACTCGCTTTCGCCCTCACACGCAAGCGATCCAACGTTGCCTTGCCCCTTCCCCTGATGGCAGGAAAGAACTGATGCCGAATATTGCCGCATTCTTCCTGGCGCTGGCCATCGTCGGGCTCGTGGCGGAGATGCTCCGCCGCAAGAAATTGCGGGAAAAGTACGCCATCTGGTGGCTCGTCGTCGGAATTGCCACCCTGATTCTTGCTGCGTTCCCCCAGCTTCTGGGGTACGTCGCCCAAGCGGTGGGAGTGCAGCTCCCCTCCAACCTGTTGTTCATCCTAAGCATCCTCATGCTCCTGGGCGTCTGCCTTCATCTTTCCTGGGAAATATCGGTCGTTGAAGAGGAAACCCGCGCCCTCGCCGAGGAAGTAGCCATTCTTCGGATCCAAATTGAACGAATCAATGAGGTGATGGTTGCCGGGCCGAAAACGGGCAGTCGTGACCCGGAGGTTGAGCCCTAGTGGCGGATACTTCGCTGGACATCTTCGTTCCCTACTGGGGCGATCCCGACTATATGAAGATCACTGTCGACAGCGTTCTTGCGCAGACCAATCCCCGTTGGTTCCTGACGGTAGTGGATGATGCCTATCCTGATCCCACCATCGAGGACTACGTACGGACCATCGACGACCCGAGGATCACATACGTCAAGAAAACCAAGAACGAAGGCATAACCGAGAGCTTCAGAACGTCTATCCGGATGGCCCGGCAGGAGCTGGTCGCCGTCGTTGGCTGCGACGACATCCTCCTTCCCAACTACGTGGAAACCATCCTGGGTGCCCATCGCGACCACCCGGAGGCAGACATCATCCAGCCCGGCGTGCAGGTCGTCGATGCGGCAGGTGAGCCGACGAGCACCCTGGTTGACACCGTCAAGCAACGGCTCCTCAGGCCCTCTGCAGGAGCTCCCCTGCTGCTGTCAGGAGAAAAGCTCGCAACGAGCCTTTTGCACGGCGACTGGTTGTACTGGCCGTCGCTAACGTTCAAGACGTCGTCCGTCCGCACCGTTGACTTCCGCAATGAATTCCGGATCATCCAGGACCTGGCCCTCATAATCGACATGATCTTGCAGGACCGCTCCCTGCTCGTGGTACCAACCGTGGCCTTCGGCTACCGCAGGCACACCGAAAGTGCTTCGTCCCTCCTCCTGCACGACGGATCCCGTTTCGAAGGCGAACGAGAGTACTTCAACCTGGCAGCAACCCTCACCCGGGCCCGGGGCTGGCGCCGGGCTGAGCGAGCTGCCCGGCTCCGTCTGACGTCTCGGCTTCACGCGCTCTCCCTCATGCCAGGGCTGCTCAAATCGCGTAACCTCACGGCGCTCCGCACAATGGTGAAGCATGGGCTGGGTGCGTGATGACGCACAGTCCCCCACCCACTCCTACTGCCGCTGTTGTGAGCACATTCAATCCGCACCCCAACGTTGTGGAGAATTGCTCCGCGCTGCTTGACCAGTGCGCGGACGTCATTGTTGTTGATGATGGCAGCACCTCCGCCGACGAGGACGTCTACGCTGAACTGGAGGCGCGCGGCTGCACCATTCTGCGCCTCCAGCAAAATTCTGGAATTGCGGCTGCCCTGAACCGTGGCGTAAGCCTTGCAAGGTCCCGCAACCAAGCCCTTGGCTACATTCTCACCATGGACCAGGACTCGCTGGTCCAGCCCGGGTTCGTCAAAGGCCTCGAAGAAGCTGCTTCGGCGGCCGCCGAAGCTGGCCTTCGAGTCGGAATGGTGGCGCCGGGGAAAGTCAGCGGGCTGCCAAGCAGGGCGGTGAAAACGCACAACGGCGTGACTATCGGGGACGAACCAGTCCAGTCAGGACTGCTGATTCCAATCTCCTGCATAGACGCAGTGGGGCCGTTTAACGAAGAGCTCTTCATTGACGGCGTCGACAGTGAGTTCTACCTGCGCGCCAAGGCCAGGAATCTGCACTGCATCATCGCCCCCGATTGTGCGCTGAACCACTCGCTGGGCGCCATGGTTCCGGCGAGCTTCGGACCATGGCCGATCACTTGGCGGGGACGGCCGCTGATGGTGAGAACAGCCGCGACCTGGCGCTACTACTTCATCTTCCGCAACCGGATCCTGCTCGCGGCCAAGTTTGCGCGCAAAGAACCGTACTGGACTCTGCGGGGGCTGCTGACAGATCTTCGGCACCTGACGATAGTCAGTCTTCTTGCGCCAGGCAGGCGCGAGCGTCTCATCGCGGTTGGAAAAGGCCTCACGGACGGCCTGCGGAGGCAGTCGGGTCCGGGGCCCGCACGCTAGCCCGGCAGCTGACGCCGTTTTGGCCGTGGCTGCGTCGTGGGGAATGATTGGTCCCATGCGTGGAATTATTCTGGCCGGCGGAACTGGATCGCGGCTGCACCCCATCACTCTTGGCATTAGCAAGCAGCTCGTCCCGGTATATGACAAGCCGATGATTTATTACCCTCTTTCCACGCTGATCCTTGCGGGAATCAGGGACATCCTGATCATCACCACTCCGCACGATGCTGAGCAGTTCCAACGTCTGCTTGGAGACGGTTCGCAATTTGGAATCAGCCTCACCTACGTCCAGCAGCCTTCTCCTGATGGACTGGCCCAGGCATTCATCCTTGGTGCTGATCACATCGGTGACGAGACGGTCGCGCTTGTTTTGGGTGACAACATCTTTTACGGCCAAGGCATGGGCACGCAGCTTCGAAAGCATGCAGATATCGACGGCGGTGCAGTATTTGGCTATTGGGTCAAGGATCCCAAGGCTTATGGAGTCGTTGAGTTCGATAACGACGGCAAGGCTCTATCGCTGGAGGAAAAGCCGGAGAAGCCCCGGAGCCACTATGCCGTTCCCGGGCTGTATTTCTATGACAATGATGTCGTCGACATTGCGCGGAACCTCAAGCCTTCTCCTCGCGGGGAACTTGAAATTACCGACGTCAACAAGACCTACCTTGAGCGGGGAAAGCTCCAAGTCGAAATACTCCCCCGTGGTACTGCCTGGCTGGACACCGGAACGTTCAACGATCTCAGCGATGCGTCGAACTTCATACGCACGGTGGAGAACCGCCAAGGGCTGAAGATCGGGGCACCGGAAGAAATCGCTTGGCGTCAGGGGTTCCTGACCAACGACGATTTGCGCCAGCGTGCAGAGCCCCTGGTAAAGAGCGGCTACGGTAGCTACCTTCTTGGACTTCTGGAGGACTAGCACATGGTGATGGCCATCGCGCCGCGCCCAGCCCTGTTCTCGTCGTCGTTCCTGGAGTATTAATGAGCTGGTTTTCCATCCTGCCAACGGCCATAGCGTGCCTGCTGCTGTTATTTGTTCCCGGCACGCTCCTGATCTTGGCTCTGGGCTTGCGAAATCCGGCTTTCCTGGCAGTTGCACCGCTGCTTACGGTAAGCGTCGTCTCAGTCAGCGCCATCGTTGCCCCGTACCTCGGCCTCGGATGGTCAATCCTTCCTGTTGCCGCCGCAACGTTCCTCCTTGCCGTGGCCCTCTTCCTTGTCCAAAGGATTCCTGCGCTGCGCCAGCCTGTCCGGCCCTGGCGTGCTGCACTGACCGCAACAAAGCGAATGCCCCTCCTGGCAGGGGTTGGCTTTGGCATCGGCGCACTGTCGATAGCTGTGCAACTCCGCACCGCCTTCGGCAGACCGGACAACATTTCGCAAACGTTTGACAACGTGTTTCACCTCAACGCAATCCGGTACGTTCTGGATACCGGAAATGCGTCGTCCATGACGCTCACAGCCATGACCAATGGAGACAATCCGCCATACTTCTACCCAGCTGCATGGCATGGGTTGGCGTCACTCCTCATTCAACTCACTGGCGCCCCTCTGCCGGCCGCTGTCAATGTGCTGAATCTTTGTATCGCCGCAGGCGTCTGGACCTTGGGGTGCATGTTTCTGGTGCGGATCTTGGTTGGGTCGAACCCCTACGCAGTGGGTGCAGCAGGTGCCCTGGCAGCGGGGTTCGGTTCCTTCCCGATCCTGCTGTTGGACTTTGGTGTCCTCTACCCCAACTTCCTTTCGGTCAGCATGCTTCCGGCGGCCTTGGGCTGCGTGAGTCTCTTTTTCGGGAACCGGCACCTTCCGCATGTCGGTCCTGTCGCCAGGTACTTGCTGGCCCCAATGGCCGCTCTTGGCGTCGCCATTGCGCACCCTAACGGTGTCATGTCCCTGTTTGCACTTTCCGTGCCGATTCTGGTTGCGGCCTGGGTCTCACTTGCCATCAAACGGCGCAGGTCCGGTAAATCCGCCAAGCATACGCTCGTCGCCGGACTTGGCCTGCTGGCCACCCTGGGGGTCATGGCTGGCCTGTGGAAGATCATCAGGCCACCGGCAGTAGCGGCGTTCTGGTTACCAGTCCAGACCCAGGGCCAGGCGCTGGGTGAGATATTGACTAACTCAGCCATGCAACGGCCGGTTGCATGGGCAGTGAGCGTCCTGGTCATTATGGGTCTGGTGGTCGTCACCAGGCGTCCTGCCACGGCATGGTTCGCAGGGTCGTTTGTCATTATCTCCGCACTCTTTGTAGTTGTGTCGGCCGGTCCGGCAGGTCGGCTCAGGGATTTCCTGACAGGGGTCTGGTACAACGACAGCTACCGTCTTGCGGCTCTCCTGCCCGTCGTTGCGGCACCGCTGGCGGCCGTCGGCGTCGCGTGGCTGCTTCAACTGCTGCAGGTCCGGATCTTCAGCCGGGTGCGCTACCAGGTTTCCGCTGTGGCTCCGGCTGGCGCCCTGCACACAGCGGGCCCCATCATTGCGTTGGTCGTCGTCGGCATTCTCCAGGCACCACCGATGGTTACTCCGGTTCTGTCGGCTCAAGCCAACTACTCGACTACACCCGACTCTCCCTTGGTCAGTTCGGATGAGATGGCGATCATCCAGGAACTTGATAACTATGTCCCGGCTGATGCAACAGTCGCTGTGAATCCGTGGACCGGTGGCGCGATGGCTTTTGCGATTGCCGATCGCAACACAACGTCGAAGCACACCCTCACGACCTATACAAAAGCCACCGAGCTCCTGAACGACAAATTCCGTGAAGCAGCCACAGACCCGTCAGTATGCCCCGCTGCACGGGCCGGCAATGTCAGGTATGTCCTCGACTTCGGCACACGCGAGGTTCATGGTGGGAACCACGGGTTCCAGGGACTGCAAATCCCCGATTCGACCCCGGGATTCAAGCTTCTGGCCCAACATGGTGAAGCAAAGCTCTTTCAAGTCACCGCCTGCCAGTGATTGCCGTCCGCGGCAGTCACTCCATCCAAGCTCAACGCAATTCGCACGCTGGGTCGTCCCCTCGAAATGCCGAATGCTATAACGTCACGAAGCTTAGAGGCTTAGTTTCCTTGAAAGGATGGGGGCCAAAGACTTGGCAAATGTGTTTGTGAGGTGATTATCCCGGTACACAAGTACGTTTCCTATGACGGCCGGACAAGTATCCGCCCGGCACATGTAGTCAGCGAGCTCCACGACCTCAACACCCGCAATCTGGTCTGCAGCCCGTTTCAATGGATCGTCACCCCAGTCCTTCCTGGGCCGGTCCACCTGGCATTGCGGTGCGTCAGGGCTCTTGCGTTCGACACAATCGGGAACAGAAAAGGCTGGATAGGGATTGTCGAGGACAACGGCAACCCTCAGCCCCTCGTTCCTAAGTGGCCTTATGAGATCAACGTAGCCTTTCACCAGGGAATCAGTCGAGTCCCACCGCCAGTGAAGGGCCTGCTCATATCCTTGGGGCACCATCCCTGAAATAACCACCAGATTTGGCCGAAGAGCCAAAATCCTCTGCAAGGAGACTTGGTTCTGCGCCGAACAGTTGTTGTAGACAGTGGTCTCATCTGCGGGTGGCACGGCGCTGAACGGACAACCGTTGCGGACCATCGCATGTACCTGCCACCCCGTCGGTTTTCCTGCGAGCACCAAGGGGTCTACAAACTGAGCCGCGTGGGAATCACCCACGATCACCATGCTTTTCGAAGGATCAGTCGCGCCGTAGATGCATCGCTCGGTGCCCATGACTGCAGGATCGTAGACTCCGCAATCATCTCCGGCCGTGATGGGCACGTCCTTCAACGCCAGCGATGCTGCCGGCCGCAGCGGCAGACCAGCCGGTACGGGAACTTCACGCCCGGGGTCAAACGCCATGGCACCCGGGTATTCACGGATATTGAGCAGGCCCTGAAGTTCCTGGGATTTGGCTTCGACGATACCCCACGGAACCAGAGCAGACCCGGACGTTGCCAGCACCACGCCCACTGCCACCAGGAACGTTGCGGCAGGGCGGAAACGTTCCTTCTTGGCGCGCTCTGAAGCAGCCTTAGGCAGACGACTAACATGCCTGAACCGCTGCTCGACAAAATAATAGGAGGGTATTGCTATAAAGATGCTAAGTGACACGATGACGGCACCATGGACCACCCCTGGTTGACGGCCCAGGAAGAAGACATAGAAAACTACTATCGGCCAGTGCCACAGGTACAAGGAGTATGAGGTGTCACCCACGAACGTGACCGGGCGCAGACTCAACAGGGAAGATACCGAGGGACCACCTTCCGCCCTGTCTTGGCCGCCTCCCACGGACAGGATCAGGATCGTGGCAACAACGGGTAGCAGGGCCACGTAGCCAGGGAAGGAAAGTGACGTTGAGAACGTGAAGGCGGCGCATACGATGCCTGCCAAGCCGCCCCACCCAGCGAGAATCCCAACCTTTCCGCCCGGCCAGCCCTTCCGGAGGAAGAGAGCAGTCAACCCGCCGGCGCCGAGCTCCCAGATGCGCGTGCTGGTGGCAAAGTAGGCAATTTCATGGTGGGAAGCGGACAGGAAAATACTGTGGACAAGGGAACCGGCCGTAATCGTGGCGATAACAGCAACGGAAACGGATTTTGCGTCTCTGCCGAACCTCCGGGCGAGAAACGCCCCGGCAAGAAGCACAATTGGTATGAAGATGTAGAACTGCTCCTCGACGGCGAGGGACCAATAGTGCTGGACCGGAGAGACCAGGGCCGTAGCCTGCGCATAGCTATTCGCACTGAACGCCTGATTCCAGTTCTGGATTTGAAGCCCTGACGCAATCACGTCCAAGCTGATCGACTGCCATCTGCTTTGCGGAAGCAGAACCACGGTGCCCAGAACGATGACCAGAAGTACGAGAGTCGCGGCGGGAAGTAACCGCACAATCCTTCGTTCGTAGAAGGACAGGAGATTCAGGCTTTTTGAGTTCCCTATTTCTCGAACGAGTGATCCCACAATCAGGAACCCTGAGATTACAAAGAACACATCTACGCCGACGAAACCTCCGGGGAGCACTGTCGGCCAGACGTGGTAGACAATGACCAAACCGACGGCAACTGCCCTGAGTCCTTGAATGTCACGACGCGGTCCTGTGACTACCCCGATGTCGGGCCTTGCTCGAACGTGCCGGCCGACAAAGTCGCCAGATACGCGGGCCATTAGGACAACAACTTACGTTCGGCACTTTTCCACGCGAACAGGCCGTTACGGAACGGATCAGGACCGAAGTAAGGCAACTGCGTCATGAATCGAGCCGTCGAACTTCACGTTGCCGTGTTCAAGCAGGATGCCCCGTTCGCAAATCCTGGACACAAGGTCGAGGTCATGGCTCACCACCACCAGTGTCTTTCCGTCGCGAGCGAGTTCCTGAATCTTGTCGATGCACTTTCGCTGGAAGGGCTCGTCGCCAACGGCGAGGATCTCGTCAATGAGGAATACTTCAGGGTCTGTGTGGACCGCCACGGAGAAAGCGAGCCGTAAATACATCCCGGAGGAGTAGAACTTGACCTCAGTATCGATGAACTGGCCGATCTCCGAGAATTCCACTATCTCGTCGAACCGGTCAATTACCTGCTGTTCAGTCATGCCGAGGATAGCCCCGTTGAGGAAGACGTTGTCCCTTCCTGACAGGTCAGGATGGAAACCGGCACCCACCTCGATCAGCCCGGCTACCCGTCCCCTCGTTTTGACCGTGCCGGTATCGGGCAGCATCACGCCCGAAATGTGTTTCAGCAGAGTGGATTTTCCCGAGCCGTTCAACCCCAGCAGCGCTACTGTTTCGCCCGCTTGGACCTCAACAGAAACGTTCTTCAAGGCATGGAACTTTTCGGACAGATCACCTTTTCGCCCCTTGGCCAACCAAACCACAGCCTCTTTCAGGGACCTGGTGTGGCGCAAGACGAATTGCTTGCTGATATTAGAAACTTCTATCGCCGTGACCACTTACAGCTCCTGTGCGAAACGGCCCTCGAGGCGCCGAAAGGTGTACTGACCCAAAACAACAATGACCACCGCAACTACGAGCCCAACAGGCAGCCACAAACCGAAGAGGTTCGGCGGCATGGCTGCCGAACCGTCAGTCGTCGGAAACCAGAACGCGTAGTGGAACAACTCCACCCCGATGGTGATCGGGTTTGCCTGATAGATGGCAAACGCGGTGCTCCCAAGCTTCTGCTCAACCATGGACCATGCATACATGACGGGGGAAGCCCAGGTGGCAACCATCAAAAGCATGTCCACGAGGTTTTCCGAATCGCGAAAGTACACGTTGGCTGCACCGAATAGCAGGCCCAAGCCGGTCGCAAGAAGTCCCACGATGACAAAGCCGGCAACGGCAGCCAACAGTTGTACCAGGTTCGGATGCCATCCGGCGAAGACACAGCCGACGACGAGAACCACAAGTTGGGGGAAGAAGTGCACCGCAGACACCCAGACGGAGGCCACGGGGAACAATTCGCGCGGAAGGTAGATCTTCTTGATCAGGTTTCCGTTCATCACGATGGACCGTGCCGCGTTGCCCAACGCCTCGGAAAAGAAATTGATCAGGACAATGCCGGAAAACAGGTAAACGGCATAATTTGCCAATCCGTCCGGATTCCTGGCGCTCCGCTCCAATCCAAGGAAGATTCCCAAAGCTACATAAAAGACGATGAATTGGACGCCCGGTTTGACATAGGACCAGAGGAGTCCGAGGACAGAGCCCCGGTAACGAACCTTCAGTTCTTTCCGCACCAGCAGCTTAAGCAGGAAGCTTGATTGTTTGATGTCCCGCAGTCCCCCGCCCAGTCCGGGCGTGGTCAGATCACCGGTCGAAATTACGCTCACTTGATCTCATTCTGCGTATGCTGCTCGAACGTCTTCCTCCACGACTCGATCGATGTCAGATCGTTCATGGCTGATTTGTACTTCTTGCTGAGCGCAGGCCATTCCTTGAGCAGGGCCGCGTGGAGGCGGCCGCTTTCGGCCAGCATTTTCCTCAGCCGCTTGGGATCACGCCGGTACCATGAAGCGCCGGTTCCTTCAGCATTTGAGACCACCGCGCTGTCGTACTGCGCCATCCTCCACCAGCGATTGTCCTGATGTGCCACTGTCGTCTGCGGGCGTTCGGCACTGGTCCCCGTGACGGGCTTGACCAACTGCCGGGCAATGGTCTTGGCAGCCCACGGGAGGAGGGTGATTCTCGAAGGCTGGGACGGGCCGTGGCCGCGGCGGGGCGGCTTGTCCATCTTCGGGGCAGGAAAGTCCTCCGGATCGGGCCGGAACACGGCGTCGGAGTGCGCCGACATCATCTCCCGGATTTCCGGCAGCTTGGTCGACAACAGGTCGGGCAGGGCCTCCGGCCCCTTCAACACATCTTCCAGTGCCCATTGCCGGCCTTGCGCAGTGGCATACTGCATGGACACCATGTGCTTGATGTCGCCGTACTGGGAAGCCTTGACAACTTCACCGCCGAATTCGTACGGGCTGTGGAGCAGTGCGGCCACGACCCGGTTCCGGGAGTGGAAGTATGCCTGCCAACCGACCAAGTCATCCTTATCGATCCACGAAACGTGCCACACCGCTGATCCGGGCAGCGAGACCGTGGGGTAGCCGTGTTCCTTTGCGCGCAGACCGTATTCAGCGTCGTCCCACTTGATGAACAACGGGAGCGAAAGCCCAATATCGCGGATTACTTTGGTGGGGATCAAGCACATCCACCAGCCGTTGTAGTCGACGTCGCAGCGCCGGTGCAGCCACGAAGTCTGCCTCAGGTTGGACGACAGGAAGTCGTGCCCGAGGATCATATCTTCGCTGGGGAGGGCCGGCTGGAAGCGGTACGGATTAACCACTTCGCCAAACGTGTGCAGGACAGTCCGGTTATACAGGTCGAACATGTGTCCGCCGACTAGGGTCGGCGTCTTGCACCGGTCGGCAAAAGTGAGGAGCCGGATGATGCTTTCAGGTTCGACGACGATATCGTCGTCCATGAGCAGCACATAGTCACTGCCGTTTTCGACGGCCTCGAACATCCCGCGGGCGAATCCGCCAGACCCGCCCAGGTTGGACTGGTTGATGATGCGGAGCTTGCCGGCAAGGGACTCTTTCACGTCGTCGAAGCCGGGAGCATCCGAAAGCTTCTGTGTCCCTTGGTCAACGATGAGGATCTCTTGCACGTGGGCAAGGGCCTCGGCGCTGTCGGCCAGGAGACGCAGGTTGTTGAGGCAGAAGTCCGTCTTGTTGAGTGTGGTGATCTGGAGGGTTACCGATCCAGGGGCGGTCTCGACTGCGGGCCCTTGCCATTCGGCGTCGAGCATAATCAGGGGCTCGGTGCCTGCCAGCAGGTCGAACCAGTACCATCCACCGTCTCCGAAGGGAGCCAGCGACAGTTCAAAGTGGCTTTCCGAGATACCTTCAACACGGCGGGTATCTACCCGCTGCAGTGAACCCCGGGCATTGGACTTGTAGACAATGACAGAACCGGCACCTTGGGTCCGGACCTGCAACCGGACTTTGTTCACCGTAGTCCACCGACGCCAGTAGCTGGCCGGGAAGGCGTTGAAGTAGGTGCCGAAGGAAACGCGCTCCCCCGAGCGCACTGAGGTGGAGTGCCGCGAGAGGAAGTCCTCTACGTGCGCCTCTTTGGTCGGGCTGCTGATGGTCCGGGGCTTCGCGTCCTTCGCGTCTCCGTCACCGATCGTCGGGAGTTGGATCCCAGTGGCCGTGCCCATATCCATGTAAAGAGGCGCCGTGTCCATCTGGCTTGCGCTGGGCAAAATGACGCGCTGAAGGGTGTTCCAGTTCCCGGAAGACCCGTCATTCGCCGCACCGGCAGATTTCTTCTGGTTCGCAGTTGACACGCTCATGCGTCCACGCCTCCACTTTCCAGCTTCGCGCCGCTTTCGAAATGCGGCCGGATTTTGTTATCGAACATGTTCAGCGCGGAACCAATAGCCATGTGCATGTCCAGGTATTTGTAGGTGCCCAGCCGGCCGCCAAACAAGACGTCCGTTTCGGAAGCTGCGAGATCGCGGTACTTAAGCAGTCGCTCCCTGTCGGCGGACGTGTTGACGGGGTAGTACGGTTCGTCGCCCTTTTCGGCGAATCGCGAGAACTCCCGCATGATGACCGTTTTTTCGGTCTGGTAGTCGCGTTCGGGGTGGAAATGGCGGGGTTCGATGACGCGGGTGTAGGAGACGTCGTCGTCGTTGTAATTGACGACGGAGGTGCCTTGGAAGTCGCCGACATCAAGTACTTCTTCTTCGAAGTCGATGGTGCGCCAGGAGAGGTCGCCCTCGGCGTAGTCGAAGTAGCGGTCCACCGGGCCGGTGTAGACCACGGGAATCTTGCCGACAACCTTGTTCTTGCTGTATTCGTGCGATTCGTCGAAGAAATCGGTGTTCAGGCGCACTTCGATGTTCGGGTGTTCGGCCATTTTCTCGATCCACGCGGTGTAACCGTTGGTGGGCAGGCCTTCGTACTTGTCGTTGAAGTACCGGTTGTCGTAGTTGTAGCGCACGGGCAGCCGGGAGATGATGCCCGCCGGCAGATCCTTGGGATCCGTCTGCCATTGCTTTCCCGTGTAGTGCTTGATGAAGGCCTCGTACAGTGGGCGGCCAATCAGTTGGATGCCCTTGTCGTTGAGGTTCTGGGGATCGGTTCCTGCCAGTTCCCCGGCCTGTTCTTGAATGAGGTCCCGCGCTTGCCCGGGGGTGAGGTTTGCCCGGAAGAACTGGTTGATGGTGGCCAGGTTGATGGGCAGGGAGTACACCTCCCCCTTGTGGACGCCGTAAACCTTGTGCACGTAGTTCGTGAAGGTCGTGAACCTGTTGACGTATTCCCACACGCGCTCGTTGGACGTGTGGAAGAGGTGGGCGCCATACCGGTGGATTTCAATACCGGTCTGCTCTTCCTTTTCGCTGTAGGCGTTGCCGCCAATATGGTGGCGGCGGTCGAGGACGACAACCTTCAGGCCGAGCTCGCTAGCGGCCTGTTCTGCGATTGTCAGGCCAAAAAAGCCGGACCCTACAATGACGAGGTCAGCGGTCACAAAATCTCCTGGTTTGAATACGGGCAGCACAATGGAGTGCATCGTCTGCTGCTCTAGCCTACCCGAGGGACCGCAACGTCCGTCGAATCCGCGCAGCCCCTGTGATCCGTCGCACAACAGGTTTCAAGCGCACCGCAGAACCGTATCCTGGTCAACTTACGCATCCCGCGTGCCGGGGCGATTCCATTGGCCGCCTTAGTTTAAAGGCGCCACGGACCACACCGCAGTTCTCCCCCCCCGGGCGCGCCGTCTCCCGGGTTCGAGGGAGATGGCCCGCTTTGGTGCCTGCCCCGATACGCGCAGCTGCATCAACGTCTGCACTGTCGGCGGTTGTGCCCAAAAGGAGGCTCCGTTGCTGCTCATGGCCGCTTTTTGAGGGGGCCGGGTGTGGCGATCCCGTCCGACCTGCCCCAGCAGGCAGCTCTCCCTGAAGGGGTTTTCCACATAGAGCCCGAAACGGCTCCATATGCTCTCCGTTCGTGGATAGCGTGACCGCATAACACGAAGGATTGGCGCCCATGACCCTGCATTGCACCTTGGTAGGTGGTCCGGGATCCCCACGTCTGCGGTCCCCTCTCGAACTGTCGATCGAGGCTCCGCCCGGCACCTCGGGAGCTGTCATCAACGAACAGTTGTCGAAGAGCTTCGGCACCGGGCCGGTCACGGTGGACGGACAGGATCTCTATTCGTTGGTTTCCGGTGTTCCGCCGCTGGTGGGCGCGGCAATTCTTGTCGACGGCGGCGGCGCGCCCTCGGATCAACGGCGGCGGCGTCCCCCGGCCGCAGATACCGCCGCCCCACTGGCACTCGCCATTCACAGCGGGGCTGCCGCGGGGACAGTCGTACCGATCCGGCGAGGCAGCTACACCATAGGCCGGAGCGGCACGCGCGTTGTCATCCCGGATCCGGAATTGTCCCGCGAGCACGCACGCCTTGTTGTCACGGACACGGATATCATCCTGATCGACCTGGACAGTGCTAATGGCACGTACGTCGATGGCGAGAGGATCCGGAGCACTGTCATCTCCACGGATTCCGGCATTCGGTGCGGGCAGTCCACCATGTCGCTGGTGTTTTCGGACCTGCCGGAAAGGGTCCTGGCGGATGCCGGAGGATCCGTGGCCGAACCCATCGTGGTCTCCGGCAGGGCTGAGGCCGGCAACCGCGCGCAGTTCCTGCTGGCCGCAGTTCTCCCGCTGGCTATTGGCGTGGGGCTGGCAGTCTTCACCGGGATGTGGATGTTTCTTGCCTTCTCGGCGGCATCCGCGTTTTCCGTTCTCGTGCCTGTCATCGGCGGCAGGCGGCAAAGGCAGGAATTGGCGGCTGCCGTAAAGGCGGCGGTGCAGGAAGACAGGGAGCGCCGGCGACGGTGCGCCCCGTCCCTTGCCGTCGTTGCCCTGGCAGCGCACCGGGGCACTCAGGCGCCCGCCCCAGATTCGGCGTCCGACGGCGTGTGGCTGAGGTTGGGCGAGATGGAACAGGCCGCCAACGTCCGGGTTGAGCCGGCAGGCGCCGTCCGGACGATTCAGCCGGTTGGGCAAGTACCTGTCGTCCTTGACCCGCGCCGTCCGCTCACCATTGTGGCGGGCTCCTCGGCAGGGGTAGACGGCGCGATCCGGTCCCTCATCATGCAACTTGCGGGCTACCCCCTCGCCGGAAGGACGGGGGTGGTAGTCCACGGGCGGCCGGAGAATCTGCCCTTGGCGGCCCGGTATCTTCCCGGGGTAACCCTCACCGGAACAACTGACGCCGGCCTCCGGGTCATCCGTGGAGGTGGTCCTGCCGATTCAGAGCGGACCGTCCTGTTGATTCGGAGTGCAGGCCCGGCGGAGGCGGGTGACATCGAGGTTCGTGACGCCGCTGTGGAAAGGGGGTGGCAGGTTCTTCATTTTCTTCCGGGTGACACCGATTCCCCGTCAGCGGACGTGTTCTTGTCCGAGCGCCGGTCGGTCATGCTCCATGACCACGGCAAGCCGGTTTTTGTACCGGACCTTGTCCCGGAGGCAGTGTTCACTACGCTGTGCCGACGCCTGGCGAAGGCGCCGACGCGGGAGGACGGGCACGTGCGGTCGATTCCGGCCACCGTCGGTCTCGGCGAGATCCTGCCCGTAACGGTGGCGGAGACCGCGCGACGCTGGGAAGCAAATGCGCAAAGGCAGGGACTCTCGGCGCCGCTGGGCCTGGGTGCGGCCGGCCCGAGAACCCTGGACCTCCAGAGCGACGGTCCCCATGTGCTCGTTGCAGGCACCACAGGATCGGGAAAATCGGAACTGCTCAGGACCCTTACCCTGGCCCTCGCCCTGAGCTACCCTCCAGAGCGCATCAACTTCTTCTTCATCGATTTCAAAGGTGGCTCCGGCTTGGGTCCGCTCCGCGGCTTGGTCCACTGTGTCGGACTCCAAACCGACCTGTCCACCGCCGAAATGGAACGTACCCTGGTGTCGCTGCGGGCAGAAGTCAGGCTCCGTGAGGAGCACCTCTCCGCAGCCGCTGTACCGGACCTGGCAGCCTACCGATCCTCACCGGCGGCCAAGGATTTCGACCTCCCCCACCTTGTCATCATCATCGACGAGTTCAGGATGCTCGTTGACGACGCTCCGGAAGTGCTCCGTGAGCTGCTGCGGATCGCCTCCATAGGGCGGTCGCTGGGTATCCATCTGGTGATGGCCACGCAAAGGCCACAAGGTGCACTGACAGCCGATATCCGGGCGAACGTCACGTCCAGCATTGCCCTCCGCGTGCAGTCCGACATGGAGTCCATGGACATCATCAATTCAAAGGCCGCGGCGGCCGTCGGTGTGGACGCTCCGGGCCGCGCCTTCCTGGCACGTGGTGCGGAACCTGCCGAAGAGTTTCAGGCCGCGTCCCTGTCTGCCGTTTCCGAAGACCAGCTGCACGATGCGGTCGTCATCCAGCCGACAACGGCGTACTTGGCTTCCCGGGAAGGCGCGGACCCCACCGCGCCGGGCGCTGCGCCGACCCCCGCCAAGGCGGCGGCTCCTCTGGTGGCACTCGTGGAGTCCCTTTGCGTGGCGCAGGGCAAACGGGTCCCCAGGAGACCGGTAGCCCCTCCACTGCCGGAATACCTGGAAGAACCGGACCCGAAGTCGTCAGCCCCTGAAGCCTCGGCGGCCAGGTCCATGTCCGTTACACCTGGCGACGTCGAAGGCAGTGTCCACCTGGGACTGATGGATCTGCCCCAGAAGCAGGAGGTTGTGACACTAGCCTGGGACCGCGCCAGCGATGGCCATGCCGCCTTCCTGGGCAGTTCCACCTCCGGCGCGCTTGAAGCCCTTGAACTGACGGCCGGAAGATTGATGGCCCGCCCGCACGAGGCGCACTTCTATTTCCTGGACAGTACGGGGAGCCTTTTGCCCTTCGCGCACGCCGGCCGCACCGGGGCCTACGCCGGTGTCCACGAGCTGCGCCGGGGGGTCCGGATCCTGGAGCGTCTTACCCGCGAACTTGGGAGGCGCCTAAGCCGGCCGGCTGCCAGGGACGTACCCCTTGTGCTCGTTGTGTCTGGCTGGGGCTCTTGGGTTTCAGCGTTCCGGTCCGGGCCGTTGGCCTGGGCCGAAGACCTTGCCCAGGACCTCGCCCGCGACGGAGCCAGGGCTGGCATAACGCTTTTGCTTTCCGGTGAACGGGAACTGGTCGCAGCCAGGTTTTACGGATCCATCCCCAACCGCTTCTATTTTCCGTTCGGCTCCACCGAAGAGAGCCGCGCGGCATGGCCCCGGATGCCCTCCATTCCCCCGGTGGCGGGAAGGGCTGTGGCATTCGGTCCGGCAGCCACTGGCGGCCCGGCGGTGTGCCAGTTCTACCGGCAATCCCCCGCTGCCCCAGGGCAGTCCTCCCCCGGCGAGAGCGGCCTGCCGGCTGCATCGCCGCCCTTCCGGGTGGAACCCCTCCCGGCTATGATCACCACCGGCGAGGTCACGGCAATTGCAGAGCCCACGATGTCGCGCAAGGCAGCGTTCCGGACGGGTTCCCGGAACGGGCAAGCAGGCGCTGCAAAGGCGTCCCCACGGACCGGGCAGGCCCGGTCCGTGCTGCTGGGGGTGGCGGGCGACGAGCTGGATGCGATGGCCGTCCGGATTCCAGCCGGCGGCGTGATGGCAGTCCTCGGCGGCCCAGAAAGCGGGAAAAGCAACGTACTGCACGCGATGAAAAGGCTCAATTCCAGTAGAGAGTGGTGCTCAAGTCCTGTGCCGCACAAAAGGGCCGGAGACTTTTGGCGGGGCGTGCTGCAGCAGGCCGAGGCTGGTGAGCTGTCGCCCGACACACTGCTGCTCGTTGACGATGTAGACCTTCTGGACGCGCCGGCAGTGAAGGACCTGGGCCACCTGAACGCCTTGGGCTATTCGTTGGTGGTCACCGCAAGTTTCAGCCCCGTGCTGCCACAACGCGTTCCTTTGATCATGAACGCCCGTGCGGCCGGCCTCGGCCTTCTGTTGTGCCCGCGATCGATAGCTGACGGCGACCTGTTCGGGGTCCGGTTTGAGGTGGAAACGAATCCACCGCCGGGACGTGGCATCCTGGTTTCCGCGGGGCGGTCGTGTGCCCTTCAGGTGGGATGGGCAGGTGCCGCGGCCTGAACCGACGGATGTTCCCCTCCGCTGGCCAATCCGGGCATTCGATACCCAATCCGGCGTCGCAGGGAATGTACCAATACGGTCAGAGAGCAGGAGGCGGACTGCCGGTTCGGGACGCGTAATTGACCACCTTGTTGGAGAACAGGAGGACTATGGCGACAGCCGCTGGCACCACCATTGCCACACCCGCAAAGACCAGGCCGCTGGTCATGGTCGGGGCACCAATCGTCAGGACGAACAGTTGGGCGACCAGCGCCGCTGCCCGGGTCCACCGGTACCCGCGGTAGAGGAAGACGGATACGGCAAAGAGCCAAGCGGAAAAGGCCAGCAGGAGTCCCAGGGTGAAGACAGCTCCCCAGAAGGAGAGCACGGGGCTGCCGGTGAACAGCTCATAGCCGTACCAGGCTGCAGCAGCCAGCAGGGCAAGGGCTTCGGCACCGGCAACCAGCGCCACCACGGTGGCAGCAACTGGTGCGGCAGTGGAAGGCTCATCGGCCGGACGGCCGGCTCCGTTGCCGGGTTCGTCCGGGGTCGCGGGGACACCTGCTGGGTTTACCGGGGGTCTTGACACACTGGCACCCTACCGGACATAGTCGGACACTGGTGAGGGCAGGAGCCGCCACTGTGATGCATCGCTCAGGTTTCCACTGATATCAGGCGTTATTACCCCTTGTTTACACAGCGTTAACATGACAGGCTTGATGCAGATGACCAAGGGGGCCCAGAGGGCCCCTTTCCTTTGTAGCCACTAGTGAATAATTTCACAAAGGGCACTTCCCAGAAATGGAGCAACTGATCAGCATGGATTGGCGTAACCGCGCAGCGTGCCTCGACAAGGACCCGGAACTGTTCTTTCCCGTCGGAAACACAGGCCCGGCCCTCCTGCAGATCGAGGAAGCCAAGAGCGTCTGCCGCCGCTGCCCTGTCGTGGACACGTGCCTCCAGTGGGCCTTGGAATCCGGCCAGGATGCCGGTGTCTGGGGCGGCATGAGCGAAGATGAGCGCCGTGCCCTGAAGCGGCGTGCCGCGCGAGCACGCCGGGCCTCCTAGAAGGCCAGCAGCCGGCCTGGTCAAACGGACCGTTACAACAAGAGGCCCCGGGTCGATCCGCAAGGATCGGCCCGGGGCCTCTTGTTGTTTTCGTTCCACTCCATGCCTGTCCGCTTTGTCAGCCCATGGGGTCCCGGCGCGGCCCGTTGCCTACTTTCCGTGCAGGCTGAGCCTGATCTTGACCTCGGTTCCGCCGCCCTCCCGGCGCTCCCAGGTGATGGTGCCGCCCAGTTCACTGGTGACCAAAGTCCGCACGATCTGCAATCCAAGCCCTTCGACGTGGGGGGTTTCCGGGAGCCCCACACCGTCGTCGGCAATGGTTACCGTCAGTTCTTCGCCGTCCTCCCCCTCGGACCTGTCGGCCAGGAGCCAAACTGTCCCGGCCCGTCCCTCAAGACCGTGCTCAACGGCATTGGTCACCAGTTCGTTGATCACCAGGGCCAGCGGTGTGGCCAAGTCGCTGGGCAGCTCACCGAACGTGCCGGAGCGCTCGGTCCGTACCTGCTGCGACGGGGACGCAACCTCGGCGGACAGCCTGAACTGGCGGCCGATCAGCTCGTCGAAATCAACGCTCTGGGTCAGGCCCTGCGACAGGGTCTCGTGCACAAGGGCGATGGTGGCCACACGGCGCATTGCTTGCTCCAGTCCCTGCTTGGCCTCGTCGCTCACCATCCGCCTGGATTGCATCCGCAGCAGCGCAGCGACGGTCTGGAGATTGTTCTTGACCCGGTGGTGGATCTCGCGGATGGTGGCGTCTTTGGTCACCAACTCCATTTCCCGCCGCCGCAGTTCCGAGACGTCCCGGCAGAGCACCAGCGCACCGAAGCGCTGCTGTTCATCGCGCAAGGGGATGGCGCGAAGGGACAAGCTGACGCCCCGCGATTCGATCTCGCTGCGCCACGGCATGCGCCCGGTCACCACGAGCGGCAGCGTCTCATCAACCATCCGCCGGTCCTTGAGGAGGCCGGCCGTGACCTCGGCGAGGGAACGTCCTTCCAGGGATTCCCCGTCGCCAAGACGGCGGAACGCGGAGACGCCGTTGGGGCTGGCATACTGCACCACACCATCGGCATCAAGCCTGATCAGGCCGTCCCCCACGCGGGGGGCGCCCCGACGAGACCCCGTAGGCGAAGCAAAGTCCGGCCATAATCCGAGGGTACCCATTCGCAGCAGGTCATAGGCGCACTGGCGATAGGTCAGCTCCAGCCGGGACGGCATCCGCGAACTGGACAGGTCCATATGCGTGGTGACCACCGCAAGCGTCCGCCCGTTCCGGACCATCGGGACCGCCTCCACCCGAAGCGCCATCTCGCTGTTCCAGTTGGTTTCGCTGGACCTCTCAATGGAGCGGCTGTTCCAGGCCTTGTCCACCAGAGGCTGCAGGTCCGAGCGGATCCCTTCCCCCACGAAGTCGCTGTGGAACGCGGTATGCGTGGTGGAAGGGCGCACGTGGGCGAGCGCGACATAGCCAAGCTCCGGGTGGGGGAACCACAGTGCCAGGTCGGCGAACGCCAGGTCCGCGACCATCTGCCAGTCCCCCACCAGGAGGTGCAGCCATTCGGCATCGCCCGGCCCGAAATCAGCGTGTTCCCTGATGGGGTCCGTAAAGATTGCCACTGCACCTCCAGTTTCGACGCCGCAAGGCTAGCGTCGGACGATTGACCTCAAGAGCCTCAATGCTACCGACAGTGAGGCCATGTCGTCGGCCTCGAGTGCGTTCACTTCGTCGAACATACTCTTTGCCCTGCCCAGCTGTTCGGCATTCTGTGCCTCCCAGTCCTTGAGCCGCGCCTCCGGCGAGTCGGCCGCGGCCGTTGCGTCCAGCACCGCCGTCGTCATGTCCGACACCGTCGAGTACAGGTCGTCGCGCAAGGCGGCCCGCGCCAGCGCCTGCCACCGGTCCTGCCGGGGCAGGCTGCTGATCCGTTCCAGCAACGAATCCGCGTGGAACCGGTTGAACACGGTGTAGTACGTGGCTGCGATCTCCTCCACCGGGTCCTTGCGGGACCGCGCGATCTTGGCGATATCGAGCAGCACGAAGCTTTCGAACAGCTCGGCCCAACGCAGTGCCAGGCCTTCCGGGAGTTCCCATTCGCGGCCCTTCGCCAGCCACTCGGCCACCCGTTCGTGGTCATCGCCGCGCAGGTAGTCCAGCAGGCGGGCCCGCATCGGATCCATGAGCGGCTTGAACTCGGCTACTACGTCAGCGATAGGGCGCGAAACGCTTTCCTGGCCCAGCAGCCACCGGACCGCACGGTCCAGGAGCCGGCGGATATCAAGGTGGACTGTGCTCCAGTGCTCCGTCGGGAACGATGCGGGCAGGCTGTTCAGCTCGGCCACCATCGCATCCAGTTCGTACACCTCCCGCAGCGCCACGAACGCCTTGGCGACGGCGACTTCGCTGGCCGACGTTTCCTCCATGACCCGGAAGGCGAAAGTGATGCCACCAAGGTTGATCATGTCGTTGGCCACCACGGTGGCGATGATTTCGCGTCGCAGCGGATGCGTGTCCAACTCCGCGTCGAAGCGTTCGCGCAGCTGGTGCGGGAAATAGGAGCGCAGCGTGTCCCGGAACCAGGGGTCGTCGGCAAGGTCGCTGTCCCGAAGCGCCGATGCAAGCTCGATCTTGGCATAGGCGGCCAGTACAGACAGTTCAGGGGATGTCAGACCCTGCCCCTGCTGGAGCCGGTCCCGCAGGGTTTCGGTCGTCGGCAGTGCCTCGAGGTCGCGCTTCAGGTCGGCGCTCTTCTCGAGCCAGTCCATGAGCCGCTCGTAGCTCGGGCTCCACTCGGCCACCCGGCTGCGGTCGTTCAGGAGCAGGATGTTCTGGTCGATGTTGTCTTCCAGCACCAGCCTGCCCACCTCGTCGGTCATGGAGGCGAGGAAGTCTGCGCGTTCGGCCGCCGGCAGCTTGCCCGCGGCGACCATCCGGTCAACGAAGATCTTGATGTTGACTTCGTGGTCGGAGCAATCCACACCGGCAGAGTTGTCGATCGCATCCGTGTTGAGGATGACCCCCTGCAACGCCGCCTCGATACGGCCGCGCTGGGTCATGCCAAGGTTTCCGCCTTCGCCGACCACCTTCACGCGCAGGTCCCGGCCGTTGACGCGGATGGCGTCGTTGGCCTTGTCGCCCACCGTTGCGTTGGATTCGGAACTGGCCTTGACGTAGGTGCCGATGCCGCCGTTGTAGAGCAGGTCGGCCGGTGCCAGCAGGATGGCCCTGAGCAGCTCCGGTGGGCTGAGTTCGGTGGTTTCCGCCGCCAGCCCCAGCGCAGCCCGTACCTGCGGGGACACGGGAATGGACTTGGCCTGCCGGGCGAAAACGCCACCACCTTCACTGATCAGCGACTTGTCGTAGTCGTCCCAAGAGGACCTGGGCAGCTCAAACAACCTCTGCCGCTCAGCGAACGAGGAACCCTCGTCCGGCGTGGGATCCAGGAAGATGTGCCGGTGGTCGAATGCCGCAAGCAGCCTGATGTGGCGGGACAGCAGCATCCCGTTCCCGAACACGTCACCGGACATGTCCCCCACGCCCACCACAGTGAACGGCTCGGTCTGGGTGTCGAGGTCGAGCTCGCTGAAGTGCCGCTTAACCGACTCCCACGCACCCCTGGCGGTGATGCCCATGGCCTTGTGGTCGTACCCCACGGAGCCGCCGGAAGCGAACGCGTCCCCCAGCCAGAATCCGTATTCTGCCGACAAGCCGTTGGCGATGTCCGAGAAAGTAGCCGTTCCCTTGTCCGCCGCAACGACAAGGTAGGAGTCGTCGTCGTCATGCCTGACAACGTTCGACGGCGGCACGAGCCGCTCCCCGTCACCTTCAGTGAGCAGATTGTCGGTGAGGTCCAGCAGGCCACGGATAAACGTCTTGTAGCTTTCGACGCCTTCCGCCATCCAGGCCGCGCGGTCGGCTGCCGGATCTGGAAGCTGCTTGGCGAAGAAGCCGCCTTTGGCTCCGGTGGGAACGATGACGGCGTTCTTGACCGTCTGTGCTTTCACCAGGCCCAGGACCTCGGTACGGAAATCCTCCCGCCTGTCAGACCAGCGAAGGCCACCGCGGGCGACCTTGCCGAACCGCAGGTGCACACCTTCGACCCGGGGCGAGTAGACCCAGATTTCGAACATGGGCCGCGGGAACGGAAGCCCCTCGATCTGCGCCGGATCCAGCTTGAAGCTCAGGTGCGGCTTGTCCTGGAAGAAGTTGGTGCGAAGGGTGGCTTCAATGAGGTTGCCAAAGGTGCGCAGCACGCGGTCGGCGTCCAGCGTGGCAACCTTCTCGATGGCAGCTGCCAGGTCCTGGCGCACGGATGCCTGCGCGCCGGCACGGCCGTCGTCGCCCAGGGACGGGTCAAAGCGGGCGGCAAAAAGAGCGATCAGGCCTTTCGTCACGTCGGCGTTCGCCAGGAGCGTGTCCGCCATGAACCCGAAGGAACTGCTGCTGCCCATCTGGCGCATGTAGCGGGCGTAAGCACGCAGCACCGTGATCTGGCGCCAATGCAGGCCCTCCCGCAGCACCAGACGGTCGAAGCTGTCAGACTCTGCCGCTCCGGTGACGGCCGCGCCAAAGGAATCGGCAAGGAGTTCCCCAGTGGTGACCGGATCCACCCCGGCTGGGTATTTCAACCCCAGGTCGTACAGGAAGAAGTCCCTGTGGTCGGCGGTTTCGATCTCGAACGGGCGTTCGTCCAGGACTTCCAGTCCCAGGTTGTGGAAGTAGGGAAGAATCTGGCTCAGGCTCTTGGGCTCCAGCATGTAGAGCTTGACCCGGGCGTCCTCTTCCAAGGTGGCGCCTGCCCCTTCGGGCAGGTAGACGTGGACTCCGGGACGGTCCTGCCGGGCGCCGGTGCTCCGCTCGGCGGCGGCCCCGTATTTCTCGAAGCGCGCAATATCCTCAAGCGCGTCCTCTACCTCATAGTCCACCCGGTAGCTGGCGGGAAAAGCCTCGGCCCAGATAGCCGCAAGTTCCTTGGCCTCGGCCGCGTCCCGCCCTTCACGCAGGACCTCGGTGATGCCCTCACTCCAGGACCTCGCCGCCCGGACCAGCCGCGTTTCCAGCTCGTCGCTGTTGACGTGGCTGACGTCGGCATTCTTGGGCAAGCGGATGCGGAAGAACAGGCGGGCAAGGGCCGACTCCGTCATGCGCGCTTCGTAGTCGATCGAGACGGCCTGGAATGTTTCCCGCAGTTCCTGCTCGATGCGCAGCCTGACGTTGGTGGTGTAGCGGTCACGGGGCAGGTAGACGACGGCGGACATGAACCGGCCGTAGATGTCGGGCCTGAGAAACAACCGCGTGCGCCGCCGTTCCTGAAGCTTCTGGATACCCAGGGCCGTGGCGGCGAGGTCGGGGATTTCGATCTGGAACAGTTCATCGCGCGGATAGGTCTCAAGGATCCCCAGCAGGTCCTTGCCGGAGTGCGAGTCCGGCGGGAAGCCCGCGGTTTGCAGCACGGCGTCGACCTTTTCGCGGACGATCGGAATATCCCGGACGGACCCGGCGTAAGCGCTGGTGGCGAAGAGTCCGATGAACCGGCGCTCGCCGTTGACGTTGCCTGCGGCATCGAAACTCTTGATTCCGATGTAGTCGAGGTAGGCCGAGCGGTGCACGGTCGAGCGGGAATTGGCCTTGGTAATGACCAGGGCACGCTTTTCCCGTGCCTTCTTCCGGCCGGTATCGGTGAGGTGCTGGATGTGGGGGGAATCTGCGGCTGCCCGCAACAGTCCCAGCCCGCTGTCTTCCCGAAGCTCGAGGACATCTTCGCCGTCAACGTTCAAGAGGTCGTATTCGCGGTAGCCGAGGAACGTGAAGTTCCCGTCGTCCAGCCAGCGGAGCAGATCCTTGGCCTGGCGCAACTCGGCGATCTGTCCGGGGTGGGCCACCTGGTCCAGGCTTCGGGCGATCTCCAGCGCCTTCTGGCGCATCTTTGGCCAGTCCTCGACGGCGGCCCGGACGTCCTTGAGTACCCGGGTCAGGCCAGCGAGCAGGGACGACTTCGCGTCGTCCGAAATACGCTGGATTTCGACGGCGATCCACGACTCCATGTGGGAGGCGTCTTCACCTTGGGCGATGAGGTGGGAGAGATTGGGCATGGCGGCCGTGTCTCCGCTGGAAATGCCCAGGTGCGCCGGGACCCGGTTGACCTTGACCAGCTCTCCGGTTTCCCGGTTCCTGGTGGCGACAAAAAGCGGGTGAACCACCAGTTTGATGGCGGCGTGCTGCCGGACCAGTTCCGCGTTCACTGAATCGACAAGGAAGGGCATGTCGTCGGTGACGACGAAGATGACGGTACTGTCCTCTTCGTCGGCAATTGAGATCTTTGCCTGTCCGGGCTGCCGGACCGATGCCGCCTTGTGATGCTCCCCGGCCCGGGCCTCCAGTACCTCGCGAGGGTAGCTCCGGGCATCCTCCTCGGCCAAGTGCTGGTAGTAGTCCCCCATGAAACCTTCAAGGCCTTCCATGGAGAGGGGCTGATCCTCCACACCGGATCCAGACGACATCGACAACGCCTCCACTAGAGAAATTCGCCGCACCTTTGCAGCTCTTATGGCGAGCCTAGTCCTTTGCCCTGCGCCGTGGTGTGGAAGAAAACACAGAGGATTTCGGTTTTCGCTGGACGGGTGCACAAACCAATTCCCTGATCGCCCTGCGGAGTGTCGACTCCGGCGCAGCTTCGTGCAGCAGGGATCCTGCCAGCAGCGCAGCGTCCGCTGCGGCGGGGTCGTACGGCAGAAAGGCGGTGAGCGCGGACGCCGGGCCGTATCTCTCCCACGCATCCCGCAGTTGGCGCTCGGGGCTTCTGCCAACGGAGGAGGCCCGCACCTTGTTCATGACGACGGTGGGTGCGGCGTGTGGAACAGCTGTTTCCAGTTCGGCGATCGCCCGCACCAGCCTCGGCACACCCACCGGATCGGCCGCCCCGATTGCGTAGACCGTGTCAGCCACCTCGAGCGGGCAAAGCGTCGCCGCATTCCGCCGCGGCGCCATCGTGTCGAAGCTGAGCTCTTCATCAGCCTCAAGACAGAAGCCGGTATCGACCACCACCACGTCCGCCATATGCCTGGCCCGCTCGAGGACCACGAACAGAGCGGTCGCCCGGAGTTCGGTCCACCGGTCGGGGCGGGTTATCCCGGTCAGCACTTTGAACGTCCCGGACGCGGTGGCAACGGTTGAGGCCACCTTTCGCAGCGCATCAGTGTCCAACGTCCCCTGGTCAGCGAGCCTGCACGCCTGGGCCAGGCCGGCCGACTCATCCAGCAATCCCAGGACGGCTGCGACGCTTGCACCGTAGGTGTCGGCGTCGACAAGGAGGACCTCCCGGCCATCAGCCGCCATTTCTCCGGCGATGTTGGCAGCGACCGTAGTCCTTCCCGGCGACCCCGCCGGACCCCAGACGGCGATGATCTTCCCGGTTCCGGCATCCTCCAAGCCAGGCTTGGGTTCGACCGGATCGGTGGCGAGCGCGGCTCCAGTATCAGCTTCCGCGCTTAGCGTCAGGGGACGGTCCATACCGGTCAAGCGGGCGACTGCGTCCGCTATCCGGTCCGAAAGCTCCGCGGACTGAACCCCTGTCAGCGCCGAGGCCACCCCGATCTTGCGGAGCCTGGCCGCTTCATCAGCATTGTCCGTCAGGGCAATGATTGCCACACCCACAGCGCCAAGGCGGTCAACCAGGGAGGCAGTCAGCGCCTCTGAACCTTCAGCCACGACCGCAGCCCTGGCAAGGCCGCTCTGGCAGGCGGCCAGAAGTTCCGGAAGTTCCGCGCATCGTCGAACCACCGTGACGGGTCCGTGCAGCCGTTCCAGGCCGCCCACCACATCCTCCCGGCTTTGGCCCACAGTGACCACGGGAATGCTCATCGGGCGCCACCAGGGTTCCACACGACCGAGATCTTCGCTTCATTGGCCTGGGCGCCCAGCAATGCCGGCATCTGCTTGTCCTCCACCAAGACCATCAGCACTGTCGTCTTCGATGATCCAAGGGCTGTGGACCCTGTCGCCACCTCGGTGATCTCGGCGCCGGGCAGGAGGAGCTTCGGCTCACTGAAGCCGTTCTTGGCATCCGGCTGCGCCACCCATACATCGACGCGGGCGCCGGCAACGGCCTGTGACGGCAACGTCTGGTCAACGGTGAGCGCTACGGGCTTCCGATCCAGCCGGTCCACTTCGCCAAGGCTGGCGCGCGGAACGAGCTGGTCCTTCGCGATCCGCTGCATGGCGACCACGCCCTGTGGCAGCCCGTCCTCCACGGTGATGTAGTGCTGCTCGGTATCTCCCAGCCGAACCTTGGCGCGCACCACGTTCTCAGGCGTAAGGCGTTCGCCGACCGCAATGCCGTCCCTGGCGGCGTATACCTCGGTTGTCCGGTCTGCGCTGCCCACAAGAAGGACGACCCCGGCAATGGAAACCAGGACCAGGAGTACTCCAACCAACAGCCGGGGGTCTCTCCACGATGGACGCTTGAGCCGCGCAGCACGGACGCTTGAATCAGGAACCATACCGTTCTCCCCCTTGGTATCCCGGACCCTCCCCACGGTGGCCGGACTCCTCATTGTTACCGCCAGGCCGATGGAACAAAAGTCATTTGGCTAAAACCCGCCAATATGTGGATAACGGGCACAAACTGCGCCACTTGATGGCAAAATGAGTCCATGCCCAGGTTTCTCACGCTTGCAGACGTCGCCGAGCAGCTTCAGATCAATTCTCCCGCCGCGTATGCCTTGGTGCGCAGCGGCGAGCTGAAAGCCATCCAGGTGGGTGGCCGGGGCCAGTGGCGGGTTGAGGAGAAAATGCTGGAGCAGTACATCCAGGAACGCTACGCCGAGGCCAGCCGCATGATCCAGGAGTCCCGCGCAAAGTCGATGTGACGGGTTTCGCGCACATTCCGGGCGCAGGTACCAGGATTGTGCCGCCGCTACAGCCCGCCCACCTTGCGTGACCGGATCATGGCAAGCCCGGCAAAGGGTATGGCAGAAACGTGGCTTACGCCCTGGCTCCTGCGGACCTCGCCGGGCGTGACCACCGCCAAGTCGATATAATCCCTTCCCACACGGTCGATCACTCCGGCCAGGCGGACGGATCCTGCCACACTGCCAACCGTCACCGCCAACTCCACCCGGTCGCGCGCAAGGCCACGCAAGGAATGGGCGAGCCCAATCGACCTGCGGACCGGGGAACTTTCTGCTTGCGCATGCCGTCCCAGTCCGACGTAACGCGCCACGCCAGCATACGGAACAAGTACCTGGTGCTGGTCTTCGTCCAGGACCAGCGCGTCGGCTCCGGCATGGGTGAGTTCGCCGTGCGCGGATTCCCCGCAGAGAAGGTGGACGCCAATCCGGTAGCCCACCGATGCCCGCAGCCTGTCCTCGACGGTCAGGCTTACCAACTCGGCGCGGGTCCGCTCATTGATTTCGGCGTCCAGCGACAGCCGATCAACTTCCGCAAGTTGGCTTTCGATGTCATTGAAGAGTGCATCCCAGCGCATTCCGCCAGCGTAAGTTGCCTTTTCTTCCCGGTCAACGCAGCCAGGTTTTTCTCTCCAACGTATGGACAAATAGTTCTCGACCGGTCCAAACTAGGTCATGGAATATCAAACAACATCAAATGACATCAAAAGGGTTGATGATGAACTACACGAAAGAAGCACGGTGGTCAGACGTCGCGTCGGCGTTTGCTTTGCTCGTGCTCGGCATCGTTCTCTGTTTCCTGGGTTCCGGGCTTCTCGCTCAGTGGCAGGCTTCCGCCGCGCGCAACCAGGAAATATCCGTGGAAGTCCTGGTGGCGGCGGCCGCAGCGGCAGCCGGCATCGGCATTCTGCTGTGGTGGGCTTTTGCGGTCGTGTGCGCCGGTTCCGGAATCCTGCTGGAGCGCCTCGGCCGACGTCGGGCCGCGGCAGCCGTGCGCCGGTTCTCTCCCGCTTTCATGCAACGGGCCGTGGTTGCAGCCCTTTCGATCCAGCTCCTGACAGGAGTAGCCGCGCAAGCGGCCGGGACCAATCCGGGACCCGCATGGGGCCCGACACCCAGCCATTCGTCATCGGCCCCCTCCACCTCCGCGCCCACGGGCAGCATTCCAGAGACCGGCGGAGAAGCCGAGCCCGCAGTGGAACCATTAGGGAGCATCCCCGCAACGGCGGGGCAACCCAGGACCCAACCGCCCGTCGCCACGCTGTCACCCGGATGGCGTCCCGATCCCCAGGCGGTGCAACCAAGCCTGCTCACCACACCGGACAGCAGGGCCGCAGGTGGGGCGTCCGGGACCGACGCTGCAGCCGTGACCGTGCTGGCCGGGGACACATTGTGGGACATCGTGGCCAGCCAACTTGGCCCCGGAGCCTCGGATGTGGACATAGCCCTCGAATGGCCGCGCTGGTACTCAGCGAACCGCGGGCAAATCGGGGGAAATCCTGATGTCCTGCTGCCGGGCCAAATCCTCCAGGCGCCATAGGCGTCGTGACTGCGCGCTTTGCTGCCGGGCAGTCGAACCAGCCGACAAATCTAAGGGGAACCCAATGATCGCAGTGACACCAATACGCGCCGAGCAGGACCGGGCAGCCAATGCCAGCAACCAGACCCGGGAGGCGGGCGTGGCCGCCAGCGGGACTACGTCTGCTGGGATTTCCCGGGGAGCACATCCGTCACCGCTGCAGCCTGTCGATGAGGCTGCGGAAGTCCGGGCCATCATCCGCGGGACGGTCCAGGCGTCAATGGAGGTCCTGGCCGGAATCCGGCCCGTCCACCAGCTTGCGCGCCGGCTGGACCCACGGTGCCTGTCGGCCCTTCAACACCGGGCGGCCCTGATCAGGCGTGAACTTACCCGGACCGGAAATCCGGCGCTGGCCCGACTTCACCGGAATTCAGTGGTCCGCTCGGTGCGCGTCTGTGAGGTGGCCGACGGAATCTATGAGGCCAGCGCCGTCGTGGTGGATGACGTGCGCGCCCGCGCCGTTGCCGTCCGGCTTGAACGCAGCAAACAAGTGTGGCGGGTGGTCGAGCTTGTCATCGGGTGAAGGAGTGTGAAGATTACAGCACCCGGATAGGCCGACAGGGCAGGGAGCGAGTTCTCCCCTGCCCTGTCGGCCGATGCGAGTGCACTTGGTAATCCTGGCGGCCTAGCGCTTCTTCTTCTTGGCGGGGCGCTTTGCTGCGTCCTGCGCCGCTGCCTTGGCCGGGTTGCCGGAACGTCCGCCTGAGCGGGTTTCCACCCGGGTCTCGGTTCCACCGCCTTCGCTGGGGGCGGTGTACTGGAGTTGGGCAGGCTTCTCGGGTGCTTCGAGGCCGGCGGCCCGCAGTTGCGGGTCCACGTGTTCGGTGTGGCCGCCGGAAGCATCCTGGACCACGACGTCCTGGGCGGGAGTGACTTCCACCTCAAGGTTGAAGAGGAAGCCGACGCTTTCCTCCCGGATGGCTTCCATCATGGTCTGGAACATGGCGAAGCCTTCACGCTGGTATTCCACCAGAGGATCGCGCTGGGCCATGGCTCGCAGGCCGATGCCTTCCTTGAGATAGTCCATCTCGTAGAGGTGTTCCTGCCACTTGCGTCCGATGACCGACAGGACCACACGGCGCTCAAGTTCGCGCATGCTTTCGGAGCCAATTGCCTCCTCCCGCGCCTGATACACAAGGCGGGCGTCCGAGAGGATTTCCTCCTTCAGCAGTTCCACGGTAACCCGTGGCTTGCCACCGGCTTCTTCAATGATGTCTTCCGCCGTGACGCTGACGGGGTAGAGCGTCTTGAGGTTGGTCCACAGCTGGTGGAAGTCCCAGTCGTCACCGTTGCCCTCCGCCGTGGCGGCATCAATCAGGGCCACGATCGTGTCCTCGACGAAGAACTGCACCTTCTCGTGCAGGTCGTCGCCCTCAAGGATGCGGCGGCGGTCGCTGTAGATGGCTTCGCGCTGGCGGTTCAGGACGTCGTCGTACTTAAGGACGTTCTTGCGCTGTTCGGCGTTGCGGCCTTCCACCTGCCCCTGGGCCGAGGCGATGGCCCGCGACACAAGCTTGGATTCCAGCGCGACGTCGTCCGGGACGGAGCTGTTCATCAGGCGTTCGGCGGCCCCCGAGTTGAAAAGCCGCATCAGGTCGTCCGTCAGGGACAGGTAGAAGCGGGATTCGCCGGGGTCACCCTGGCGGCCGGACCGGCCGCGAAGCTGGTTGTCGATGCGCCGGGATTCGTGGCGTTCTGTGCCCAGTACGTACAGGCCCCCAAGATCCAGGACTTCCTCGTGTTCGTCCTTCACCGACTGCTTGGCTGCCTCAAGAGCTGCGGGCCAGGCGGCTTCGTACTCTTCGGAGTTCTCCTCGGGGTCCAGGCCGCGCTTGGCGAGCTCGGCCACTGCGGTGAATTCGGCGTTGCCGCCCAGCATGATGTCGGTACCGCGGCCGGCCATGTTGGTGGCCACCGTGACGGCGCCCTTGCGGCCGGCCTGGGCTACGATCGCGGCTTCACGGGCGTGGTTCTTGGCGTTCAGGACCTCGTGGCGGATCCCTTCCTTTGCGAGCAGCTTGGAGAGGTACTCGCTCTTCTCCACGCTGGTGGTGCCCACGAGGACGGGCTGGCCTTTTTCGTGCCGTTCGGCGATGTCCTTCACGACAGCGTCGAACTTGACGACCTCGTTCTTGAACACGAGGTCCGGCTGGTCGATCCGCTGCATGTCCCGGTTGGTGGGAATCGCCACGACGCCGAGCTTGTAGGTGCTCATGAATTCGGCAGCTTCGGTTTCGGCGGTGCCGGTCATGCCTGCGAGCTTGTCGTACATACGGAAGTAGTTCTGCAGGGTGACCGTGGCGAGGGTCTGGTTCTCGGCCTTGATCTCGACGCCTTCCTTGGCTTCGATCGCCTGGTGCATGCCCTCGTTGTAGCGCCGGCCGGCAAGGATGCGCCCGGTGTGCTCGTCCACGATCAGCACTTCGCCGTCCAGGATGACGTAGTCTTTATCCCGCTTGAAGAGTTCCTTGGCTTTGATGGCGTTGTTCAGGAACCCGATCAGCGGGGTGTTGGCGGACTCGTACAGGTTTGAGATGCCGAGGTAGTCCTCGACCTTTTCGATGCCGCTTTCCAGGACGCCCACAGTGCGCTTCTTTTCATCGACTTCGTAGTCCTTCTCGGGCTGCAGGCGGAGCACTACCTTGGCGAATTCGCTATACCAGCGGTTGGTGTCACCCTGTGCCGGGCCGGAGATGATCAGCGGGGTACGGGCCTCGTCGATAAGGATGGAGTCCACTTCGTCAACGATGGCGAAATTGTGGCCGCGCTGGACCAGTTCGTTCCTTTCCCACGCCATGTTGTCACGAAGGTAGTCGAAGCCGAATTCGTTGTTGGTGCCGTAGGTGATGTCAGCGGCGTACTGCTGGCGGCGTACGGCCGGATCCTGGTTGGCCAGAATGACGCCGCTGGTCAGGCCGAGGAAGCGGTAGACGCGGCCCATGAGTTCGGACTGGTATTCGGCGAGGTAGTCGTTCACGGTGACCACGTGGACGCCCTTGCCGGAAAGCGCGTTCAGGTAGGCGGGAGCGGTCGCCACCAGGGTCTTGCCTTCACCGGTCTTCATTTCCGCGATGTTGCCCAGGTGCAGGGCAGCGCCACCCATTAGCTGGACGTCGAAGTGGCGCATTCCGAGTGTCCGCGAGGAAGCTTCGCGAACGGCGGCGAAGGCTTCCGGAAGCAGCTCGTCGAGCTTCTCGCCGTCCTGGTGTCGTTCGCGGAGGCGGTCGGTCTCCTCCCGCAGTTCCGCGTCCGTGAAAGTCTTGAACGAGTCTTCGAGGGCGTTGATGGAGTCGGCATAGTTCCGCAACTGCCGGAGTGTCTTTTTGTCACCCGTACGGAGAATTTTTTCGATAAGTGATGCCACGTGAAGATGCTCCCAGTCTCATGCCGCCGAATTCTGGCGTGTTCAGTCTACGGGAGAGACACCCGGCCGTTGCTCCCTTTTCCCTGAGAGCGGATAGTCCTGCAGCCGCCCAAGCTCCAATGCCAACCTTGCAGCGAGATCCCCCGCCGGGCCGGCTTCCACCTCAGGGAGGCCAAGCCATTGACCCATGAGCATCAGCTCTGCGGCGAGTTCGACGGCGGTGTCCGCCGGGGCGTCCGGCTCAGCGAAGGCAGACCTCACCAGCAGCCGGCCCCCGGCACGGTCCGCCTTCACGTCCACCCGGGCCACAATCCTGTCCCGCAACAGGAAGGGCAGCACGTAGTACCCGAAACGCCGTTTAGGCTCCGGGGTGTAGATCTCGATCCGGTAATGGAAGTCGAACAGTTCCAGCAAGCGCCGCCGCTCGAATACCAGGGAGTCGAACGGGCTCAGGAGGGCCCGCCCGGTGGCACGCCGTGGCAGGACGGCTTCCACGTGCCGGAAGACCTCGCGGTTCCAGCCGTTCACCTTGACGCGTTCCAGCCTGCCTTCCGAAACCAGGGTCTCGACAGCCAGTGCGGTCGCCTTCACAGGTGTCCGGAAGTAGTCTGCGAAACAGCGGACGCTTCCGATCCCGTGGGCCAAGGCCGCCGCCTCGGTCAGCCGGTGGAGTGCAGCGGCTGGGTCGGACTCCGTGGCTTCGTCAGACGACAAAGGCAGGACCTTGGCTGTCAGGGTGTACTTGCGTTCGAACTGCCCGGTCCTGGAGGCAGCTGACACTGAACCTTCCTCGAAGAGGTGTTCCAGGACCCGTTTCACGGCGTTCCAGTTCCACCCCCAGTTGTCCGTCTGCCGTTCCTCGACGTGGCCGATCCTGGTTGTAAGCTCCGAGGCCGTCATGGGCCGGGACGCGGCGAGGACGGACAGGATCTTGCCGGCGATGTCTGTGCGGAGCTCTGGGTCCATGCGTGAGGCACCCACCCATGACCGCTTCTGCCACAGCAGGAGGTCCCGGTAGTGCTCGGGCCTGATGTAGCTGGCTTCGTGCGCCCAATACTCCACCATGCGGCGTGGAGGCTGCCCCGACATGCGGTGCAGGATCTCGCGGTCGTAGTTGCCAAGGCGCGAAAAGAAGGGCAGGTAGTGGCTGCGGACCACGGCATTGACGGAGTCGATTTGGACGAGCTGGAGACGGGCAAAAGTGCGGCCCACCGCCCGTGCTGTCACGGGGCCGGTGGGCCGTCCTTTGTGGAGTCCCTGTGCTGCCAATGCGATGCGCCGTGCCTGGTCAAGGCTCAGCGTTGCTGACATTCAGTCCTCTCAAGTGGTGGTGTAGTCCACCTTAGGCGTTGGCGGGTGCGTCGTCGGAACGGTACGCGAGGATTTTTTCCTCCACGATGGTGTCTCCGGGCTCGCATTCGTGGTCCAGGGTGATGACCCCGTAGGTCCAGCCACGACGGCGATACACGACGGAGGGCGTGTTGGTGGCTTTGTCCACGAAGAGGTAGAAGTCGTGCCCGACCAGTTCCATGTTGTCCACGGCATCATCGAGGGAGAGCGATGCCGCGGGAAAGACCTTGCGCCGGATCAGCACCGGTGAGTTTCCCGCCGGGATGTCGTTATCGACATCGTAGGGGGACTTGTTGTCGGCGGCCTGCGCGGTTTCATCCCGGTGGTTTGCCTCAAGGTACAGCGGCTCGTGCGCGCTGGCGGGTTCAAGCGATGCGGTTGCCTCGCGAACGGCCTTGGGGGTGTGGCGCCCGTGGTGGACCTTCTTGCGGTCCTTGGCCCGGCGGAGCCGCTCAAGCAGTTTGTTGTAGGCGAGGTCAAAGGCAGCAAATTTGTCTGCGGCGCTCGCTTCGGCACGGATCACGGGTCCGCGGCCCAGGACTGTCACCTCTACGGTCAGCTGGTCGCCGGTTTGCCGGGCATTGGTCTCCTTGGAGACTTTCGCGTCGACACGCTGGACCTTGTCACCCAGCGATTCGATTTTTGCGATCTTTTCCCCGGCATATTCGCGGAACCGGTCTGAAACGGTCAGATTTCGTCCGCTGATCATAAACTCCATGGTGCCCTCCAAATGACTTCGGTGACACGACGGCGGCACTTCCCTGGGCCGGGCTGTCTGACAGTCGAGCCCCTCTCCGAGCCGCCATCGAAAGGTACATTCTGTTCTTGGTACCCACCTTCGACGTTAGTTCATAGCCACCTGTTATTCATCCTTTCCCGGTTTATTTTTTTCTAAGTCATGCTTGCTTCGGCGGCCCCGCGCGGGAGCCGGCGGCGGGTTCCGCGGCGTCGGGCGGGCGTGTCGCGGCAAGCACGACGGCGCCCCTCACCTTGGCCCCGGCCTGGTGCAGCGCACGGGCTGCTTCGCCGATCGTGGCACCCGTTGTCAGGACGTCGTCGACGATGATGCAGGGCCTGCCCGCAACCGCTGGACGGGACCGGACGCTGACCCGCATGGAGCCCCTGACCCGCTGTGACCGGGCTCCCCTGCCCAGCCCCTTCTGGCCGCCCGGCAGTCCTGGCCACGCAGGCGGCCGGGCACCTGCCGGCCGGACCTTTCGCAGGACATCGACGACGGCGGCACCGGACAGGTGCCCGGCCGCCCCCTTGAGGAGCAGGTGGACCGGGCTGAAGCCCCGGTTGACGTAGGCCGCCGTGCTGGTGGGGACCGGAACCAGCAGGAACCCGTCCGCGTCCGCTGTTGCTGCCCGGACGGCCGCGGCCAAAGCCCGGGCAAGGTTTTCAACAAGCTGGTGCTGGCCGTGCCGTTTGAACGAGAGCAGGCCCTGCGCCAGCTCATCCCGGTAAACACCGGCCGCCACCACGGGGAGCAGGATGTTCCCGGCCACATCCATCAGCGCGGGGGCACCGCCTTCAGCCCGGAACGGCTGCCTGGTCAGCTGCCGGATGCGCCTGCTGCAGCCTGCGCAAAGGGCCTTGTCCTCTGCTCCGCAGCACACACAGTCCACCGGAACGGCCAAGGCCAGGAGTTCTCCCCCGGCCCCTGCCACCCAGTCGAAAAGCCGGAGAAGGGCGCTCGGTTGTTCCGCCCGGTGTTTTCCCGCCCATCTCGGTGGCGGCTGAAGGTCCGGATCACGCCCGTGTTGGCCGACAGGGGACCAGGCTGAGCCCAAGGGGCGCGTCGTTCCGTTCACTGTTCCACTATTTCCGCCCGGATACCGGCCGGGTAAGGCCCGGGCGGCCCTATGTGGATATCAGGTGGCCGCGGTCCGCCCGGCTTCAGCCAGGAAACGAGGGATCGATCGGGCCTTTGATCTGCGGTGACCAGCCATTGCCCAGGCGCTGGAAAATCCCTTCGCCGGATTGCACGTAAATGTCGTCCGCACCGTTGCCGGCACTGATGGTTACCACGCCCGGCCAGGAGGCAAGCTCTTGCGGCTGGCCGGAGGTGAGGGACAACAGCTCCGGCGTGACGTTTGAGCCTGCTGCCGCCTTCGTCACGGCGAGCGTGGTGCTGTTGACCCAGACTCCCTGGTCGGGATCGGTAGAGGTGACCAGGGTGATGGGCGCCGTCAGTTCTCGCGGGGTGCCGTCGCTGCCGCGGATCACACCGGCCACCTGCACCTTGGATTTGCCGTTCTGTTCCGAGATCACCAGGGCGCGGACGCCGTCGCGCGAGATCCGGAATTCCTTCACCGTGCGGCCGGCAAGCCACGACGGCGCCAGTGTCACGGAGGGGACGGGGGCCCCTTCCGCCACTCCGCCGGGGCGGAACGCCACCACCTCGGTTGCCCCGGTGGCGCCGGGGCCCGCCGTCCATACCCAGTCGTAAATGCTGAAGGACGGACGGCTGAGGGTACTCCGGGTGGTCAGGGCGCGCGCGGGCTGCCCCGGGCTGATGCTGTAGAGGGTGGTGCGCCCTTCATTGAGGAACGCGGCAGCCTGGGACACCGGTGATTCTGCGGGGAACCGGGGGTTGAGGGCCGAGACAGGCTGCATGTCGGGCAACGGGGAAATCCGGTTGTTTTCATACCGCACCAGTTCGCCGCCACTGATGGCGATCTGGCGGGACGGCACCGTCTTATCCAGCACCGGGGGAAGAACCGAACCGTTGTCCTCCACGCGCACCAGGTCTTGGTTGGCACGAAGCTCCACATTGACCACATCAGGCTGGGTGCGGAACGTCAGGGTCAACTGCATTTGCATCCGGAGCCGGTCTTCGGCTGATGTTTCCGTCAGCTCCTTTGCCGTCAAATCAACCTGGGCTGCTCCGGACACCACCGGCACCGATTCACGGGCCAGTTTGATCCCGGATGGAAAGGCGCTCACGACGGCGCCGCGAAGGTAGGGAGCGGGCCCGGCGAGGAGGGCGCTGGTCATGGACTTGACCGTCTTGTTCTTGAGGAACCACCGGACGTCGGGGACGGCGTAGGTGAACGTGGGGTCATAGAAGTAGATCGGGTAGGCGCCGTAGATCACCTTGAAAGTTTCCTCGGCAATGGCGGTCCCATCCGGGATCGCGGAAATCCGCCATTCGCCGTCCACCTGCGTCACGGTGACGGGAATCCGTTCCACCGTTCCCGGCGGTGACTGGGTGGCAATGCCGTCGGCGTCCACTGTGTAGGCGACATCGAGCTCATAGTTGTAGGCGTTTTCGGTGCCGGTCGGCACCACCCGCGCTTCCCGGTACACCAGTGCCCGTTTGTCGGGTTTCCAGGACACCGCCGATGCCTGGGTCAGGTACTGGCGGGCTACGGCGTAGTCGTCCTCGTAGCCGCTGCCTGCCCGGTAGAAGTAGTCGATGATCGTCTCCGGTGAGGCGCCCGGTTGCGGCGCTGCCGGAAGGAACACCGGGGCACTGACATTGCCGGCGCTGCTTTCGCTGCTCTTTCCCACTGGCCCGGACGTCGGGATCCGGGCACACCCGGACAGGAGGACGATCAGCAGCGCCAAGAGTGCCGCGGGGTACTGTGCGTGCCGTCCGCGCCGGGTCATGGTGTCTCCTCGGGGCCCCGGGACGGAGCGGGCCTGGCGGCATCTGTCTGCAGCACCAGCATGTTCTTGTTGTCCTGTTCTGCGGGGATGCTCCCTGGCGCTCCCGGGATGGTGACGTCCCTGGGTTCGAGCTGCACGGGTGACTCGGTGATCCCGCCGTCCTGGCGCAACGGCAGGGTGAGCCGGAAGTTCGCCCCGCTGCCCTTCCGGCCCCAGGCCTGCAGCCAGCCGTGGTGCAGCTTGGTGTCCTCCATGGCGATGGAAAGGCCCAGTCCGCTGCCTCCCGTCGTCCGGGCGCGGGCCGGATCCGCCCGCCAGAACCTGTCGAAGACGCGGGCAGCCTCTGCCGGGTCCATCCCGATGCCGTGGTCCCGCACGGAAACGCCAACAGCCGTCTCGTTGGCCGCAACCGTCACCGTCACCGGCCTGCCTTCGCCATGCTCCACGGCGTTCAGGATCAGGTTCCGCAAGATCCTGTCGATCCGGCGGGCATCCATTTCCACCACCATCGAGCCTTCCGGGGCCGCGAAGATGATGTCCGAGCCGTATTCGGCGGCCACCGGGGCCGCGCCTTCGATGACGTGCGCAATCACTTGGAGCAGGTCCTCGGGTTCGGCGTCCAGCACCGCCACGCCGGCATCGAAGCGGCTGATCTCCAACAGGTCCGAGAGGAGGGACTGGAAACGCTCCACCTGGTTGTAGAGCAGTTCCGCCGAGCGCTTGTTGATGGGGTCGAAGTCGTCGCGCGCGTCGTACAGGACTTCGGCCGCCATGCGCACGGTGGTCAGGGGTGTCCTCAGTTCGTGCGAGACGTCGGAGACAAAGCGCTGCTGCATCTGGGAGAGGGTGGCCAGCTGGGTGATTTGTTCCTGCAGGCTGGCCGCCATGTGGTTGAAGGAGGCGCCCAGGCGGGCCACCTCGTCCTCGCCCCGGACCACCATGCGTTCCTGCAGTTGCCCGGCGGCCAGCTTCTCCGACACCATCGCGGCATGGCTGACCGGGCTGACCACGTTGCGGGTGACGTACCAGGCGACGGCGCCGATCAGGAGCACCAGGACCGCGCCGCCTGCCCACAGGACGCTTTGGATCTCATTGAGCGTCTGCTGTGCGGTGTTCAGGTCGTAAATAAGGTACAGCTCATAGACGGTGCCGTTGAAGGTCACTTTGTTTCCCACGGCGATTCCGGGCCGGTCCTCGGTGCCCACCGGAATCACGGTGGACGCCCAGAACTGTTCCTTGCCCGATTCCTGGACTGCCTTGCGCAGGTCGGGCGGGATGACGCTGACAGTAAGCTGGTCAGAGGCGCGCGACTCCACCCACCGGTTGCGGGGTTTGGTCTGGTTGGGCATCGCTTCAAAGACGTAGCGCCGCTGGATGACCGATCCCCTGCCCTCCACCGCGCTGAGCGTGTCCGACACCAGGGTGATCACGCTGGACTGGTCGGTGACCTGGGCGCCGTCGAACGTGTCCTGCACCTGCTTGACGTTATAGCGGGTCTCCGACTCCGCCTGGGTCAGCCGCTCCTGGAAGAGGTTGTTGGCAATCTGGTTGGACAGGTAGGCGCCAACCACGGCAAATGAGGTCACGACCAGCATCAATGTGGTCAGGACCGTCCGGAACTGCAAGGAGCGGCGCCAGCGCTTTTGCAGGGCCCGGCCGAGGTACCGGACGCCGGGAAGGAAACGCACCACACCGGTCCGCACCAGCCTGACCACGCGCAAGGCGACGATCAGGGCGCGCCGCTGCCAGATCCTTGCGCGGAACACCATGTGCGGCAGGCCGGGAGGTGTGGCTTCGGCAAGCCCGGGGGCGCCCTGCCCGGCGCTGCCGTGCTGTCCGGCGCCGGGCTCCGGCGCCTCCCCGGAGGTCGCGAGGCTCCGCTCAGGTCCCCCGTCCTGCGCGGCGGGGTCAGACCCCTGCTTTGTAGCCGACACCACGCACCGTCAATACGACTTCCGGGGCTTCCGGGTCCTGCTCGATCTTGGACCGCAGCCGCTGGACATGGACGTTGACCAGGCGGGTGTCGGCGGCATGCCGGTAGCCCCAGACCTGCTCCAGCAGCAGTTCCCGCGTGAAGACCTGCCAGGGCTTGCGGGCCAGGGCCACCAGGAGGTCGAATTCCAGCGGCGTCAGCGAGATCCGGTCGCTGCCCCTGCTGACGGTGTGGCCCGCGACGTCGATGGTGATGTCCGCGATCCGAAGGGTTTCGGGCGCCTTCTGGTCCCCGGGGCGAAGCCTGGCGCGCACGCGTGCCACCAGTTCGGCCGGTTTGAAGGGCTTCGGCACATAGTCGTCAGCGCCGGACTCAAGCCCGCGGACGACGTCGGAGGTATCTGATTTTGCGGTCAGCATGACGATGGGCACATCCGATTCGGCACGGACCTGGCGGCAAACTTCAATGCCGTCAATGCCGGGAAGCATGAGGTCAAGCAGGACCAGGTCCGGCCGCGAAGACCGGAAGACGTCCAGCGCCTGGGCGCCGTCGGCGCAAAAGACAGGCTCGAAGCCGTCATTACGGAGGACAATTCCAATCATCTCGGCCAGCGCTTCGTCATCATCTACAACCAGAATGCGTGCCTTCATAGTTATATATTCCCTTATCAAGATGGCTTTGTCCTGTTCAGCGGCTCCGGCATGGCGGGGCACTAGGCGGTCCGACGCCGGAACTATAGTCTTGGGGTCATGCCCCGCGCTGCCGGCGGGCACCTTTCCACGAGGCAGCGCGCGGGCATCAGGCGTACTGGTATTGGGGGAGGAAATCAGTGTCACCACAGGAGTCGGAACCCGGCGGGCCCCGGCAGGGGCGGCCGGACGAGGGATCTGACGACGCCGGATCAGGCTCCGGGACCGGCCCCGTGCCGCCGGGCTGGCAGCAGCCGTGGGAACCACCTGCAGGCCGGCAGCCGCCGGCAGGGCAGCAACCACCTACCTGGGGAGACCGGCCGTCGTGGCAACAGCCGTCCCCGCCGCCGCCCCAGTGGCAGCAACAGCACGGGCAGCAGCCGGGTTCGCCGGACCAGGGCAGCCCTTACCCCGGCCAACCACCCTATGCCGGCCAACCTTATGGGGCGCCCGGATATGGCGGCCAGCCGCATTATGGGTCCCCCTACCCGGGCGCCCCCTATGGCGCCCCACCCTACGGTCAGCCGCGCTACGTCGCTCCGCCCAAGCCCGGCATCATTCCCTTGCGGCCCCTGATGTTCGGCGAGGTCCTGGACGGTTCTTTCCAGGCGATGCGCCGCAATGCCAAGGCAATGGTGGGCGCCGGCCTCCTGACCCAGGCCTTGGCAGCGGTCATCACCGCTGTGGTCACAGCCGTGAGTGCGTCGTCGGCTGTATCCCTCGCAGGGTGGGCGCGCACTGCCACCCGCGGCGATATGGCGTCCATGGCCATCGGGCTGATGGCAGGCGCCGCCGTGGTGAGCATCCTGTCCGTGTTCCTCTCCGCTGTCCTCCAAGGTGCAATGGTGGTGCCCGTGGCCCGGGCGGTCCTGAACCGCCCCACCGGGTTCCGTCGGATGATGTCTCTGGCCCGGCCCCGGATCGGAGCACTGTGCGGGTTGGCTGCGCTGCTGGTCGCGGCGGCAATCGCGGCCATGGCGGTGCTGGCTGTCATCCTGGCGCTCTTCTTCACCAACGTTCGTGGCGCCGCGTCCCTCTTTGCCTTTCCTTTGGTCCTGGGCATCGTGGCCCTCTTCGCCTGGGTGGGCATTAAGGTCATGGTGGCCCCAGCCGCCGTCGTTATTGAAGAACTTGGCGCCTTCGCCGGGCTTCGGCGGTCCTGGGAGCTGACCCGGGCCAACTGGTGGCGGATCCTGGGCATCACCCTGGTGGTGTCCATCCTGGTCGGCGTGATCAGCCAGGTGGTCCTGATCCCGGTGAGCTTCCTGCCCGCTGTCTTGGCCGGCGTCGTCTCGCCGCACGGCGGCAGCGGACAAGACGCGACGCTGGCCGTGGTCCTGGGCATCGTCACCGCCGTTGTCGGCGCCTTGGTCGGCGGGGTGGGCTTCGCCTTCCAGACCTCCGTTATGGCCTTGCTCTACATGGATTTGCGGATGCGCAAGGACGGCCTTGACATCACCTTGCTGCGCCAGGCAGAGACCGGGGCGGATCCGGACGGCATCCCGGGCCGGGAGCCCCGCCCGGGCACCAACACCCCGTACCCCGGGCAGGGAGCGGCGCCGGGAGCCTGGCCTTATGGCCGCTGAGCCGCCGGTGCTTCCAGGCGCCGAAGAGGCACGGCGCTGGGCGGCTGAGGAACTGGCCAAGCCGGAATACCGGGAGGCCGCCCCGTCCTTGCTTGACACCCTGTGGCGGAACTTCCTGGACTGGCTGCAATCCCTGGACGGATCGCGGGGGGACGCGCCGGCCATCCCCGGCATTGCCATCGCCATTGTCATTGCCGCGATCATCGCGGCCGCCATCATCCTGGCGCGGCCCCGCCTGAACGCCCGCACCCGGCAGTCCAAGGACGTCTTCGAGCTGGAAAACTCCCTTGCGGCCGCGGACTACCGCGCCCGCGCGGACGCTGCGGCCGCGGCGGGAAACTGGGGGGAAGCCGTCGTCGACCGCTTCCGTGCCGTGGTCCGCCACGCTGAGCACCGCACGGTACTGGACCCTCAGCCCGGCCGGACGGCGGACGAAGTGGCACAAGCGCTGTCCGTCCAGTTCGCTGCCGAAGCCGGGCCGTTGCAGTGGGCGGCGGCCACCTTTGACGGGATCCGCTACGGAAGCAGGCCGGCGGGCAGCGGGCAGTACCGGGAGATGGTGGGACTCGATACCAGGCTGGAGGCCATGAAGCCCGCCTCCGCCGGTTCCGCCGGCACGGTGCCGGTGCCATGACCGGGCTTCCAACGGCGAGCGCCGGCAACACGAACACACCAAGGTCCGGGGCGTCCGCCGTGCAGGCGCCGCACCGCCGCGGGCCCTTCGCCTGGATCCGAAACCACCGCGGCCTGGCGGCGGCGGCGGCTGTGGTGGCCGTCGCCGCGCTGGCACTGGTCATTGGAACGCAATTGGCGCCCAAGGGCGACACCGTTCCCCTGTCCGTCCACAATGCCGGACCCAACGGCGCCCGGGCGCTCGCGCAGATTCTCGGCCGCCATGGTGTGGACGTCCACACGCCCGGCCGCTTCGATGCGGCGCTGGCCGACCTCCGGGCCGGCTCCTCGCCCACGCTGCTGCTCTATGACCGGAACGGCATCCTCGGCAAACCCCAGCTTGCGGCCCTGGTGGCGGCGTCGGACCGTGTGGTGGTTATCTCCCCCAGGCTGGACACCCTCGCCGCCTTGGACGCCGGCATCCACCAGGCCGGCGTCGTGCCTGATGCCTTCCCGGTCCTTGACCCAAGGTGCGCCCAGGCGGACGCCAACGCCGCGGGCCAGGTCACCGGCCAGGGGGGATTCGTGTACGACGGCGGCACCACCTGCTACCGGGCAGCGGGAACCGCCGGGATGCTCGCCGTCAGCGGCGACCGGCGCACCGCAGTGCTGGGAAGCGCGGCCGTCCTGGGGAACGACAAACTCGACAACCTGGGAAACGCCGCGCTGGCGGTCAGGCTGCTCGGCGCCTCGCCGGACCTCGTCTGGTACCTGCCCTCGCTGGAGGACGTTACGGTGACCGGCCATGGGAAGACGCTCGATGACCTGGCACCGGGTTGGGCACGGTTCCTGGGGACCTGGCTGCTGCTGGTGGCAGCGACGGTAATCGTGTGGCGGGGCCGCCGGCACGGGCCATTGGTATTCGAGCCCCTGCCCGTGGTGGTCAAGGCGGTTGAGACCGCGGAAGGACGCGCCAGGCTCTACCAGGACTCGCGTGCCGTGGACCAGGCCCGGGACAACCTGCGGGCCGGGATGCTGACACGGCTTTCCGGGAAGCTCCGGCTTGGCCCCGGCGCAGAAGCCGAGGACATCATTGCCGCCGCGGCCCGGCTCCTGGGCAGGGACCCCGCCGCGGTGCGCATGCTGGTGAACGAACGCCCGGCAACCGAAGCCCGCCTGGTGGCCTGGTCACAGGCCATGGACAAACTCGAGAAAGAGGTCATGACCCAATGAGCGAACACAGCAGCGGCCCGCAGGTCCTTAACTCAGTGGGCGGCGGCAATTCAATGGACGACGACGCTGCCAGGCAGTCCCTCCTTGCTGTCCGGCAGGAAGTGGCGAAAGCGGTGGTGGGCCAGGACGCAACTGTCACGGGCCTCCTGATCGCCTTGCTTGCGCAGGGGCACGTGCTGCTGGAAGGCGTCCCGGGCGTGGCCAAGACCCTGCTGGTCCGGGCGTTGTCCTCGGCCTTGAGCCTGGACACGAAGCGCGTGCAGTTCACCCCGGACCTGATGCCGGGCGACGTCACCGGCTCGCTGGTCTACGACGCCCATACTTCCGAATTCAGCTTCCGGGAGGGCCCGGTGTTCACCAATCTCCTGCTCGCGGACGAGATCAACCGGACGCCGCCGAAGACCCAGGCCTCGCTCCTGGAGGCAATGGAGGAGCGGCAAGTGTCCGTGGACGGCCGGGCCCGGCGGCTGCCGGCACCGTTCCTCGTAGCCGCCACCCAGAATCCGGTGGAATACGAGGGGACCTATCCGCTGCCCGAGGCACAGCTGGACCGGTTCCTGCTCAAGCTCAGCATGCCGCTGCCGCAGCGACAGGACGAAATCGAGGTTATCCGGCGCCACGCGGCGGGGTTCGATCCCCGCGACCTGGCGGCCGCGGGAGTGCAGGCGGTGGCCGGTGCGGAGGACCTGGAACGGGCGCGCGAGGCAGTGACCCGGGTGGCTGTCGAACCTGAAATCATTGGCTATATCGTGGACCTGGTCCGGGCCACGCGGAGCGCCCCGTCATTCCACCTTGGCGTCTCCCCGCGCGGTGCCACCGCCCTGCTCAACACCTCACGGTCCTGGGCGTGGCTCTCCGGTCGCCCCTTCGTCACCCCTGATGACGTCAAGGCGCTGGCACTGCCCTGCCTGCGCCACCGCGTGGCGCTGCAACCTGAGGCACAGATGGACGGGGTTCGGGTGGACGATGTCCTGGGCAGCATCCTGGCGTCCGTTCCCGTTCCCCGCTGATGGCCATCTCGGGTCGCTTCGTCGCACTGGTGCTGCTTGGCCTTGTCCCGGTGCTCCTCGTCCCTGGCTGGCTGACCGTCCTGGCCACCGTGGCCCTGCTGGCGGCCTTGGCGTGCACGGACCTGGTGTTCGCCGGGTCGCTTCGACGGATCAGCCTGGTGCGCCCGGCGCCGGAAAACGTGACACTGAATAACCAGGCGAACGCGGTGTTCACGGTCCGCAACGACGGCAGCCGGGCGTTGCGGGGCTCGGCCAGGGACGGTTGGCAGCCTTCCGCCGGCGCCCGGAACCCGGTGCAGGACATCGACGTACCGGCGGGCGAAAGCCGCCGGTACACTGTCCGGCTTCAACCCGTCCGGCGCGGGGACCTCACAACGCCGCACGTGACCTTACGTTCTTTCGGCCCGCTTCGCCTTGCCGCCCGCCAGCGCACCATCGATTGCCCAGGCTCGCTGCGGGTCCTGCCGCCCTTCCATTCCCGCCGGCATTTGCCCTCAAAGTTGAGGAAGCTGCGCGAACTCGACGGCAAGGCTGCCGTCCAGATCCGCGGTGCCGGCACCGAGTTCGACTCCCTGCGCGATTACGTCCGGGGCGACGACGTCCGCTCGATTGACTGGCGCGCCACCGCCCGCCGCTCCGCGGTGGTGGTCCGCACCTGGCGCCCGGAGCGGGACCGGCGGGTGGTGATGGTCCTTGACACCTCCCGGACGTCCGCCGCAAGGATCGGCGACGAGACCCGCCTGGACACCGGGATGGAAGCTGCGCTCCTGTTGGGCGTGTTGGCAGAACGGGGCGGCGACCGGGTGGACTTCGTCGCGTTTGACCGGCGGACCAGGGCACGTGCCGCGTCCGCGGGTCAGGGAAACATCCTGGGCAGGCTGGTGCAAGCCATGGCCCCGCTCGAAGCGGAGCTGATCGAGATCGACTGGCCGGCGGTCCCGGCGCAGGTCAGGGCCCTCTCGGCGCATCGGTCCCTGGTGGTCCTGCTGACGTCACTGGACGGCGGAGCACCGGAGGAAGGCCTGCTTCCGGCCGCCGAACGGCTGGCCAGCCAGCACGTTGTGGTGGTGGCCGCCGTCCGCGACCCCCAGCTGGGCACGATGCTCCACGATCGAAGCGATGCCACCGGCGTGTTCCGGGCGGCCGCGGCGGAGCGCGCCCTCCTGCAGCGCGCAGCCCTGACCGCCGAGTTGCGGCGTCATGGTGTGGAAGTAGTGGACGCTGAACCCCATGAGCTGCCGCCGCGGCTCGCGGACATGTACATCCGGCTCAAGGCTGCCGGTAGATTGTGAAACCGGCGCCAGCCGTCCATCACAAGCAACAGGAGGCCACCATGAACGTCCCCATCTACCAGCAGGCCCTGGGCGCAGGGTTTTCCCGCCTGCAGCCCGAACTGCAGGAGTACTTCTCCCTGGCCCCGGGATCCGGGCAGTACGGCGTGGGCGAAGGAACCTTCGACGTCGTGGGCTGCCGCCAGCGGTGGCTGCGCCTTTTGCTGCGGCTGACCAGCGGCGAAGAAGCTTTCTTCCCCGAGTACGGTGAAAACGTCCCGTTCCGGATCGAGAACCATGCGCACCAGGATCCGTTTGGCCGTTCCAGCCTGACCGCACGCCGGGAAATCCGTTTCCCCGGGCGCACCAGGCTCTTCCAGGACACCACCAGCGCCACCACGCGCGGTGGCGGCACCCAGCTGGTGGATTACGTCGGCCGGTACCGGCGCCTCGTGACGGACCTTAACCTGGCCGTCACCCCGGAAGGAAGGCTGCGCGGCGTATCCGAGGCTTCGCGGCTCTTCCTCGGCCCGCTCCGGGTTCCCCTTCCCCGGGCCTTGGACGCGAAAGCGTACGCGGAGCAGTGGTGGGACCCGGCTGAAGGCCCCCATGGGCGGCACCGTATCCAGGTGAAAGTGATCCAGCCGCAGATCGGCCTGGTCCTGGTGTATGCGGGGGCCTTCGACTACGGGCTGCGCCCCTACTCGGGCGGCAGCTCCGCGCAGAGCTTCCTCCCCCGCTACGCCCAGCCGGACCGTTGGGAGAACAGGGTCTGAGCCTTAACCCAGCACCCGCTGGTTGAGCCCGTCCGCCACCTGGGTGAGCCTGCCCAGGACCGCCGTTGCCTGTGCCGGGGTGAGTCCTGCCAGTCCAGCGGAGGGCGTCACCCGCACGGCGCTGAGCTGCTGGGCGGGAAGGCCCAGCTGGCGCCAGGGACGCCATAGCGATTCCACGCAATCGGCCACCCGAGGGAGCGTGCCGCCGGAGGCCTCCACAGCACCGGCCCAGAAATGCTTGCCTGCCTCCACCGCCCCGGCGAGCTGTTCCCATTGCTTGTTGGTCAGGGCCTTCAACGGCAACGCAATGCCGTCGGCCCCAGCGGAAAGAGCCAGCTCTATGGGCGCTTCGATGTCCGGTACGGACACGACGACGTCGGCGGCTCCGGCTGCACGGAGGGCGTCCAGGACCAGGCGCCAGGCCTCTCGTGCTTCGGAAGCCGCGATGGCCCGGAGGGTGCGGTATCCGCTGGCCGTGGGAATGGTCCCGGCCAGCACTGCCGTGATCGCAGGCTCGTCCATCTGGACCACCAGTCGGGTGCCCGGTACCGCTGCGGCGACCCGGCGAAGGTAGCCGCCCACCCCGGCGGCCAGGGAGGCTGCGAGGTCCCGGCGGGCGCCGTGGTCCAGCAAGGCGCGTTCGCCGTTGTGCAGGTGCAGGCCCGCAGCAAGGGTGAGCGGTCCCACGAGTTGGATCTTCAGTTCCCGGGCCGAAACGTCTTCGGCGCCGGCGACGTCGGCCAGCACGTTCAGGTCGGTGGACAATGCCGAGGCCGCCCGCCGCATGTCTTTGCCGGGACGGTCAACAATCCGCCACCCGTGGGGCTGGACATCCACTGCCAGGTCCTCCAGGAACGATGCGGTACGGCCCAGGGCGTCGGATCCAACGCCGCGGTCCGGCAATTCGGCCAGGAAAGGCAGGTGCGGGCTGCCAAGTTCACCGCGGATGATCCAGGCGGCTTCGAGCGGGTCATCGCCGGGCCACGGGCCCAGGCCGGTCGCTGTGACTTCCTGCGGCGCAGCAACGTCCGGCTGCGGGCGCCGTCCGGGTTGGTGCTGTTCCCGGCTCACGCCAGTGCTGAGCTGTGGGGGTTGGCTCGCGCTGAAGCCTGGTGGTCTTCGGCGATGGCCTCGTGGTGGCGGATAACCTCGCCGATGATGAAGTTGAGGAACTTTTCCGCGAAGGCTGGATCGAGGTGGGCGTCCTCGGCGAGTCGCCGCAGCCGTGCGATCTGGGCTGCTTCGCGGCCGGGGTCACCGGCGGGCAACCGGTGGGCGGCCTTCAGGAAGCCCACCTTCTGCGTGGCCTTGAACCGCTCGGCCAGCAGGTACACCAGTGTGGCATCGATGTTGTCGATGCTGGAACGGATGGACAGCAGTTCAGCCATCACCGAATTATCCACGTGGCCTGCCAGGGAACTGGCGGATGGATCAAAATCGTCTGAGCCGGGGTTGTGCTGCGTCATGGTTCCAGTCTATGGGAGCCGCCTGAATCGACGCGGGTGTGAAGCGCCGGTGCCGGCTGACAGCCGGCACCGGCGCCCTCAGCTCCTGCCTGTGGGAGCCCCGGACAGGCTCAGATGCCGAGGAGTGCCCGGTGTTCCTCCCGGCGTTTGGCCTGTTCGTCCGGGTCCGGCACCGGCAGCGAGGCGATCAGGCGGCGTGTGTAGTCATCGCGCGGGTTGCCCATGACCTGGCTGCCGATCCCCTGTTCCACCAGTTTGCCCTTGTACAGCACGCCCACCCAGGAGGACAGGATGTCCACCACGGCAAGGTCGTGGCTGATGAACAGGCAGCCGAAGCCGAACTCCTCCTGGATGTCCTTGAACAGCTCCAGGACCTTCGCCTGGACCGAAACGTCCAGGGCCGACGTCGGCTCATCCGCAATCAGCAGCCGCGGATTCAGGCTCAGTGCCCGGGCCAGCGATGCCCGCTGCCGCTGGCCGCCGGAGAGTTCGTGCGGGTACCTGCCGGCGTACGACGCCGGCAGCTGCACCGATTCCAGCAGCTCGCCGACGCGCTTGCGCGCCTGCGCCTCGCTTGGCCGGGTGTGGATCAGCATGGGCTCCGCGATGCAATCCCCGATAGTGAGTTGCGGGTTGAACGAGGCGGCGGGGTCCTGGAAGACGAAGCCGATGTCCTTGCGGAGCGGTTTGAACGTGCGTTCGCGCAGGTTCAGCATTTCGTAGCCCAGGACCTTCAGGCTGCCTCCGGTGGTACGGTTCAGCCCGGCGATGGCCCGTCCGATAGTCGTCTTGCCGGATCCCGATTCCCCTACGAGGCCGAACACCTCGCCCCTGGACAGAGTGAAGCTGACGCCGTCCACTGCCTTGAAGGCAGGTGTCCCCAGCCGTCCCGGGTATTCGATCACCAGGTTCTCGGCGGACACCAGCACTTCCCCGTCCTGGTGCGGGCGTTCGGTGAGGCCGGCCGACGCCGAGTTGCGGCCCAGGTGCGGCACGGCGGCGAGGAGGTTGCGGGTGTAGTCCTGGCGGGGTTCGGCGAACAACGTCTTCGACGGGGCTTCCTCGACAATGTCGCCCCGATACATCACCACCACCCGGTCCGCGAGGTCGGCCACCACGCCCATGTTGTGGGTGATCAGGACGATCGAGGTGCCGTACTTGTCCCTCAGGTCCCGGAGGAGTGCGAGGATCTCCGCCTGTACCGTGACATCCAGGGCCGTGGTGGGTTCGTCGGCGACGATGAGGCCAGGATTCAGCGCCAGGGCGGCCGCGATCACCACACGCTGTTTCTGGCCGCCGGAAAATTGGTGCGGGTAATAGTTGACGCGGTGTTCGGGGTCCGGGATCCCCACCTTGCGCAGGGCTTCGATGGCCCGTTCCTTGGCTTCCTTCGCGGATACCCGCCCGCTGCCGTCTGCTCCGGCATGGGCCCGGATACCCTCGGCAATCTGCCATCCCACCGTGAAGACGGGATTGAGGGCGGTGGAGGGTTCCTGGAACACCATGGCCACATCGCGTCCACGGATCTGGCGGAGCCGCCCGGGGCTGAGGCTGATGACATTGGTGCCGTTGATCAGCACCGCGCCGGAACTCATCGCTGTTTCCGGCAGCAGCCCCAGGATGGTCTTGGCGGTGACCGTCTTTCCGGAACCGGACTCGCCCACGATGGCAAGGACCTCGCCCGCTTTGACGTCGAGGCTGACATCCTTGACGGCGTACACCTCGCCGCCGTCCGTAGCGAACGTGACCTGCAGGTGGTCGATCTCCAGCACCGTTTTGCGGTCTTGTTCCTTGTGGTCCGAAACGGACCCTAAGTTTTCGGTCACGGGTTGCTCAATTCTGTTTCAGTGCCGGGTCCAGCTGATACGGCAGGTGCAGCCGCGGCAGGTGCTTTGCGGCTGATCCGCTTCCGCCCGCGCAGGCGCGGATCGTTGAGGTCGTTGATGCTTTCGCCCACGAGTGTCAGCCCGAGGACTGTCCAGACGATGGCAAGGCCCGGGAACAGCCCGGTCCACCAGATCCCGGACGTGGTGTCGGCGAGCGCCTTGTTCAGGTCGAAGCCCCATTCCGCAGCCGAGCTGGGTTCGATGCCGAAGCCCAGGAAGCCCAGCCCGGCCAGAGTGAGGATGGATTCGGAGGCGTTGAGGGTGAAGATCAGCGGCAGGGTGCGGGTGGCGTTGCGGTAGATGTGCCGGGTCATGATCCGGATGTTCGAGGCGCCCACCACCTTGGCCGATTCGACAAAGGGCTCTGCCTTCAGCCTGATGGTTTCGGCCCGAATCACCCGGAAGTACTGCGGGATGAACACGACGGTGATGGAGATCGCGGCAGCCAGGACTCCGCCCAGGAGGCTGGATTGGCCGCCGCTGATGACGATGGCCATGACGATCGCTACCAGCAGGGACGGAAAGGCGTAGATCGCATCGGCGACAACCACCAGGATGCGGTCCAGCCAGCCGCCGATGTAACCGCTCACCAAGCCGAGGATGACGCCGGCGAAGATGGAGAGGATTACGGCGACGATAATGACCAGCAGTCCGGTCTGGGTGCCCCAGACCACCCGCGAGAGGACGTCATAACCGCCAACGGTGGTGCCCAGAAGGTGCTTGCCGCCGGGGGCTTGCTGGGTGGGGAAGTTGCCGTCAGCATCCGAGAGCTGCGCGAAGCCGAACGGCGCCAGCAGCGGAGCAGTCAATGCTGTGAGCAGGAAGATGCCCGTGAGGACGAGCCCCACCACCAGCATGAAGCGTTGCAGTCCGACGCTCTTGTTGAAGTGGGAAACAACCGGCAGCCGCCGGAAGAAGGATGCCCGCGGGTTGGCCACGGGTTCCAGGGTGGTCTCGGCAGTCATGTCAGTACCTCACGCGGGGGTCGATCAGCGCGGCGATGATGTCCACGATGAAGTTGGTGACGGCGACGATGACGGCCAGCAGCACCACGATGCCCTGGACGGCGACGAAGTCGCGCGCCGTGAGGTAGTTGGCCAGCTGGAATCCGAGGCCTTTCCACTCAAAGGTTGTTTCGGTGAGCACGGCCCCGCCGAGCAGCACGGCGATCTGCAGGCCCATGACCGTGATGATCGGGATCAGCGCCGGCTTGTAGGCGTGTTTGGTAACCAGTCGATATTCGCTGACGCCGCGTGAGCGGCCCGCCTCGATGTAGTCCTTGCCGAGTGTGCCGATGACGTTGGTCCGAACCAGGCGCAGGAAGACCCCTGCCGTCAGGAGGCCAAGGGCCAGCGCCGGAAGGACGGCATGGGACATCACGTCGCTGAGGGCAGCCATGTTTCCGCTGCGCAGGGCGTCCAGCCAGTAGATCCCGGTGGGGGCTTCCAGGGCAGTGAGGGACAGCTCGGTCCTGGTGCCGGCGCGCCCGGCCACCGGAAGCCAGCCCAGCCAAACAGAGAACACCAACTTGAGCAGCATGCCGGCGAAGAAGACCGGGGTGGCGTAGAACAGGATGGCCAGGACTCGGAGCACCGCGTCCGGCAGGTGGTCACGACGGTGGGCGGCGATCATCCCCAGCGGAATACCGACCACCAGGGCGACGATGATGGCGTTGATGGCCAGCTCCAGGGTGGCGGAGCCGTAGGTGGTCAGCATCTCGGTGACCTTGCGGTTGTCCGAGAGCGTAGTGCCGAAGTTGCCCGTGACCAGTTGCCCCAGGTATTCGAAGTACTGCAGAAGCAGCGGCCGGTCGTAGCCGGCGGCGTGGATGCGTTCCTGCAACTGCTCCGGCGGCAGCCGGCCACCCATGGCGGCGGTAATGGGGTCGCCGGTGATCCGCATGAGGAAGAACACCAATGTGACGAGGATGAGGATGGTAGGGAAGATCAGCAGGAAGCGGACCAGGATGTACTGGCCCAGCCCTCCCCCTGCCGCTTTTTTCTTGGACGGAAGGAGCGCGTCCGCATCACTGGGCGGCGCGTCAATCAAAGTTGTCATCGGTACCTGGATTCGTGGTGACCGGGAGCCAGCATTCCCCTCGTTGCTGACTGATGACCGGCAAAAGGCGGGACACCATTGTGGCGTCCCGCCTCCGGCCCGTCAGAGCCCGATGGGGGTTGACTGCTTACTTGGACAGCACGCCAAGGCGTGTCTTGAAGGAGGGGTCAAGGGTCTTCTCGACACCCTTGACGTCAGCTCCCGCCACCAGGAGCTGAGAGCCCTGCAGGAGCGGCAGGGTGGAGAGGTCCTTCGCCACTGCCGTCTGGGCATCGCCGATCAGCTTCTGGCGTTCGGTCTTGTCCGGCGTGGTCAGCTGCTTCTGGATCAGGTCCGCGACAGTCGGGTTCGCGTAGTGGTTCTTGAGGAAGTTGCCCGGGATGAAGAACGGCGTGAGGTAGTTGTCCGCATCCGAGTAGTCCGGGAACCAGCCGAGCTGGTAAACGGGGTACGCGTCGGAGGTACGTGCCTTGGAGTACGTCACCCATTCGGTGGACTGCAGGTCCACGGTGAACAGGCCGGACTTCTCCAGCTGTTCCTTGACCATGGCGTATTCGTCACCCGAGGACTTGCCGTAGTGGTCCGGGTTGTATTGCAGCTTCACGGTGACCGGACCGGTGACACCTGCGTCGCTGAGGACCTTCTTTGCCTTGTCCAGGCTCGGCTTGCCGCTGCCGTCCCCGTACAGGTCCTTCATGGGCTGGATGGCGCCGGGCAGCCCATCGGCCACCACGGAGTAGGCGGGAACGTAGGTTCCCTTGTACACCTGGTCCGAGATGGCCTGCCGGTCGACAATGTCCGCCATGGCCTGGCGTACGGCCAGGGCCTTGGCCGGGTTGGCTTCGGGCGTCTTGGCGCCGAACGGCATGGTGTCGAAGTTGAAGACGATGTAGCGCAGCTCGCCACCCGGGCCCTTGTAGACCTTGACCTTGGAGTCCTTGCCAAGGTCGGCGGCGTCCGTGGCGGTGATGCTTCGGCCGGCAACGTCGATGTTGCCGCCCTGGACGTCCAGCTTCAGGTTGTTGGAGTCGGCGTAGTACTTGATCACGGCGCTGTCGTTGGCCGGCTTGCCGAGCAACCCGTTATAGTCCGGGTTGCTCTTGAGGCTGACGAGTTCGTTCTTCTTATAGGAATCGATGGTGTACTGGCCGGCGAACGGCTTGGCAGCAACGATGTCTTCGTCGCTCATCACCTTGTCGGCGGGGAAGACTTCCTCATCCACGATCGGGCCGGTGTTGGTGCCAAGGACGCTGGGGAAGACCTGGTCATTACCTGCCTTGAGGTTGAAGACCACCGTGGTGTCGTCTTTGACGTCGACAGATTTGAGGTTCGAGAGGAGGGACGCCGGTCCGTTGGGATCGTTGATCTTGAGGACGCGGTCGTAGGAGAATTTCACGTCCGAGGCAGTCAGCGCGTGGCCGTTGGCGAACTTCAGGTTGGGCTTGAGCTTCACGGTGAACTCGGTCGGTGACGTGAAGGACGCGGACTCAGCGATGTCCGGGCTGACCTCGGCCGAACCGGGCTTGGAGTTCATCAGGAAGGGGTAGACCTGGTTCATCACCAGGAAGGAGCCTGCGTCATAGGAACCGGCGGGGTCGAGGGTGACGACCTTGTCCGTCGTTCCGAAAGTAATGGCTCCGCCGCCGGCACTGCCGGTGGACGTTCCCCCGCCGCCGGAGGGCCCTGTGCAGGCTGTCAGGGCCAGGGCGGAGATGCCTGCCAGCGCGATGGCGCGGTGCAGGGCCGTTGTGCTCTTGATCATCTGTGAACTTCTTTCCGATGAGTACGCGCACGCCCGCGGTCACAGGTTGATGGCCCCAGACGCCGGCGTGCAGTGCTGATCCCTAGATTCAATCAGAGAGTCAGCCCTCGAGACGGCCATTTCTGTGAGTTGAAACACAATATTTTCTCAATAGTTACCCGGCGGTCCGCAGCGGAAATGCGCATGGCACCGACCTTGGGCACAGCAAAGCACCGCCACGGTGGAACCGTGGCGGTACCGGAAACGGCAGGGTTACAGCGCGGCCCGCTGCAGGGACCGTGCGGCGTCGATGGTGGCCTGGCCCAGTACGCGGCTGCCTTGGTACAGCACCACGGTCTGGCCCGGGGCCACACCGCGCAGCGGTGCCTCAAGCCGGACCACCAGTTGGCTGCCGGCAGCGCCGTCCCGCGCCGGCTCCATCCATGCTTTGGCAGGTACGGGATCCCCGTGCGCGCGGACCTGGGCGTGGCAATTGAACTCCGCCCCTGAGTCCACCTCGGAAATGGGAAGCCCCGCCCAGGAGACCTTGATGCCGCGGATCTCGTCGATGGCGAGCAGGGCTTCGGGACCCACAACCACCTTGTTTTCCTTGGGCCGGATTTCCAGGACGAAGCGGGGCTTGCCGTCCGCCGCCGGGGTGCCAAGCTTGAGTCCGCGCCGCTGGCCCACCGTGAAGGCGTTGGCTCCCGGGTGCTCCCCCACCTTGGCGCCGGACTCGTCCACGATGTCACCGGTGGTCATCTCGATTTTCTCGGCGAGCCAGCCGGCTGTGTCGCCGTCGGGAATGAAGCAGATGTCGTGGCTGTCCGGCTTGTTGGCGACTGAGAGGCCCCGCCGTTCCGCTTCGGCGCGGACCTCGGCCTTGGACGGGGTGTCGGCCAGGGGGAACATGGAGTGCTTGAGTTGTTCGTGCGTCAGGACACCCAGGACGTAGCTCTGATCCTTCGCCCAGTCGGCTGCGCGGTGGAGTTCCCGGTTGCCGTCAGCGTCCTCGATCACCTTGGCGTAGTGGCCGGTGCAGACGGCATCAAAGCCCAAGGCAATGGCTTTCTCCAGCAGGGCTGCGAACTTGATCCGTTCGTTGCAGCGCATGCAGGGGTTGGGAGTGCGGCCGGCGGCGTATTCGTCGATGAAGTCCTGGACCACGTCTTCCTTGAAGCGCTCGGAGAAATCCCAGACGTAGTAGGGAATGCCGAGGACGTCGCAGGCACGCCATGCATCCCGGGAGTCTTCGATGGTGCAGCAGCCTCGGCTGCCGGTGCGCAGGGTTCCGGGCATGCGGGACAGGGCAAGGTGGACGCCGACGACGTCGTGCCCTGCCTCGACCGCGCGGGCGGCGGCAACGGCGGAATCAACTCCGCCGCTCATGGCTGCTAGTACTCGCATGCTGGCTTTCTGTTGGGGGATGCTGTCTTACCGGGGCCCGGCGGCAGTGCCGGGCGGCGGAAACGATCTTCGCCTATCCATTCTACGGACCTGCGCAAATCGCCCCTCGGCGGGGATTTCCAGCGCAAACCCGTCCAGGGCACCAGGGCCCCACCGGATCAACTGCCGTGCATCGCCTGCCGTGCCACGGTACCGGCGGTTTGAATGCTGGACTCGTGCCCTGCCATTCCGGCTTGGCGTGCACGCGAATAAGCCTTGGGCAGTGCGGCAAGCAAGGCATCGACGTCGGCCTCGGTGGAGGTGTGTCCCAGGCTGAACCGCTGGGCACCCCGCGCGGTTTCCTCGTCCAGGCCCATGGCCAGCAGCACGTGGGAGGGCCGTGGCACGCCGGCGGTGCAGGCCGAGCCGGTGGACGATTCGATCCCCGCCAGGTCCAGGAGGAACAGCAGCGAATCCCCTTCGCAGCCAGGAAAGGTGAAATGCGCGTTGCCCGGCAGCCGGCCGTCGCCCTGCGCGCCACGGAGGACGGCTTCGGGAACCCGTTCGCGGACGCCGTCCACAAGGCGGTCACGCAGTGCAGCAATCCGCGCCGATTCCCCGGCGCGCGCTGCAGTAGCGGCTTCCGCGGCGGCGGCGAAAGCCGCGATTGACGCCGTGTCCAGCGTCCCGGAGCGGACGTCGCGTTCCTGCCCACCGCCATGCTGCACGGGCGTCAGCTTGACCGAGCGGCCCAGCAACAGCGCGCCCACACCGACTGGGCCGCCAATCTTATGGCCGGAAATGGACATTGCGTCGAGGCCGGATTCCTTGAAGTCCACGGGCAGGGAGCCGAATGCCTGGACAGCGTCGGAGTGGACCGGCACGCCGGCCTCATGGGCCAGCTCCACGATGCGGCGGATGGGCTGGACGGTGCCTACTTCGTTGTTGGCCCACATCACGGTCACCAGTGCCACGCTGCCGGGGTCGCGCGCCAGCTCCGCCTCCAGGATGACGGGATCCACCACACCCTCGCTGTCCACGGGCAGCCAGGTTACGTCCGCGCCCTCGTGGCGTTCGAGCCATTCGACAGTGTCCAGCACCGCGTGGTGCTCGACGGCGGAGCAGAGGATGCGGCGCCGCCTGGGGTCCTCGGCCACGCGGGACCAGTACAGGCCCTTCACGGCAAGATTGTCCGATTCGGTGCCGCCGGAGGTGAAGATCACTTCTGACGGGTGTGCCCCCACGGCCGCAGCAATGGTCTCGCGCGCGTCTTCGACGGCACGGCGGGCGCGGCGGCCGGAACCGTGCAGTGACGACGGGTTTCCGGTGCGCGCCAGTTCACGCGTCAGGGCGGTGAGGGCCGCACCGGTCAGCGGCGTGGTGGCGGCGTGGTCGAGGTAGGCGGGCACCGTCCAATTCTAGCGCCGACTGCCACGGCGGCCCCGGCCCCGGGAAGCAGCCCCGGGCACGGCTCATGATGCGCCGGTGATCCTCGCACAGCAGTGGCCGGGAAGGTCGACCGATGCCACCCGGTCCCCGGGGTCGCCGCATCCGGCTGCTGCTCCCCGCAGGAATGCGCCGTTCATGTCGCATACTACTGACGCGTGCCGGCTGGAAAGGCGGTGGAAGGGGCAGTTGGGCAGCAGGTAGCCGCCCTCGCCGTCGTCCTGGGGCCGGTAGCCGGCCTGGGCCAGGAAATCCCCTATGCTTCCGGCGGCTTCGGCCAGTTCGCGGCCCTTCCGGAAGGCGGCTGCGCGCAGCGCCTCACCCGCCGGACCACTCCCGGCCTCGGACGCCTCGATGGCGGCCGCCATCAGCTCCCCGGCCAGGTCATAGTTGCGGTCCGGTACCGTCGCCCCCACTTCCCCTGCCGCCCGCCGGTATATCTTGGCCGGCCGGCCTGACCCCGGCCCAGCCTTTCCGGATGCCTTGCGGAACTCGACAGCCAGCAGCCCGTCCTGGACCAGCCTGTCCAGGTGGAACGAGACCGTGCTCCGTGCCATGCCTACGGATTCGGCCACCTCGTCCCGGCCCACCGGCCGTGGGGAGGCTGCGACCAGTTCGAAAAGCTGCAGCCGTTTGGCGTCCGCCAAGGAGGCGACGGCTGCAATCCTGTCCGCCCAGGGAAGTCGATACACGGGTCCACCAATCCATAGTCAGGATCTCTTGATTATAGAACATCGGCTTTCTAAAATTGGCTTACCTACTTTTAGAAGGAGCACATCATGAAACCAGCATCGGCAGTGCGCGCATACCATGCACCGGCCACCGAGTCGGCGACGCGGCAGGCCTTCCTGCTGCTGCGCACTGTCTTTACCATCGCCCCGATCCTGTTCGGCCTGGACAAGTTCACGAACATCCTCACCGACTGGACCGTCTACCTGGCACCCCAGGCGACTGCCCTGGTGCCCCTCTCCCCACGAACCTTCATGGACGTGGTGGGTGTCGTGGAGATCATCGCGGGCATCGCGGTGGCAATCCGCCCCCGCTTCGGCTCACTCCTGGTGGCCGCCTGGCTCGCAGGGATCATCGTCAACCTGCTCCTCCTTGGAGGCTTCTACGACGTGGCCCTGCGTGACTTCGGCCTCCTGGTGGGCGCGCTGGCCCTCAACCGGCTCTCGGCTGGCAACCACCAGGCTCAGGCCGACGGCGGCACTAAAGGCATGTAGCGCGCCACATCCTTGCGGGCGGCGGCGAGCGACCCCGGATCCGGGCAGGACACCGAGACATAGGCCGACGAACCCGCGGTGCCGAAGACCCTGGCAAGGACCGCAGTCGATCTTCCGCCGTGGGCGGCCGGTTCCAGCACGAGGACCTCGACGCTCTTACCGGGTTCTTCGACGCTGCCGCCCCACTGCATCGTTCCCGTCGTCAAATACGAGGGCTGGATGGTGGCATCCAGGTACTGGAACAGGGCCACCGTGGACTCACGGTCGTCCCCGCGGACCAGCGGGCCCTGTCCGGTACTGACCCGGGCCGCAACGACGCAGCCGTCAGCCTTGGCGAATTGGCTTGCGCCGGACACGTCCTCCGTGACCGGCTTCCACCCCGGCGCACGCTTCAGCTCATCAGAGATACCTACCGGGACGCCCGGGGCCAGGGTGCCCCCGGCCGCAAAAGGCAGGTCCCGGGCTGCCACTGCTGCGGCGTCGTGGCCCGGGGTGATCGTCGGGGTCGACAGGACGGGCGTGCTTGGCGGCGCTTCCGGGGCGGCAGGGTCACGGACATCCACGCTGCAGCCGGCCAGCAGCACAGCCCCCAGCCCGGCTACGGCCAGCAGCACCCCCAGGCGCCATCCCCGGCCTGCCGGCCGGGCCGTCGTCGGCAAATCCATTTCCACCCCGCTGCATCCCCTTCAGCCAGTGTTCGGCTGTGCATCCACGAGTCTAGACTCCGGCGGCAGGGAACCTGCGCACCCCGGACGCTCGTTGTCAGTGCAGGCCAGCCATCCGCGCTGGCTAGACTGGGCGGGCACTCCGCTTTCCCGTGGCGCTTGAAGAAGAGGAAGATTGCTTGACCGAGAGCAGCAGCTCCCACTACCAGGTCCTCCGTGTGGCCGTCACAGCCACCGAGAAAGAGATCAAAGTGGCCTACCGGCGTGCTGCCAGGACCGCCCACCCGGACCACGGGGGTGACGCCGCAACGTTCCGCCGGGTGACCGCTGCCTACGAGACGCTGATCGATCCGCAGCGCCGCAGGGCCTACGACCGCTCCTACGCGGCGGGTGACGCTCCGTCAAGCGCCGGCGCCCACTTTGATGCACCGGCGGCCGGGAGCCCGGCCTCCGCCGCAGTCCGCAGGCCAGGCACCGGCCGGAACACCGCCGGGGACCCTCCCGTTTACGTTCCGCCATACGAAGGGAGCGGCGACGTCCCGCTGATTCCTTTCGAACAGGGCCGCCAGCAGGTTCATGGGATGCCCCGGAAGAGGGGAATCTTCGGCGCCGAGGCACGGATCCAGCGTGAAATGCGCACGGTGCAACTGCTCTCCCGCCAGGTGCTGCCGGCCATCCCCGCGGCCCGGCTCATCAACGGCCTGCAATCGCCGGCGGACAACAGCCACATCGACCACGCCGTACTATCGGGCTACCGCCTTGCCTTGGTCAACTCGATGCTCCTGCCAAAGGGCGCCTATGCCTGGGACGGCCGCACCCTCAACCACGGGGGTCGCGCAGTGGCGCCGCCGCAGCTTGCCCAGGTGGTGTGGGCCATGCAGGACATCTTCCCGGAACTGAACGTCACCGGGTGGACCGTGGTGTTCAGCCCGGACGGAAACCTCCATGAGCCCGTGATCGACCACCACCGCCGCCCGGCAGGTCCCATGGATACAGTCCAGATCGTCAATGCTGCCGGCCTGGTGCGCGGCCTGAAGGAGTTCCTGGCCGCCGGACCGGCACCCAACACCGTGAACGTGCCGGTCCTGGCCAGGCTGCTGCGCGGCATGCACTGACCGCGGTTGGCTAGGATGGGAAGGTGTTCCGCATCCTCTTCCATGCCCCAGAAATTCCCGGCAATACCGGCAACGCCATCCGCCTTGCCGCCATCACCGGGGCTGAACTGCACCTCGTGGAACCCCTGGGCTTCGACTTCTCCGATGCCAAACTGCGCCGCGCTGGCCTGGACTACCATGACCTCGCCGTCGTGACAGTTCACCGGAGCATCGAAGACGCCTGGGAGCACCTCAAGCCGGAGCGGGTCTACGCCTTCACTTCGGACGGTACAACCAGTTACACCGACATCCCGTACCGGCCAGGCGACGTCCTGATGTTCGGCCGGGAATCTGTCGGCCTGCCGGAAGAGCTGAAGACCGACCCCCATGTGAGCGCCACGGTGCGCCTGCCCATGCTCCCGGCGCTGCGCTCCCTCAACCTCGCCAACGCCGCGTCCATTGCCGTCTACGAAGCCTGGCGGCAGCACGGCTTCGCCGGCGCCAAGATCTAGCTCCCCGCCCACCGGGACCGCCCGCGGCGCCAATATTTTTTGCGCCCATCCCATCCGCTTGCCGCACGGCTCCGAATGGCTCTTGAACACATTCAAGCGGAGCAAGGAGCGGCAGGTGACGTTACTCGAGGCGCATTCCAGGCGCGAACACCGCAGCAGGAGCGGCACTGCCCGGGAATCTCCCGCCGGAGACTTATGCTTGGATGTGATGGAAACTCCCAACGCGCCGAATCCCGAGGGCTCCGCCGCGGTGACTGATCCCCCAGCCGACATCAGCCAGCGTCTTTCAACCCTGTTGGCCGCTGTTGCCCGCGGGGACCAGGCCGCGTTTGCCGAGTTCTACCAGCTCACGTCCCGCCGGGTTTTCGGCATGGCACGCCGGGTCCTGATCGATCCCGAACTCAGCGAAGACACCACGCAGGAAGTCTTCCTGCAGGTCTGGCAGAACGCGGCCAAGTTCGATCCCCAGGCCGGCAGCCCGCTGTCCTGGCTCATGACCATCTCGCACCGGCGCGCGGTGGACAAGGTCCGTTCCTCGCAGTCCTCCACGGACAGGGAAGCGAAATACGGGGCCAGCACCCAGGACATCGACCACGACAGCGTCTCCGATGAGGTCGGAAGCCGGCTCGAGGCCGAGGCTGTGGTCCGTTGTTTGGAGACGCTGACCGAAACACAGCAGGAGTCCGTGCGCCTGGCCTACTACGGCGGCCTGACCTACCGGGAAGTCGCAGAACGGCTGAACGCCGCTGTTCCCACCATCAAGTCCCGCATCCGCGATGGACTGATCCGTTTGAAGACCTGTCTGGGGGTGAGTTGAATTGAACGACATGGACAACAGCCGCGACGACCGTTCCCGTGCCTTTGGCGACACCGTCGCCATGGACCTTGCGGCGGGCCGGGCCGTCGACCTCGCCGAACTCTACGCCCTGGACGCGGTCACGGAACAGGAACGCGATGCCATCGACCACTACATGTCCACCGCACCGGAGACGGAGCGCCTGGTCTTCCTGGAGCGTGTCCGCCAGTCCCGGGAGACGCTGGCGCGTACCTTCCGCGTGGAGGAGGAGCCGCCGTCGGACCTTTTCGAAAGGATTGTGGCCCAGCTTCCCGCGGGCAGCGGCCGTACCGGCGCAGAAGTCGTACCCCCGACCGCAGGCGCGGTACAACCGGCCGGACCAACGGACGAGCTCGCCCAGGCCCGCCAACGCCGCGCAGAGCGCCGCCCCTCCGGCACCAGGCGCTGGCTGGTGGGCGTGGCAGCCGCGGCAGCCATTGCCCTGGGCGGAGTCGGAGTCGGCGCCTACCTGGCCGACCAGAATGATCCCGTAAACCAGGTTGTGCGTGCCGGGGACCTGCGTGAGGCATCCGTCAACGTTCAAGGCGGCGGGAAGGCGACGGTGCTGATCTCCGCATCCGAGGATGCCGCCGTAGTGAAAATGAGCGGCGTGCCCGCCCCGCCGGCCGGCAAGGTCTACCAAATGTGGCTCATTCCCAAGGACGGTTCAGCCCCTGTGTCGCAGGGCCTGATGGACGAACAGGCACTCTCGAAGCCTGCCGTGGTCCAGGGCATCCATTCGGCAGCATCGCTGGGCATCACCGTTGAACCGGCCGGCGGTTCGAAGGCGCCCACCCTGCCGACGGTTGCGGCGGCCCCGCTCGGCGCCTGACCCGGAATCCGGAACCGGCAACGGCGACCAACGAAAGAAGCGCCCCGATCCCGTGGTGGGAACGGGGCGCTTCTTTCGTCCTAGAAGCCTGCGATGGTGCCCGGCCCGTTGACCGCCACCACGTGGAAGGCCTCGGAACTGCGCCCGTGCGGCATCCCTGCCCGTGCGGCGTTGGTGCGCATGCCCTGGCGCACAGTGGCTTCCATGGCCTCCACATCCGGGTGCTGGCTGACGTGGACATGGATGGCCGCGAGTTTCGCATCCACCTGGTCGGTGACATCGACGAAGTGGTTTTCCCGCTCCTCCGGGCCCGCATATAGCCAGAGCCACGGCAGCTTGTAGGCCTCCAGGCCCGCTTCCGCCAGGTCGGGGTAGGCGAACGGGTTCTCCAGTGCCGGATACACGGCCCGGGTCACCGCCTCCCCCACAGCCAGGTGGTCCGGGTGGCTCTTTTGGATCCGCTGCCAGTTCCGTTCGGGATGCATGGCGAGGACGACGTCGGGGCGGACTTCGCGGATCAGCCGCACCACCCCTTTCATCACCTCGTGCGAGGCCTCAAGGTAGCCGTCACGCTGGTGGAGGTAGTGGATGTCAGTGACCCCCACCAGCTCCGCTGCCCGGCGCTGTTCGGTGTCCCGCATGGCGATGATGTCCGCGCGGTGGGCAGGATCGAAACCGCCGGCATCGCCGTCGGTCATGATGCAGTAGCTCACCTCCACCCCTGCAGCCGTCCACGCGGCGATGGTGCCCGCTGCGCCGAAGTCGATGTCGTCAGGGTGCGCCGCAAAACAGAGCACCCGCCCAACCCGGTGGATGTCCGGGTTGAACGGGCTGCCTGCCTGCTCGCTGGAAGCAGTCAACGGATCAGCCTTTTCGCTTCTTGATCTCGGCCGCGGCCTGCGGCAGGACGTCGAAGACGTCCCCGATGATGCCGAAGTCCGCGATCTCGAAGACAGGTGATTCGGCATCCTTGTTCACGGCGACGATCACCTTGGACGTCTGCATGCCGGCTTTCTGCTGGATGGCGCCCGAGATGCCTGCCGAGATGTACAGCTGCGGGGAAACCGTCTTGCCGGTCTGCCCCACCTGTGCGTCGTGGCTGATCCATCCGGCGTCGGTGGCTGCACGGGAAGCTCCTACCGCGGCACCAAGGGCATCGGCCAGCTCCTCGACGGGACCGAAGTCACCGTCCATGCCGCGGCCGCCGGCAACGACGATCCGGGCGTCCGTGAGGTCCGGGCGGCCGCTGGCCACCTTCTGCTCGCGGGCAGTAATGCGGGCAGCGTTGGCGACGGCGGGCACCTCCACCGTTGCCGTTTCAGGCGTGGTGGGTGCGGGCGCGGGTTCCGGTACCACGTTGTTGGCCTTGAGCGTGAGCACGGAAACGGCCGTCGTGGCCTTGCAGGAGGTGTTGTACGAGCCGGCCAGGACAGACTTGTGCGCAGTACCGTCCGGGTCTACGGCAACGACGTCGGTGATGACGCCGGCGTTGAGCCTGATGCCCAGCCGCGCAGCGATCTCCTTGCCTTCCGGTGAGTTGTCCAGCAGCACGATCCCCGCGCCGGCCGCCTCTGCCGCCGCAGCCAGGTAGGCTGCCTTGGGTGCCACGAGGAAGTCGCCCAGGTCCTGGGCCGACGGGTGCAGGACGGTGCCCACACCGTATTCCGAGAAGGTGGCCGCGACGTGGTCGGAAAGGTCTCCGTTGACCGCGACGGAGCTCTCCCCCAAGGAACGTGCAAGGGTCAGCAGCTCCAGGCTGCTCTTCTTGAGCGAAGCTCCGGGGTTGTCGATGAATACGAGTACTTTTGCCATGTCGGTGTCCTCTTAGAGCAGCTTCTGGGCGGCCAGGAAGTCAACCAGCTTGATGCCGGCGTCGCCCTCGTCGGTGATGATGGTGCCGGCAGTCCTCGGCGGCCGCTCTTCGGCGCTGGTGACGGTGGTCCAGGACCCGGCAAAGCCAACCTGGGCAGGGTCCACGCCGATGTCGGCGAGGGAGAGCGTGGTGATGCTCTTGCGCTTGGCGGCGATGATGCCCTTGAAGTTGGGGTACCGGGGCTCGTTGATCTGGTCCGTAACGGACACGACCGCGGGCAGGGGGGCTTCCACGGTTTCCGATGACGTGTCAGCATCACGGCGGGCGGTGAGCCGGCCGCCGTCGACCTCCAGCGAGGAGGCGAACGTCACCTGCGGCAGCCCGAGCCGCTCTGCCAGCTGCGCCGGGACCAGCGAGGTCTCACCGTCGGTGGAGGCCATCCCGGTGAGGACCAGGTCCACGCCGCCCAGGTGCCGGACGGCCGCCGCAAGTGCCAGCGACGTGGCAGCAGCGTCGGAGCCTGCAAGTGCGTCGTCCGTGAGGTGGACGCCTTCGGTGGCGCCCATCTGCAGCGACTTCTTCACGGCGTTGACGGCTCCGGCCGGACCCATGCTCAGGGCAATGACCTGGTTGCCGGCCTTGCTTCCGCCCCTGGCCTCGGCAAGCTGCAAGGCAGCTTCCAGGGCGTATTCGTCTAGCTCGGACAGGATGCTTTCGTCGCGGTCCGCGGTGTTGCCTTCGCCGCCCAGGTGGCGGTCGAATTGGGCGTCCGGTACATGTTTGACCAGGACTACGATCTTCAATGTCTCTTCCACTGTGGTTACAGCAGCCTTCCATGCTTGTGGACAGCCAGCCGGGTGGGTCATGGCCGCGGAATGCCCGGCAGGCGGGTAGCTCCTAGCTAACCATATCGGCGCGTCCGGGCGCCCTCTTCCGTTAACGCCTGTGTCAGGTTTTCCGTTGCGCCGGACATGGCGACGGCGGCGCCCCCGGGGTGGGGACGCCGCCGTCGTGATGGCTTGGGCGTGTCAGCTGGCTGCCGCGCCGAGCGTGACGTCGAACGTCTGCTCCTTGCCGCCGCGCTGGACCGTGATCTTGACCGTGGAACCTGCCGGCTGCTCGCGGACCGCCGCGGTCAGCTGGTTCGGTTCACCGATGCTGAGGTCATTGAACTTGGTGATGACATCGCCAACCTTGATCCCGGCCTTTCCTGCCGGTGAACTGCCGTCAACCGTGGCTACGTCGGCTCCAACGGAGAATTCCGAGGACGCACCGGAGGTGGTCTTCGCCTTGACGCTGACACCCAACTGGCCATGGGAGGCCTTGCCGTTGTCGATGATCTCCTGGGCCACGCGCTTGGCGTTGTTGATCGGAATGCTGAACCCGACGCCGATGTTGCCGCTCTGGGACGTCGACGTGCCGGAGCCTGCGGAGGCGATGGCCACGTTCACGCCGATGATCTCACCCTTGCTGTTGACCAGCGCGCCGCCGGAGTTGCCGGGGTTGATCGCGGCATCGGTCTGGATCACGTTGATGGCGATGGATCCCTGGCCCGAACTTTGCTGGCTTTGTCCGCCGCCCGGAGGCGCAAACTGGAATCCCTGGTCGCCGCCCTGGCTGTTGTCACCGCCCTGCGGGGCTGCCGACGATGCCACGCTGATGGTCCGGTTCAGTGTGGACACAATGCCGTCCGTCACCGTCCCGGTCAGGCCAAGCGGTGAACCGATGGCGATCGCGGTGTCACCCACGTTGAGCTTGGATGAATCCCCCAGGGTGGCGGGCGAGAGGCTTGAGGTGTCGTCCACCTTGATGACCGCGAGGTCGGACAGGGGGTCCGTGCCCACCAGCTTCGCGGGAAGGACCTTGCCGTCGCTGGTGCGGATTTCAAGGGTGGCGTTGGCGCTCTGGCCGTCCAGCGTGACCACGTGGGTGTTGGTCAGGATGTGTCCCTGGTCGTCGAGGACGATGCCCGAACCGGTGCCGCCGGAGCTGCCGCTGGTGGCACTGATGGTAACCACACTGGGTGAAGCCTTCACCGCCGCGGCAGTAATGGCGTTGACGTCGTCTTTGTTGTTAACGATGACGGTTCCCGGCTGGTTGCTGCCGCCCACCGACGAGGTGCTGGAGGCGGCATTTCCAAACAGCTCACCTGCGCCCACCGTAGCCACGCCGCCGCCCACAAGGCCTGCGGCGAGGATGCTGGCGATGAGGGTGCCGATGCCGAAGGTCGCCTTCCGGCGGGGAGCATCCTTGGGATTGTGCGCCAGGCCGACACCTCCTTGCTGCATACCGGGCCCGGCACCTTGGCCGGGCTGGCCGTTCTGCTGCTGGCCGTAGTATCCGGACTGGCCGTAGAAGGGCTGGCGCTGCGGGTACACGGGGCGGGGAGCGCCGGGGAGCTCCTGGGTATGGTCCTGGCGGGCCTGCGGCTGGTCCAGCCGTTCCGTGGGGTTGTGCTGCTGGTCAGGGGCGCCGTAGTGGCCCTGTTCCTGGCCGGCATTTCCGCCGTTCCCGGACTGACTGGCCGCCGGGCGGTCTCCGGGCTGCTGCGGGTTCTGCTGCTGCCAGGGGTTCCGGCTGCCCGCGTCGCCCTCCGGGACCGGTCCTGGCGTGTGATTCTCAGTCATGGGACTTCCTTTCATCCTTGTCTGCCATTAACTATGACCCGTCCCGCTGGAACAAGCTCGGATGTTTGCTGAAAGCTTCCTGAACGTCCGGGCCTTCCCGGAAACCCCCGCCGTGCGTTTCGCTGGCGGCATATTCGGCCGCATGGACTGGCTGTGGGGTGCACCATAGAATCAAGATGAATTGCCACAGCGACCTGCGGCTTCACACCAAGCGTGGGGGCGCTGCTGGATTCGACGACTGATTCGTCCCGAGTCGGTGTCAGGCGTGCTGAAGGGTTGCACATGCGGTCAAAGTTCAAACGTTTCCTCGCCATGATCGGCCTTGCCGGGCTGCTCGCGGTTCCCGCCGGCGCGGCCTGGGCCGAAGACCCGGTGACCATTCCATCCGGGACCAACATTGTTGACAATGCCAACGTCCTGGGCAGCCGGAAGGGCGAAGTCCAGGACGCCATCCAGAAGCTGCTGAAAGACCACAAGTACAACCTGTACGTGGTCACGGTGAAGACCTTCACCAACCCGACCGATCCGGCTCAGTGGACGCAGAAGGTAGCTGAGCTGAGGACCATGGGCAGGGCCGACGCCGTCCTGGCAATTGCTGTTGATGACGGCAAGTTCGACTTCGTCACGAATTCGAGCAGCCCCATTCGGTCCAAGCAGGCCAACATCAGCCAAAACGCAGTCACCGCCAACCTGGCCGGGGGCAAGAAGGATTACGCGCAGGCTGCCATCGACACCGCATCGGCAATCGGCGACGCCGCCAATGGCGGCAGCGGCAATGTGTCCTCCGGTGACGGTGCGGGCGCCGCGGTCCTGGTTGGGGCCGGCGTCGTGGTGGCAGGCGGCGGCGCCTACCTGTATTACCGGAACCGCCGGAAGAAGGCAGCAGGCCAGGCCTCCACAGGCAGCTACGGCCCCCAGGGCGCTGAACTGGACCCGCTGGCCTCGCTGAGCGTGGAGGAACTCCGCCGCAAGAGTGGTTCCCTCCTGATCGAGGCAGATGACGCCATCAAGTCCAGCGAACAGGAACTCGGCTTCGCGCAGGCTCAGTACGGCGACTCCGCGGTAGGCAACTTCACCAAAGCGCTGGAGGAAGCCAAAGCCCACATGGGCGAATCCTTTAAATTGCAGCAGCAGCTTGATGACCACATCCCGGACACGGAGGAACAGCAACGGACCTGGCTGGGCGAAATCATTCGCCGGTCCGAGGCCGCCCTCGCCTCCCTGCAGGAGCAAAAGGCGGACTTCGATTCCCTGCGTGAGCTTGAAAAGAACGCTCCCCAGGCCTTGGCAGCTGTCAACACCGGAGCCGGGGAAGCGGACGCAAAGATTGCAAGTGCCGAGCAGTCGCTGGCCACCATGCGGTCCAAGTACGCGGACAGCGCGCTGACGCAGGTTTCGGACAACATCGTCCAGGCTAAAGAACGGCTGGCCTTTGTGCAGAACGCCTCCGGGACAGCACAGCAGAAGCTGGACGGCGGCGAGCAAAGCCTGGCTGCCGTGGCCGTCCGCGCAGCCGAAGAGAGCCTGCACCAGACCAACGTCCTCCTGGACGCCATTTCCAAACTTTCTTCCAGCCTCGATGAAGCTCACGCCAGCGTAGAAACGGCCGTGGTGGACACAGCCCAGGACCTGGCGCAGGCCAAGGCCATGATCCAGTCCGGAACCCACGCCGAACTGGCGGGGCCCGTGGCTGCGGTGGAGGCGGCCCTTGCCCAGGTGAAGACCGAAATCCAGGGCGGAAAGATCGATCCTGTCGCCACCCTGCAACGCGTCGAAAGCGCGCACCAGACCCTGGACCAGGCCCTGACCGGCATCCGGGACCAGCAGGACCAGGCCCGGCGCGCCCAGGCCTCCCTGCAGCAAACCATCATGTCCGCGCAGGCCCAAATCAGCGCAACCTCCGACTACATCACCGCACGGCGCGGCGGCGTCGGCACCGAGGCGCGTACCCGGCTGGCCGAATCCCAGCGGAACCTCGACTACGCCCTCTCCATAGCCCGCACCGATCCGGTCACGGCACTGACCTATGCACAGCAGGCCCACGCCCTGGCGGCGCAGGCGGCACAACTGGCCCAGGCCGACGTCGAACACTTCGACGGCTACGCCAACCAGGGCTTCGGCCGGGGGGGCATGTTCGGCGGCGGCGGGGGCGGCGGCCTGGGCGGCGCCATCCTGGGCGGCATCCTGATCAACTCCATCCTGAACGGCGGCCACGGCGGCTGGGGCGGCGGAGGCGGCTGGGGCGGAGACTCCGGCGGCGGGGGCGGCTGGGGCGGAGATTCCGGCGGCTTCGGCGGCGGAGACTTTGGCGGCGGCGATTTTGGCGGCGGCGACTCCGGCAGTTTCTAGACACTCCGCCGGACCACCCAGGAGTAATCCGGCCGGCGGACAGCAGCAGTACACCACTGTGCACCGGTTCCAGTGGGTCATCAACATCACAGAGCAGGACGAAAGGCAAACACCATGGTTAAGCAGTCCATTTTCGGCCGGATCGCGCAGTTGGCAAAGGCGAATATCAACTCTTTGCTGGACAACGCCGAAGATCCGCAGAAGATGCTGGACCAGATGGTCCGCGACTACACCAACAACATCGCAGAGGCCGAATCCGCCGTGGCCCAGACCATCGGCAACCTCCGGATGCTCGAGGACGACTACAACGAGGACATCAAAAACGCCCAGGACTGGGGCAACAAGGCCCTTGCCGCCTCCCGCAAGGCTGACGAATTCCGTGCCGCCGGCGATGTGGCCGACGCCGAGAAGTTCGACAACCTGGCCAAGGTTGCCCTGCAGCGCCAGATGGCGGCCGAGAGTGAAGCCAAGGGCGCTGAGCCGAGCATCGCCTCCCAGCGCGAAATCGTGGACAAGCTCAAGGTGGGCCTGGACCAGATGAAGAACAAGCTCAACCAGCTGACCAGCAAGCGCAACGAACTCGTCGCCAGGTCCAAGACCGCCGCCGCACAGTCGCAGGTGCACGACGCCATCAAGAGCATCGACATCATGGACCCCACCAGCGAAGTGGGCCGCTTCGAAGAGAAGATCCGCCGTGAGGAGGCCAAGGTCCGCGGGCAGGAGGAACTTGCGGCGTCCAGCCTTGATGCGCAGTTCAACCAGCTGGAAGACCTGGGAGAGCAGACAGAGATCGACGCCCGGCTGGCAGCCCTGAAGGCCGGCGGCAAGCCTGCCCTCGGCGCCGGGAGCCAGGCAGCAACGTCCGGATCCACCGTTGACGAAGCCGACTTCGACAAGCTCTGACCCGCTGCATATCCGCAGCTTGCAACAAGGCAATGGCCGGGACCGGTGTCCCGGCCATTGCCTTGCCTCCAGTGTGTAGCGTGGTGGTATGGCATCCACTGAAGAAACGTCCCTGGTATGGCTGCGCGACGACCTGCGCCTGGACGACAACCCGGCGCTGGACGCCGCGGCCCGCCTGGGCGGTTCCATGACGGTGGTCTATATCCTCGACGAGGAGTCCGAAGGAATACGCCCGCTCGGTGGTGCTGCCCGGTGGTGGCTGCACCATTCCTTATCGGCGCTGGCCGCGGACCTGGAAGGAAAAGGTTCCAGGTTGGTCCTGCGCCGCGGTCCCGCGGCGGGCATCATCCAGGAACTGGCCACCCGGACCAATGCGTCCCACATCTTTTGGAACCGGCGGTACGGTCTGTCCGAGCGAAGTGTTGATGCCGGAATCAAGGACTGGGCCGGCAGCAACGGCATCGAAGCCGCCAGCTTCCAGGCGAACCTCCTCTTCGAGCCCTGGACCATTACCACTGGCGCGGGTGGCCCGTACAAGGTCTATTCACCCTTCTGGCGGGCTTGCCTGGCCGCGGCGGACATCCGCGACCCCCTGGAGGCACCGGGGACGTTGCCCGGACCCGCTCCGTCCGGTCGCGGGCTGCCCGCCTCCGACACGCTGGGCAGCTGGGCGCTCCTGCCCACCTCCCCCGACTGGAGCGGCGGCCTCGCCAAGGCCTGGGAGCCCGGCGAAAAGGGCGCCGCACACCGCCTGGAGGACTTCCTGGACGGCCCCATCGAAGAATACGGCACGGGGAGGAACCTCCCCGGCACCGATGGCACCAGCAGGCTGTCACCCTACCTGCGCTTCGGCGAGATCAGCCCGTTCCGCGTGTGGCGGGAGATTCGCCGCCGCCACCCCCGCAAAGTCCCTGCCGACGTCGGAATATTCCGTTCCGAACTGGGCTGGCGCGAGTTCAACTGGCATTTGCTCTACCACAATCCGGACTTGGCCACCCAAAACTTCCGGCCGGCGTTCGACAGGTTCCAGTGGGGGTCGCCGGGCAAACGGGAACTGGCAGCGTGGCAGCACGGACACACAGGCTATCCCCTCGTTGACGCCGGAATGCGGCAGCTGTGGCAGACGGGATGGATGCACAACCGGGTCCGGATGGCGGCCGCATCCTTCCTGGTCAAGAACCTCCTGACCGATTGGCGGATCGGGGAGGAATGGTTCTGGGACACCCTGGTGGACGCGGACGCCGCCAACAACCCGGCCAACTGGCAGTGGGTGGCGGGTTCCGGCGCCGATGCCTCACCGTACTACCGGATCTTCAATCCCGTCACGCAGAGCAAGAAATTCGACGCCGCCGGGAGGTACCTGCGCGAGTTCATCCCGGAACTTTCCGAACTGGACGGCAAGGCCATCCACGAACCCTGGAAGTCAGGGGTCCAAGGGTACCCGGAACCGCTCGTGGACCTGCCGGAATCACGGGAACGGGCGCTGAACGCCTACCAGCAGCTCAAGGACGCTGAGCCTAGCGGCTGACCTTGCCCATCAGGGACGCAATGGGCCTCAGGAAGATCGGGCGGGCCAGGAACCAGGCTGCCACCATGACCGCCACGGACGCAAGGAAAACCCAGAAACCGAACCAGCCATCCCCGTCCTGGACACCATACATGTGGTTCAGGTTACGCAGGGCGCCGGTGGTGAGCACCAGGAAGACGTGGACCACGATGAAGGCCACGAAATAGATCATCACCGGGAAGTGGACGGCACGCGCCCATTCGATCGGGTAGGCCTTGTTGAGCCCGGCTGCCCTCTTCGGCCACGCGGAGGACATCCGCAACCCGGTGATGAATGCCAGCGGCGCGGCGATGAAGACGGTCGCGAAGTAGGCCAGGAGCTGCAGCGCGTTGTAGTTGATCCAGCCGTCCTCCGTGGGCCAGTCCAGCGAGGCATACTGCAGCGCGGCCGAGAGGGCGTTGGGAACCACATCCCAGTTCGTGGGGACGATGCGCATCCACTGGCCGGTGGCGAACAGCACGACGGCGAAGACCAGCCCGTTCAGGATCCACAGGGCATCGAGGGTCAAGTGGAACCAGAGCTCCAGGCTGATCTTGGTGGGCGCGTTCCTGGTGCGGATCAGGCCCTTGTTGTTGCGGGTCCAATGCCCGCTGGGACGGGTGGTGGTCCGCACCTGCCATCCTGTGCGGATGATCAGGAGCAGGAAGAAACCGTTCAGGAAGTGCTGCCAGGCGAGCCATGCCGGGAACCCCACGGGGGCGCCGGCAGGCAGTTCGGAGCGGCCCGGGTAATCGGCCACGAACGAAGCAACTGCGGGCAGCCCCATCAGCAGCCTGGCGACCAGCACTGCCAGGACCAGCGCCACGAGGACGGCGGGAACCGCCCAGTAGAGCCGGGACCGCTTACCCGTCGCGGTGCCGGGCTTCTTCGTGGGTGTGGCCATCGAACAACATACCTCTCAAGAATGGCGTGTGGCTGCCCACGGATCGTGGGGCCCTGCGAAAGAGAATACTAGGAACTGCGCGCATCCAGGCAAAAAGAAGGCCCCGCCGGCGTAACTGCCGGCGGGGCTTTCCATAGTTGCGGGGACAGGATTTGAACCTGTGACCTCTGGGTTATGAGCCCAGCGAGCTACCGAACTGCTCCACCCCGCGTCGCTTGATCAACACTACCCTACTTTTGCAGCCGGCCCGACCACCTTGAGCACCGCCCGAAGGGGCCGGCAACACTTCGCGGACAAAGCAGAAGGCCCGAACATTGTTCCCAATGTTCGGGCCTTCTTCCAGTTGCGGGGACAGGATTTGAACCTGTGACCTCTGGGTTATGAGCCCAGCGAGCTACCGAACTGCTCCACCCCGCGTCGCAAGAACTACTTTACCGGGAGGTGAACCGGAGGCCAAATCGAGGAGGCGTGACGTCCGTTACGCTGCCCGGCACCCGAGCCCATGGAGGGGTGGATGCCGGGCAGCCGTCGTCGGGCTAGCGGCTCGCTGACGGAGACGGCGCCGCCGAAGGTGAGCCGGAGGCTGCCGGTGCCGGGCTGGCCTCCGGAGCAGTAACCGGAATCTTGGCTTCCGCATCCATCGCCTTCTTCAGCGCGGCCGAGACTTTCTTCTGCGCGTCGCCGTAGGCCGCGAAGTCACCGGCCGCCAGAGCCGCCTGGCCCGCCTGGATGGCCGAGTTGGCGTCATCCAGGGCCGCCTTCAGCTGGGCCTTGGCGTCGGCTTCCGCCGGCGTCGAAGGCGCTGCCGGCCCGGCGGGCGTTTGCCCGTTATTGGCCGAATCACCGGCCGCTGCCCCCGAATCGCCTCCGAAGAGCTGTTTCAGGGCTGCGTCCAGGGTGGGCGCGAAGCCCACCTTGTCACCGAAGGCCACCAGCACGCGCTGCAGGGTCGGGTAGGAAGTCTCGCCTGTCGACTTGAGGTAGACCGGCTGGACATAGAGGATGCCGCCGCCCACGGGCAGGGTGAGCAAGTTGCCGTTCAGCACATCCGATGCGCCTTGCCGCAACAGGTTCAGGGCCTGCGACACGGTGGGGTCCGAGTTGAACTTGTTCTGCGCCTGCCCGGGTCCGGGCACCTGGGTTTCCGGCGGTATCTGCAGCAACCGCAGCTTGCCATAGCCGTCAGCCTTCACGCCCGCCTGGTTGCCGGCGTCCGAGTCGGCGGCCAGGAAGCCATACAGGACGTTCCGCGCGTTTCCATTGACAATCTGCGGGATGAACGACGAGGTCAGCTGGAACGCCGGCTTCTGCTGGTCGGGCATCTGCAGGGACATATAGAACGGCGGCTGCTTGACGTCAGTACTCACCGTGGGATCGGCCGGCGTGCTCCACACATCGTTGTTCTTGTAGAAGCTGGTGGGCTCCGTCACGTGGTATTGCCCCAGGAGCTCACGCTGGACCTTGAAGAGGTCCTCCGGGTAGCGGACATGGCTCATGAGCGCACCGGACATCTCCGAGTACGGCTTTAGCGACGACGGGAAGACCTTCTGCCAGGCCTTGAGGACGGGGTCGGTATCGTCCCAGGCATACAGGGTGACCGAACCGTCATAGGCGTCCACCGTGGCCTTGACCGAGTTCCGGATGTAGTTCACCGTGCTGTTGGGCAGCGCCACGGCACGGCCGGAACTGGTCTGGGAATCAGCCGTCGCATCGGAGAGCTGCTTTTGCTGCGAGTAGGGGTAGTACTGGCTGGTGGTGTAGGCATCCACGATCCACTTGACCCGGCCGTCCACCAGCGCCGGGTAGGAGCCGCCATCCACCGTCAGGTACGGGGCCACCTTCTGGACACGTTCGCGGGGGTTCCGGTCGTACAGGATTTGCGACTCGGAGTTCACACCGTCCGAAAGCAGCAGGTCCGAGGACTGGAACTTGATCGCGTACAGGATCTTGTTGAAGAACGAGCCGACATTGGGGCCGCCGTTGCCCTTGAAGCTGTACTGGGTTTCACCCTCCCCTTCCTTGCCGGAGGGGCGGTCCTGTTCGCGCGGTTGGGCACCGTCAGGTGCGCCCACGATCGAGTATTCCGGCGAGGACTCACCGAAGTAGATTCGCGGCTCGTAAGTGGAATCACTGCCGAGGACGCCGGTGGACGGGATGCCGGACTGAAGGAACTCAGGTTTGCCGTCGACCGTGAACTTGTTGCCCTTTGCGGCCACAACACCGTAACCGTGGGTGTACACCACGTGCTGGTTCAGCCAGCCCTGCTGGTTGGTCGCAACGTTGGTGGGGTTCAGCTCGCGCACCGCAATCACGGTGTCCTGGACCTTGCCGTCAACCTCGTAGCGGTCCACATTCAGGGCCTTGGGGAACTGGTAGTAGGGGCGGTACTGTTCCAGCTGCGCAAACGCGTCCGAGATCAGGTTCGGATCCAGCAGCCGGATATTCGCCGTGGTCTGGGCGTCCGGCGCCAGCGCACCGGAGCTTGCCGTATTCGTGGCGTCGTAGCGGGTTTCCTGGATGCCGTCCAATCCGTACGCCTTGCGGGTGTTGTTGATATTGCGCTGGATGTACTGGCTTTCCAGCGTCTGCTCGGAAGGACGCACCTGGAACTGCTGGATCACCCACGGGTAGACGCCGCCGGCCAGGATGGAGGTAATGATAAGCATGGCCGTGCCGATCACCGGCAGGCGCCAGCGGCCGATTACGGCGGCGACGATGAACAGGACTGCCACCAGGGCGGCCGCGACAGCGAGGATGGCCTTGGTGGGGATGACGGCGTTGACATCGGTGTACAGGGCACCGGCCCAGCGGCCGCCGTTGTTCTGCACCGACGAGAAGCGGTCCAGCCAAAAGTTGACGCCCAGGAGCACCAGGAAGGCCGCGCCCGTGACGGCAATGTGGATCTGTGCAGCCCGGCTGGTGAACACGCCGCGCTCCATGAGCCGGATGCTGCCGTACAGGTGGTGGGTGAGGATCCCCGCGATGCCGGCAATGACCACCACGCTGATGAGGAAACCGGTCACGAACCCCAGGAAGGGCAGGGTCATCAGGTAGAAGCTGATGTCCATGTTGAACTGCGGGTCGGTTTGTCCGAAGCCCACCTGGTTGAAGAAGAGCAGCACCTTCTGCCACTGGCTCGCGGCGGCGCTGCCCGCAAAGAGGCCAAACAGGACCGGAAGCCCCACCATGACGATCCGGCGGACCGGCTCCAGCTGGGCCTGATACCTGTTGAGGTTGTCCCGCACTTCGGAGTCCGGCGCGTACACCGGCCGGGCGTTGTAGGCGATCCGGATAGCGAAGAAGACGGCCGCGAACATGAGGGCGAAGCCGGCCACGAACGTGGCGATCTTGGCCAGGTTCTCCGTGATGAAGACCTCGATGAAGCCCAGCTGCCGGTACCAGAGGACGTCGGTCCAGACGTTGGCGAAGAAGATGAAGCCCACTACCACCAGGGCGACAACGATCAGGGTGGGCGTCAGGGCGCCGCGTCGTGAAGGGGGTCTGCCTGTGGGCATGGTGCTGGCGGGACGGGACAAACTGGGTACCTCATAGCTGGTCGTCAGAATATTCGAAGCGTGCGAGCGACGTACCCTACCGGCCAAAAACGGCTGGTTTGGTCCGTCATCTGTGCCACGAGTGGCGGTGGAGCTTAGTTCCTGTCGGTTCTAATTGCGCCCAGTCTAGTTGTTTGCGCAGGTCGGCAGGCCGGAAGTCTCCTTGCCGCTGCCTGCTGCCTCCACCGCGCGCCGGGCCTGGGACAGGTTTTCCACCCGGACCACCCGGAGGCCGGCCGGAACGTGGCCGGCAACCTCGTCGCAGTTGCCGGCGGGCGCGAGGAAGACGGTGGCGCCGGCTGCACGGGCACCACGCATCTTCTGCGCGATGCCGCCGATGGGGCCAACCGTGCCGTCCGGGGCGATGGTCCCCGTACCCGCGATGTGTTTGCCCCCGGTGAGGTCACCCGGCGTAACGGTGTCGATGATGCCCAGCGAGAACATGAGCCCTGCGCTCGGTCCGCCCACCTTGTCCAGGGATATCTGCACCTGGAAGGGGAAATTGAACAGGTACTTCAGCATGACGCCAAGAATGTAGCGGCCCTGGCCGTTGTCCTTTGGCGTGATGTCCACTGTCACCGGCTGGCCCGCGCGCTCCACCGTCACTGTTGCCGGCGCACCTCTGCCGGCCGCCAGTTCATCCTGGATGACGGACAGGGACGTAATGTCCTTGCCGTCGATGGTCTTCAAAACGTCGCCTTGCTGGATCTTTCCGGCCGACGCCGAATCCTTTGACAGGTCCGCGGCCTGGAGTTGCTGGCTGAAAGGAATCTTGAGTTCATTCAGTGCCGAGGCAACGGCATTCTCCTGTGACGTGGTCATGGCCACCGCGCTTTGCTCCTGGGCCGCTTCCTTGGTGGTGCCCGTGGGATAGATCAGCTCTTCCGGATAAACGGCTTTTGAACTGTCCAGCCACGCGGAGAAGGCGGTGAGGACGCTGACGGAGCCGGTAGGGCCGCCGTCAACGTACACCGTGGTCAGGTCCAGGCTTCCGGCCGCAGGGTAGGTTTCATGGCCGCTGACATTAATGACCGGATGCCCCTGGCTCTCCCCCAGCGTGTTGTACGTGGGCCCTGGTGACTCGATGACGTACGGCACCGGAAGGGTGCCAACAGCGATGCCCAGCCCCAGCGCCGCCAGCCCGGCAACCATCATGGTGGACAGCCGCCTGCCCGGCCGTCCGCCGTCGTCCGCAACCGTGCCACCTGCTGAGCCGCTGCCGTCCTCGCCATCAAGGGGGCCGATGCCTCCCGTTGGTTCCGGATCGGAGAAGGGGCGAAGCTCGGGAACGTGGTCCTCGGAGGGATGGCCGCCACGGGTTGTAGTCACCCCACCAACACTACGCGGTGAACGTGTCCCGGGGGCGCTTTGCCTAGAGCGAACGACGGCGGCGGGCGGCAGACAGCCGCGCCCCACCGGGGTACCGTGAAGACTGATCAACAGTCACACCATCGATCGGCGGGACCATGACCTCCAACCCACTCAATCCGTCCAACGGCGACGACAATCCCAAGGATCCGTTGACCGAGATGCTGCAGAACCTGATGGGCGGCAAGGGGATGGAAAACTTCGATCCCGCCGAGCTCGCCAAGGCTGCCGGCCTGCCCGACGACCCCAACCTGCTGGCCCAGATGTTCTCGCAGGTGCAGGCGATGATGAGTGCGCCGTCCGAAGGCCCCGTCAACTGGACTCTGGCGCACGACAACGCTCGGCGCGTGGCTGCCGGCAGTTCGGACCCGTCGGTCACCGGGCAGCAGTCGCGGGACGTCGACGAAGCACTCCGCCTGGCCGAACTGTGGCTGGACCCGGTAACGGACCTGCCCGCCACCGGGCTGATCGGCAAAGCCTGGTCCCGTGCCGAGTGGGTGGAAGCAACCCTTGGCACCTGGAAGCGGCTGACCGAACCGGTGGCCAACAGCATCGCCAATGCCCTGTCCTCCGCCATGACGGAGCAGATGCCCGAGGAGATGAAGTCCATGATGGGCGGCGCCTCCTCGATGCTGCAGAACATGGGTGGGGCTATCTTTGGCATGCAACTGGGGCAAGCCATCGGGGCCCTGTCCAAGGATGTTGTCAGCTCCACAGATATCGGCGTCCCGCTCGCCGACCTTGAAATGGCGCTCCTCCCGGCCAACGTTGCGGCGTTCGGTGAAGGCCTGTCGCTGCCCGAGAATGAGATCCGGTTGTTCCTGGCCGTGCGGGAGGCGGCGCACGCGCGCCTGTTCGTGCAGGTGCCGTGGCTCCGTGGCCACCTGCTTGGCGCTATCGAGGCCTACGCCCGTGGCATCCATATCGACACCTCCCGTATCGAGGAGCTCGCCCGCGACCTCGACCCGAGCAACCCGGAAGGCATCCAGGAGGCGCTCTCCCAGGGCGTGTTCATGCCCCAGCGGACCCCCGCCCAGGAGCAGGCACTGGAGAAGCTTGAGACGGCACTGGCTCTGGTGGAGGGCTGGGTGGACGAACTTACAGCGGCCGCCACGGAGAAGGTGCTGCCGTCCGCCGGCGCACTGCGTGAAACGGTGCGGCGACGCAGGGCCACCGGCGGTCCCGCCGAACACGCCTTTGCCTCCCTGGTGGGGCTGGAGCTGCGGCCGCGCCGCCTGCGCGACGCCGCCACCCTGTGGGCAACGCTGAAGGATGAGCGCGGCATTGAAGGCCGCGACGCAATCTGGCACCACCCCGACCTGCTGCCCACCGCCGAAGACCTCGATGACCCGAAGGGTTTCAGCTCCCGCCGGAAACTCGCCGAAGCCAGCGACAGCGAGGTCGATGACGCCCTGCAGAAGTTGCTCAGCGGCGGTTTTGACGAGGCGCCTGGCGCTGACGGTGGCACCGCCGCCGGCGCGGACGCGGACAACGCCGGCCAGGACACGGACCACAAGGATAACGACGGCGGTCCGGACCAGCCGAAGAGCTGAGACTGGGCGGCGCGGCCGGGGTTTCCCGGCCGCGCCGGTGCTTTAACCAGCGCTCTGCGTCGTGCCATGCTTTGAGCCCGGCCTGCGCCGTTGGCGCCGGTCGCTGCGCGTTGGGTTGTCCTAGTCGGCGTCGCCCGGCCAGGGGTCCCCGGCATCGTTGGGCACGCGGTGCGAGGCGGCGTCTTTGTCCAGGCCCCGCGAGGTGGCATACGAGACACCTTCCAGGAACGCCTTCGCGCGCCCGGTTTCGGGGTAGGCGTCAAGCAACTGCCAGAACGCCGCATTGTGCGACGCCACCAGCAGGTGCGCCAGTTCGTGCAGCAGGACGTAGTCGATCACCCATTGGGGCATCGGGCGCAGCTTGTCGGACAGGCGGATGGTCCCCTCGGCGGGGGTCGCGGAACCCCACCGCGAGTTTTGGTTGCCGACCCAGCGGACCGATGTGGGCGTTGCCCGGCCGCCAAGGTACTTCGCGGACAACCGGGCGGCATGGGCCGCCAGGGCTTCGTCGGTGGCGGGACGCCGCCGACCGGAAGCCGCGGGCCGCTCCCCCTGTTTGTGCAGCTTTGCCAGCATCCGGTGAACCCACTCACGTTCTTGGGCCGCGGTGAACCGGGCCGGAATGGCGACCACCGCGGTGCCGTCTTCCCAGAATGCTGCGACGGTCCGGGTGCGGCGAGCGGACCGCCGCACCTCCACGGGGGATCCACCGTTGGTGGTCAGGACGGCAGCGGGCTGCTGGTGACTGACGGGCGGGCTTCCGCGCCTCACAGGACGCTGCTTTCGGCAAGGACCTTCAGGACGTCCTCCCCATAGCGTTCAAGCTTGGAAGGACCGATGCCGGCCAGCCCGGCAAGTTCTTCCAGGGAGGCCGGCCGCGCCTCGGCTATCGCCGTGAGGGTGGCGTCGGTGAAGACGACGAAAGCGGGGACGTCGGCGGACTGGGCGACGTCGCGCCGCCAGTTCCGGAGGGCGTCAAAGGTCTGTTCCTCGTAGCTCGGGGGACACGCGTTGCAGCGGCCCACCTTGCGCTCCGCCCCGGTGGACAGCATGCTGCCACAAACCCGGCAGACTGCCGGAGCGGCCGCCTTGCGGCGCGGAACCGGTCCCTTGCCGCGGGCGCTGGAGCTGGCGACGGAGTCGGGCCGCAGCCCGTCGAGGAAACGGGACGGCTTGCGGTTGGCCCGGCCGCCGGGAGTCCGAGCCGTGCTCCACGACAGCGAGAGGTGTTCACGGGCGCGGGTGATCCCGACATAGAGCAACCGGCGCTCCTCGTCGACCGATTCGGGCGAATCCGCGAAGGAAATGGGCATCAGGCCTTCGCTGAGCCCCACCAGGAAAACGGCATCCCATTCCAATCCCTTGGCTGCGTGCAGGGAGGCGAGCGTCACGCCTTGGACGGTGGGGGCGTGCTGGGCGAGGGAACGCTCCTGGAGCTCGTTGACGAAGTCGCCGAGCCCGAATTCCGGACCGCGGTTCTGCGCCAGTTCGTCGGCCAGTGCCACCAGCGCCGCCAATGACTCCCACCGTTCGCGGAGGGCTCCGCCGCTGTGGGGTGCGGAGTCCGTGTAGCCGAGCGAGGAAACGATGTCCCGGACCAACTGGCCGAGCGGTTCCGGGGAGTCCGTTTCACTCACGGCCCTGGTGGCGGCGCGGAGCTGGAGGATGGCGTCCCGGACCTCTTTGCGCGCGAAGAAGCGTTCGCCGCCCCGCAGCTGGTAGCCGATTCCCGCCGCTGCCAGCGCCTGTTCGTATGCCTCGGACTGGCCGTTGGTGCGGAATAGGACAGCGACTTCGCTGGCCGGTGTCCCGGCGTCGAGCAGTGCCTTGATTTTTTGCGCCACGGTGGCGGCTTCGGCTTCGTCGTCCGTGCATTCGGTGAACTGGGGCACGGGGCCGGCGGGACGCTGGGCCACGAGTTGCAGGGGTGTGGCCCAGGCGGCGTCGGCAGCGGGGCCGCCGCTGCGGCGGCCGGCCAGCAGGTCGTTGGCCAGCTTCACCACCTGGGGCGTGGAACGGTAGTCCCGGATGAGCTTGACCACGTTGGCCTGAGGGTAGCGGGTCTTGAAGTCCAGCAGGTGGCGGGGCGATGCTCCGGTGAAGGAATAGATGGTCTGGCTGGCGTCGCCCACCACGCAGAGTTCGTCGCGGCCACCAAGCCAGAGTTCGAGGAGACGCTGCTGCAGCGGCGAAACGTCCTGGTATTCGTCCACCACGAAGTGCCGGTACTGCTCCCGGACGGTGGCAGCCACCTTCTCGTCCTCCTGCAGGATGCCCACCGTAATCAGCAAGACATCCTCGAAGTCGATCACGTTGCGGTCCGTCTTGACATCCTCGTAGGACTGGAAGACGCGGGCCACCGCCGTGAGGTCGAATCCCCCGGGCGCGCCGCGCCCCTGCGCGTTCTCCAGGTAATTGGCAGGCGTCAACATGGACACCTTGGCCCATTCAATCTCCGAGGCGAGGTCGCGGATGGACGCACGGTCGGTGCTCAGCCTCAGCCGCCGGGCGGCCTCGGCGAGGATCTGGGCTTTGTGGTCCAGCAGGTTCGGCAGGGTGCCGCCCACCGCCTGCGGCCAAAAGAACTGAAGTTGGCGCAGAGCGGCCGCATGGAAGGTCCTTGCCTGGACATTGCCGGCACCCAGGTCCCGCAGGCGGCTGCGCATCTCGGCCGCGGCCCGGGCGGTGAAGGTCACCGCAAGCAGTCGCTGCGGCGTGTAGACCCCCGAATGGACGCCGTAGGCGATGCGGTGCGTGATGGCGCGGGTCTTGCCCGTACCCGCTCCGGCCAGGACGCACAAAGGACCGTTGAGGGTGCTGGCCACTTCACGCTGTTCTGCGTCCAGCCCACCGAGGATCCGGTCCTCAAGGGAGGCTGCGCCGTCAAAATTCTCTGTAGTCACTTCTGCTGCTTTGTTTCTCGACTACCGCGTGCTGGAGTCTGGTGGATGGAATAACTTAGGCTCCGGTCAGGTCCCGGATCCGGCCGCCGTACCAGTGCTCAATCAGCGAACGGGCAATGGAAAGCCTGCTGGAAATGGTGATTTCGCCACTGAGCACGGCTTCCTGGAGTTCCTCGCGGCTGAACCAGCGAGCCCTGGTGACCTCCACGCCGTCGGGCGTTGCCTGGGTGTCTTCGGTGACGGCGGTAAATCCAAGCATAAGGGAGGCGGGGAATGGCCACGACTGGGAGCCCAGATACTGGCAGGCCGAAACCCGGACCCCCACTTCCTCCTGGATCTCGCGTACGACGGCCTGCTCCAGCGATTCGCCCGGCTCAACAAAGCCGGCAAGGGTGGAGTAATTAATGGCATCCAAGGGACCCCCGCCACCCAGCAGCAGCCGCCCATCCGCGCCCACGACAGTGACGATGATCGCGGGATCGGTCCGGGGATAGTGTTCCGAGTTGTCCGCAGGGCAACGGCGGACCCACCCGCCGGCTTCCACCTCCGTGGGTGTGCCGCAGCGCGGGCAGTGCGTGTGGCCGGCATGCCAGTTGGCGATGGCGCTGGACTCCACGAACAACGCCGCAGAGGTGGCAGTCAGGCCTGCCGCGACGTCCCTGAACCCGGCCCAGGACGCATCCGCAGGGATCCCGGCCGTACCGGGTTCGGGCGGCTGGGGCAGGACGAACAGCAACATTTCCGTGCCCTCGGGAAGGTCCGAACCGGGCAGGGCGGAGCCGAGGTACACCACGAGGTCCGGGGTTGACCCGGCCCTCTCCAGCTCCGCCAGGAGTTCCCTGGCGGAGGCGAGGACCATGGTGCTTTCCTGCACCAGGCCCCTCCGGCCCGACAGGACGACGGCCAAGGCATCCGGACCTGCCAGCAGGTCATCGATCATGCCGGGCCTGACGCGGGCGGCAGATCCCCGGTCCACCAGGGCCGGCCGCACCGGGAGCAGGGTGTCCGCCAGGTGGTTCGCGGGCAACTCTGCCGGCGCAGCCTGGTGAACGGGTAGGACAGACTCCGTGTGGCTCATGAGTCCACCGTACTGACTGCCCCGGACATTTCACATTTCACGGTGCGGTTTGCCTGTGCGGAATGCCCCCGGAATTCAAGCAATCTCAAGACTCGCCGCCGGCACACCTCAGTCTGGGACAGCTGGCAATCTACCGTGGAACGGTGAGAAGAAAACCGATTGAGCTGGCGGCCATTGCAACCGCGGCAGTCCCCGGACTGACGCCGACGGCCGTTAGCTCTGCACCGGATGATCCCGCGGACTTCGACTCTGCCCTGCTCCTGGACTCAGAAGGCAAGCGCTGGCGGGTCAGGTCGCCGCGGCATGCGGAGGCCAGCGCCCGGCTGGAGACGGAGTTTCTGGTATTGCGGGCCTTCGCTCCAGCCGTGCGGGCCGAACTGCCCTTCCTTATGCCCACGGTAGCCGGCAGCGTACGGCTGGGAACCCTGAGCACCTTTGTTTACTCGCACCTGTCGGGCACCACGCGCAGCGTCGAGGAATTGACCTCCGGTCCGGGCAGCGTCGCCCGCGAGATCGGTACCGCCCTGGCTGCCATTCACGACCTGCCCCGGTCGCTGGTGAGCAACGCCGATCTCCCCAGCTACACCCCTAACGAGTTCCGCCAACGGAGGCTGAATGAGCTGGACCAGGCCGCGACCACGGGGAAGATTCCGGCCGCGTTGCTGCGCCGCTGGGAACATGCCATGGAGGACGTGTCCCTGTGGCGTTTCAACCCTTGCGTGGTCCACGGCGACCTGCACGAAGACAACCTGCTCATCGAGGCAGGGCGGGTCACGGCTGTAACCGGCTGGACGGACCTGAGGATCGGTGACCCCGCCGACGACTTCGCCTGGCTGGTCGCCTCGAATGAGCAGGACTTCGTTGATGCCGTGCTGAAGGCCTACACCGCCGGCCGCCGTGACGCCCCAGACCAGCACCTCCTGCGCCGGGCTGCACTGTCAGCGGAGTTCGCTCTGGCGCAATACCTGGTCAAGGGACTCGCAGCGGATGATGAGGCCATGGTCAGCGAGGCAGAGGGCATGCTTGAAAGCCTGGCCAGCGACATCGCCGAGTTCGGTGGCCAGCCCATCAGCGTCGAGCCCCTCCCGGACCCCTCAAGGCCGGACAACGCCGAAGCGGCGGCACCGGTGCCGGCGGAAAGCTCAGCGTCGGCAGCCTCGCCCACCCCCGCACATTCGGGGTCCTCCCCCGCCGTCACGGTTGTCCCGGTCCCGGCAGAACCGGCAGCGCCCGCACAGCCCGCAGTGCATGTGACGCCCATCCCGGTGGAGGAGGCACCCGACACCGAGGATGGTACGCCGACGATCAAAGGCCCGGATGACACCTCCACCGCCGCCATCTCGGTCATAAACGTCAAACAGGGCTGATCCGCACCGGGCCACCCCGCTGCGCCGGGCGCGGTGAACCGGAGCCTCACGTCCGTGCGAGGGCGCGCGCCACGATTCCTTCCAGCTCGGCGGCCGTCCCGAGGTCGTGCGGCCGAACCACGGCGTTGTCCGCCACATAGAAGAACGCAGCCCGCACGTCCTCCAGCGGAACGCCTTTCAGGCGTGCCCAGGCAAGCCGGTACACCGCCAGCTGGATCGAACGGGTCTTCAGCTGGCCGGCTGACGGGCGCCGGCCGGTCTTCCAATCCACCAGGTCCCAGCGGCCGTCGGCGTCCTGGAAGACGGCGTCGACCCGTCCCCGGACAACAACGTCACCCACCCGCGTCTCAACCGGCACCTCAACGAAGGCCGGGGACCTGTCGGCCCATGGGGATGCCTTGAACGTGGCCACCATGTCGTCGAGGTCGTAGGCAGCGTCGATGTGGTCGTCCGACCCCGGCGCTTCGCCGAGGTCAAGCATCCCGGCGGTTCCGAAGTACTCTTCCACCCAGGCGTGGAAGGCCGTGCCCTTTCGCGCGGACATGCCCGGTTCGCGGGGAACTGGCCTGCGCAGCCGACCCACCACCGCTTCAGGGTCCTCCCCGAGGTCCACGAGGGTGGAGGCGGAGATATGGGTAGGCAGGTGCACCTCCTGGCCACCTGACCTTCTGGCCCTGCGTTCCAGCAGCAGTGCAGCTTCCCTCGCCCAGCCGGCGGCCGCTCCCGTGAGCTGAGGCTTCCCGTCGTGCCGGGACATGCCTGCTCCGCCGGCTTGCCCGGACGCATCCGGCAGGACCACGCCGGCCTTCAGCATGCCAACCACGCGCTCAGCCGCGCCCTCCATAGCTGCCCTGCGCCCACGGGACATGCGGAGCCGCTCCCCGGTCCTCGCATCCGTCGGACCCTCCAGCGGGTCATAGGGCCACACCGCTTCTTCCGTCTCCAGCGTCAAAGGACTTTCGTCCGGAAGGGCAGCCTCTTCCAGGGACAACGGATGGACGAGGGCAGCAGCCTGATGTTCGTCGCCGGCCGGTTGGGCCAGCGTTTCAAGCTCCGCCAGGAAGGGGGACATCTCTGCCCGTCCGGCGCGTGAACCCACCCAGCCGGCGCTGGATACCCACAGCACATGTTTGGCCCTGGTGTAGGCAACGTAGGCGAGCCGCCGTTCCTCTTCTTCCCCGTGTGCCTGCGCCGCCGCCTTGAAATCCTTCTCGGCGTCCAGCCATCCCTTCTGGTCCGGTTGTTCCATATCCCACTGGGGAAGGTCGGCCCGGTCCCCGCGCAGGGGCCAGGGAAGGGCTGCCGTCCCGCTGCTCCAGCGGGAATCCCTATCGCTCGGGAAGGCACCCGCGTTCAGACCGGGCACGAAGACCACGTCCCATTCGAGGCCCTTGGACGCATGGACGGTCAACAACTGGACTGCTTCCCGGTTCACGTCGCTCGCAGGCGCTTCCAGGCCGTTCTCCTCGGCGGAGGCAGCTTCAAGCCATGACAGAAAGGCGAGGATATCCACCCGCTGGGAGGTTCGGAGGAATCCTGCGGCCGCGTCCTGGAAGGCGTCGAGGTTGCGCCGCGCCTGGTGGATGCTGATCCCCGGCCGTGCCGCCACCTCGATATCCAGGAGCATCGCCCGTTCCACTTCACCCAGGAGCGTGGTGAGGTCATCTCCAAGGTAACCGCGCAGTTGCCGCAGTTCCGCGGACAACCGGGCAAGACGGGCACGGGCCGGCGCACCAAGGGTACGTCCGTTTGACGACGTCCACCCGTCGCGCGGCAGGAAGTCCAGGGCTTCCACGAGGCTGGCCGCGTCCGTCAGGTCACTTTCCAGGACGGGCCCGTCACCGGCGTCGAGTTCGGCCTCGGGGCCGTCGGCGTCAAGCCCGGCCGAGGCTTTGCCGCGGCTTCGCGCAAGGTGGCTGGACCAGTCCCGCAAGGCCATCAGGTCCGCGGGACCTATGCGCCACCGCGCACCGGCCAGGAGCCGCATGAGGGCATCGGATCGGCCCGGGTCCGCAAGGACGCGCAGGGTGGCGACGAGGTCGACGATCTCGGGGGTATCCAGCAGGCCGCCGAGGCCCACGATTTCGTAGGCGATGCCCCGGGCCTCGAATTGCCGGCGGACGGTCTCCATCTGGGCGCGCCTGCGGCACAGGACGGCCAGGGCAGGGGGAACAGAAGTTCCGTCTGCATTGGCTTCGAAGTCCGTCACCTTATACCGCAGGACGTCCTCGGCGAGCGCTGAGGCTTCGTCGACGTCACTGGCGAAACGTCCCAGGACCACTGCTCCATCCACGGCATGAGGGCTGGGTTGCAGCGGGGGCACTTCGGCAGCGGCCGCCTTGCCTCCGGCAGGGCCGCGCCTGGCCGCCGCTAGGCCGAGGGCCTGGGACATGACATTGGCGGCAGCAAGGATGGAGCGGCCGTTCCGCCAGGCTGTGGTCAAGTAGGAGGTCGGGGCGGGCGCCCAACCCGGATCCTCCTCCGTTTTGCCGGTCCGGACGGGAAATTCACGGACGAAGTGGAACAACTGCCCGGCGGAAGCGCCGCGGAACCCATAAATCGACTGGTTGGGGTCGCCGACTGCCGTGACCGCATGGCCGCCGCCGAAAAGGCGGGAAAAAAGTACCAGTTGCGCGTACGACGTGTCCTGGAACTCGTCGAGCAGGACAACCTTGTACCGCTGACTCTCCATCGTGGCCGCCAGGGGAACCTCCTGTGCCACTTTCGCGGCGAGGGCCACGAGGTCACCGAAATCGAGGGCGCCGCGGGCTCGTTTCGCCGCAGAGTAGCGGCCCACCATGTCAGCGACGCTTGCCCTGGTCCGCAGCATTCCGGCAAGCTCCGCGGCCGCCTGCGGCGGGTTCTTCTTCTTATCCGCCAGATACGGCAGGGACTCGAACTCCGAGAGGCGCGCCATCAACCAGGCTTCGACGTCTTCGGGTTCCTGGAGGTGCTCGGCGCACTCCCCCGCCAGTTGGATGACGGCCTTCACCAGGGTGGATTTCGCGGCACGGAAGTGGGCGTAGTCGCCGTCGTAGGCCTCAACAACCTCACTGGCAAGCTGCCATGCCTGCGCCCCGCCCAGCAGCACCACATCGCGTTCCACGCCCAGCCGGAGGCCGTAATCGGAGACGATGCCGCTGGCGAAGGAATGGTACGTGGACACCTTGGGTTCCAGTGCGTCGCTGCTCCGCAGGCCCTCCGGAAACGTCCCACCGCCGGTGTCCTTCGCGACAAGGCGCTGCAGTGCCAGCAGCTTCGACCGGATCCGGCTGGCGAGCTCGCCGGCGGCCTTCCGGGTGAACGTCACCCCAAGGACTTCCTCCGGCGTGACCCAGCCGTTAGCCACGAGCCATACCACCCGGTCCGCCATCGTTGCGGTCTTTCCCGAGCCCGCCCCCGCGATCACCAGCCTTGGCGCCAGGGGGGAAGAGATGATGGCGGACTGTTCCGGCGTCGGGATGTTCTTTTCGCCGAGCAGCACGGACAGTTCTTCCGGACTGAACCTGGGTGTGGCCGTTTCCTCCCCCGCAGGCAGGACCTTCATCAGCTGGCTCATTCAGTTACCTGCCTTCCACGCGCACACAGCGGACATATCTCTGGAAGCCGGCAGCCATGGCCGCCGTGGCTGCCCTTGGCCGGATCATGCCGTGCGATAAATTCGCTGCCCCCCATCACGGCGGCCGCTTCCCTAACCATGTCCAACGCCCAGTTCTCCTGCGGGTCCAGGGGTTCCTGCTGCTGGATGGACGGGTTCTTGGCCCCTGTGCCGAGCTGCGCCAACACGGCGCCTCCGGACAGGCCGCTCTGGTTCGGGCCGGCCTCGAAACCACCGGCGACCACTGCCGCCTGGTAGGCCCCAAGTTGTGGATGGCGGGAGAGTTCCCCCTTGCCGGGCTGCCGTTTGCCGGTCTTAAGGTCCACCACCACCAGGCGGCCCTCGCCGTCGACCTCCAGCCGGTCAACCTGCCCGCGGAGCACTGATTCGCGCGGCGCGGCGGCATCCACCACCACGTCCCCAAGGGCGACGTCGAAGTCCATTTCCACGCCCAGCAGGCTGCGGCCTTCAGCCCTCATGGCCACCACATACTGCGCCAACTTCCGCACCATGGACTCGGCGCGCTGGAAATCCAGCCGGCCTTCCCAGTTATCCTTCATCCCCAGCGCCGGCCAACGCCGCACCAGCTCTGCAACGTACTCGGAGCCGGACGCTTCCGGCATGTCCTGGGCAATGGCGTGCACAAGGGTGCCAAGGCTGCGGGCGAAGTCGGTGGCTGCCTCCCCGCCCGCCGCTTGGACAAACCAGTCCAAGGGCGACTTCTGAACGGTCTCCACCTTGGACGGGGACACGAACACGGTTGACCCCGGAGGGACCACGGCCTCGGAGGACGTCAGCGGGGCCAGCCCCCACCAGCTGTCCGGGTGGGCACCCGCGACCGCAGGTTCCACAGCGGCAAGGTGTGCCAGCACCTTGGCAGCCTCCTCCCTGTGCGCGGGATCCGCAGCATCGGACTGGGCATGTTGCCGGAGTTCGGCCACCAAGGCGCGCAGGGTCATGGGCCGCTCGACCTGGGTGAAAACCCGACCCTCCTGCCCCGGTTCCAGGGGTGCGACGAAATCCAGGAAGGATGACGGTTGGTCGTCTTCCGATGAGACGGCGGTGCACACCAGGAGTTCGCGTGCGCGCGATACTGCCGTGGAGAAACTGCGCAATTCGTCATAGCGGATGTCCCTCAACCGGCTCAACGGATCGCGCTGGAGCGCATACTCCGGCCCGTGTTCCACGGCGTCCGCGTACAGGGTGCTGCCGAGCAGCTCGCCGCGGAGCCTGGTGTTGGGCCACACACCCTCCTGCAGGCCAGCGATGATGACAACCGGCCATTCGCGGCCAGCGGCGCTGGCCGGCGTCATCAATTCAACGGCGTCATCCAGCTGGGCGCGGGCAGCGAGGGTGTCCATCGGAAGCTCCTGGTTCAGCAGGTATTCCAGGAACTGCTCAGGACCCGCACCGGGCATCTGGTCCACATAGCGTTCAGCGGTGTGGAAGAGGGCCATCATCGCGTCAAGGTCGCGGTCGGCCCGGGCCCCGTGCGGACCGCCCGACAACGCAGTTGCAGTCCATGCCGAGGCAAGGCCGGTGGAGTTCCACAGAGCCCACAACACTGATTCGGCGTTGGAACCGGGCAATGCGGCTGCCGCCCTGCCGGCCTGGACCATCCGGGCGGTCCGCCGCGCTGCCCGGCCTTCAATGCCCAGGGCACCGAGCGCTCCGGGCTCGAGCAGCGCCTCGACCAAGAGCACGTCGCTGGCTCGCCCGCCTCCGCCCAGGAGCTCCTCCCGGCGCAGCGATTGCCGGAGCCGGCGGAGCTCGATGGACGTGGCTCCCCCGATGCGGGACGTCAGGAGGGCCACGGCGGCTTCCGGCGTCAGCAGGGACGGATCCAAGGCAACGGCGAAGGCATCCAGGAGCGGCCGGACCGCTACCTCGTCCCGGACCGCGGATTCCGCCACGGGCACCCGGACCGGGATGCCCTGCCCGGACAGATACCGCTGCAGCTCGCTGACCTGGCCGCCATTGCGGACGATCACCGCCATGTCGCCAAGTCCGCGGTTGTGGTTGATGTGCTGGTCCAGGATCCGCTGTGCAACATAACGCAGTTCATGGACAGGCGTGGGGACCAGGTGGGCCTCAACGCGGCCGGGCCGGGCCTCGTTCCCGTCCGGCGCCGGGCCATCCTCCCTGGCCGGCCGGCCGATTGGTTCCAGTCGACGCGCCAACCGGCCGCCGGCGCGCTGGGAAATGCGGCCGGCAACACTCAGCCACGACTCGGCTACCGCGGGGGCCATGCCGTGCGCGTAGCGGAGCGGACGTTCAAGGACGGGCTCCTGCGCTGCCAGAAGCAGGGGCAGTTCAGCCACGAGGTCCGGCCTGGCTCCACGGAATCCCTGGACAACGGTGTCCGGAGACGACGTCACATAGGAGTCGCTGCCGGCCGCAATATCGGCCAGCAGTTCGAAGATGGCGGGGTTGGCCTCCTGGATATCGTCCACCAGGACCACCTGCAGGCGCTCGCGCTCGGCGGCAAGGAAATCGGGGGCATCCTGGAAGATCTGGCGGGCGGCTGTGATGATTCCGGCGGGGTCGAAGGCTTCGGGCATCCGCAGGTCCAGGACGTCCCGGTACTCGGCGTAGAGCGCTGCCGCCGCTTTCCAGTCCGGGCGTCCGCACTGGTCCGCCAACTGAAACAGGTCCTCGGCCGTGCGGCCGGATTCAATGACGCGGTCAAAGAGCTGCCGCACCTCCTGGCGGAAACCGCGGGTCTCCAGTGCACCGTCGAGATCGGCCGGCCACGGCAGCTCCAGGCCGGGGATCCTGTGTCCCTCCAGGAGTTCTTTGATGATGAGGTCCTGCTCCGGACCGGACAGCAGGCGGGGTGGCCTCGAGAGCTGGATGACGCCCTCGGCCTTGGCCCGCCGGATGAGGTCGAATGCATAGGACGCCCACGTCCTGGCGGGAGTGGTGCTGAGGCTCCGGTCCAGCCGGGCTGTGAAGCGGTCCCTCAGGAAGTCTGCGGCAAGGCGGGTGGGTGCCAGGATCAGCATGCGCTCCGGGTCCACCCCGTCACGGAAGACGCGCTGGACGGCGGCCTCGACCAGGACGGTGGTCTTTCCTGTCCCCGGCGCACCCGGCACCAGGACTGGCCCTGAGCCCTGCGGAACATCCACCGCTGCCTGCTGGTCCTGCGTCAGCTGGATTGCTTCCGCATGTACCCGGCGGGGCGGGAGCAGCCGAAGGGCAGAGGCACCGGGGAATGCGGCCTCCGGGTCTTCCTTCGGCTCCTGCCGCGGGGCCAACGGGCCGTTCAAGGGGATTGTTACTGTCACAAACTCATTCCATCATCAGCCACTGACAAACTCCGGAGCCGACTCTCCAACTCCCCGGCGGCGGCGTCGATCCGCTCAAAATCTTCGTCGGTTGGGGCCCAGCGGGCCGCAGCCAAATCCACGCGCCAACGTCCCTCCCCTGTCCGGAGGTACGCGGCATGGTCTCCCTTCAGCGGGGTTCCCTCCTCGAGGTAGCGGTACAGGGCCTGGGCTTCGTGGCCTTCGGGGGCATGCCCGCTCGCTTTCAGGACACGCCACCAGGGCACACCGCTTCCGTAGTGGCTCATCACCGAGCCCACCTGCCGGGGCCCACCGGAGCCCAGGAGCTCGGCGACATCACCGTACGATACTGCGGATCCTGGCGAAACCAGCCTGACAACGGCAAGGACCGCCTGGACATACTCATTCCGCATTGATCCAATGTAGCCGCAGTGGCGTTCCACGAAATTGTCGGCGGGTCCCCTTAGCGTTGAACCATGAGCTCCTGGCATACCCTCCCCCGCGCAGCATTTGACCTTGAAACCACTGGCCGCAATTCGCGGGCGGCCAGGATTGTCACGGCCTCGATCACCGTGGTAGACCATGAAGGCGGGGTCATCAAGGAGCACGAGTGGCTCGCGGACCCGGGTGTGGAAATCCCCACGGAGGCCAGTGATGTCCACGGCATCACCACGGAGCAGGCAAGGCGGGACGGACGGCCGGCCCACGAGGTGACGCGGGAGGTCGCCGCCGTCCTGCAGGAGCTGTTCGACTCGGAAATCCCGGTCATCGCCTTCAACGCCAGCTACGACTTCACCGTCCTCGCCGCAGAGTCGGCGCGGTACGGGGTGCCGCAACTCCACCGGTTCCCGGTCCTGGACCCGTACATCATGAACAAACAGGTGGACCGGTACCGCAAGGGCAAACGCACGCTTACAGCTCTCTGCGAGGAATACGGCGTGAACCTGGACAATGCGCACACCTCCGCCGCCGATGCTCTAGCCACCCTCCGCGTCCTCGATGCGATGGCCGGGAAGTTCCCCAAACTGCAGATGCCGGCAGGCAACCTGCACCAGCTGCAGATCGAATGGGCCACGACCCAGGCCGCCGACTTCCAGAGCTACCTCCGTAAGACCAAGCACGCGGCCGTGATCGAGGGCGACTGGCCGGTACTGCCGCCACAGGACGCCACTGCCGTCGGCTTCTAAGCGCCTGCGGCGTGCCGGATTGGGAGGCATGTCACAGTCACGTTACTTAATGAAAGTCCCCCCTCAGGTCGGCGGATCATTCGATGCAGCGGCCGAAAAGCGCTTCGGATCGTCTCGGACTGGGCCAGATAACTAATCAGTATTCGGCTGAATTACTCAAAAACGGCACTTTCTTCAGCTCACAGCCCCTAATTGCGCTGGTGAGACAATAAAGTTTTGCGGTCACCGCCTGCCCAGCCCGGCTGGACCAGCGCCGGGAGCAGGTGCCAGGCGCCACAGCGCAGCCCCGCGGCCCGGTCGACTTAGGACTCAATGAAAGTGACAACCTGATGAAAATCAAAGCGATGAAGTGGCTCACAACCGCTCCCGTTGCCCTCGCCCTTGCGGTTTCGCTCGCGGCCTGCGGCGGCTCCTCCCAGCCGAGCGGCACCCCCACCGACGCCCTGAAGGGCAGCGACCAGCAGACGCTGGACAAGTACACCACCGCGGACGTCACGCCGATCGACAAGATCGACAAGACCAAGCTCGGCCTCATCACCGCGGGCACCCTGCGCGTTGGCACCCTCTCCGATGCCCCGCCGAACATCTTCATTGACCCTTCCGGCAAGTTCACCGGCTACGACAACGAACTCCTGCGCGCCATCGGTGACAAGCTGGGCCTGAAGGTCGAGTTCGCCTCCACCGATTTCTCGGCCCTGTTGTCCCAGGTGGCGAACAAGCAGTTCGACGTCGGATCGTCCTCGATCTCCACCACGGACAAGCGCCGTGAGACGGTCGGTTTCACCAACGGCTACGACTTCGGCTACATGGCCGTCGTTACCAAGAACGATTCCAAGGTCAAGGGCTTCGCCGACCTCAAGGACGGCGTGCGCATCGGCGTGGTCCAGGGCACGGTGCAGGACGACTACGTCACGAACACCCTGGGTCTCGAGCCGGTCCGGTTCCCGGACTACAACACTGTCTACGCCAATGTGAAGTCCGGCCAGGTTGACGCCTGGGTGGCACCCTCGCAGCAGGCCACCGGGCAGGTCAAGGACGGCGACAACACCAAGATTGCCGAGAAGGTGGTCAACACCCAGAACTTCACAGCGTACGCAGTGAACAAGGACAACAAGCCACTGATTGACGCCCTGAACGCGGGCCTCGACGCCGTTATCGCTGACGGCACGTGGACCAAGCTCACGGCGCAGTGGTACACGGACCGTCCCACGGCTGCCGAGCAGACCCCGCAAGGCTGGAAGCCGGGCAGCAAAGCCGTCCAGGTTCCCGCGAAGTAACCCGGGCGTTCCATGGACATCCTCAAACTACTCTCCGATACCTTCCTTGACTGGAATGCCATCGGCGCCGTCCTGCCCAAAATGTTCGCCGTCGGGCTTCCGAATACGCTCGTTTTGGCCGTCTCCTCCGGCGTCATCGGAACAGTGCTCGGCATGCTCCTTGCGCTGATGGGGATCTCCCGGAACGCCGGGGCCCGCTGGGTCGCGCGCATCTACACGGACGTGCTCCGCGGGCTGCCGCCCATCCTCACCATCCTGGTGATCGGGCTGGGCTTCGGGCCGATCGTCCGGCAGTGGACCGGATCCACCAGCCCCTACCCGATGGCAATCGCCGCGCTGTCCCTGATGTCGGCCGCCTACATCGGCGAGATCTTCCGTTCCGGCATCCAGAGCGTGGACAAGGGACAGCTCGAAGCCACCCGGGCCCTGGGGTTCGGCTACGGCCCGGCCATGCGCCTGGTGGTCGTGCCCCAGGGTGTCCGGCGCGTGCTTCCGGCCCTGGTGAACCAGTTCATCGCCTTGATCAAGGAGTCATCCCTGGTCTTCATGCTCGGGCTGCTGGCCAGCGAGCGGGAGATTTTCCAGATCGGCAAGGACGCGGCGTCCACCAGCGGCAACCTGTCGCCGTACGTCGCTGCGGCTGTTTTCTACCTGGTGCTCACCGTTCCGTTGACGCACTTCGTGAACTGGATCGACAGGCGCCTCCGCACCGGACGGCCGGAAAAGAAAGAGCCGGACGAAGCTGCAGCGGTCGTCGGGAAGGGTGCCCAGGCATGAGCGAGTTCACGTCCGGAACACTGAGCGCAAAGAATATCCACCTTTCCTTCGGCAGCAACCACGTGCTGCGGGGCATCGACCTGCATGTGCCGCAGGGCACTACGGCTTCGGTCATTGGCCCGTCGGGGTCGGGCAAGTCCACCCTGTTGCGGGTCATGAACCGGCTGATCGAGCCGGATCAGGGGGACATCCTGCTGGATGGCCGTTCGGTCCTGAAGGACAACCCGGATGAACTCCGGCGCCGAATCGGGATGGTGTTCCAGCAGTTCAACCTGTTCCCGCACAAGACGGTGGTGGAGAACGTCTCCCTTGCCTTGCGGAAACTGCGCAAGCTCTCCAAGGAGGAAGCGCGGGCCGAGGCCCTGGAGCAGTTGGACCTTGTCGGGTTGAAGCACAAGGCTGATTCCCGGCCGGCCAACCTGTCCGGCGGGCAGCAGCAGCGCGTCGCCATTGCCCGCGCGCTGGCCATGAAGCCGGAGGTGATGTTCTTTGACGAGGCGACGTCCGCGCTGGACCCTGAGCTGGTCAAGGGCGTGCTGGCACTCATGGCGGACCTCGCCAAGGGCGGCATGACGATGGTGGTTGTCACCCACGAGATGGGTTTCTCCCGCAATGTCTCGGACGCGGTGACGTTCATGGACGCCGGCGTGGTGGTGGAGTCCGGCCCTCCTGAGCAGGTCTTCACCGAGCCACGGACGGACCGGCTGAAGGGCTTCCTCGCCGACGTCTTGTAGGCAGCCAGGCAGGCGCGAACCGAAAATCCCCGCCTCCCGGACTTTCCCCCCTTGCACGCAGGGGGGATTTGTCCGGGAGACGGGGATTGTCTGTTTAACTGCCGACGGCGGTCCTAGGCCTGGGCGGCTGCGGCGGCCCTGGCTGCGGCCGGGAGGGCGTCGTAGATCCGGTTCATGGCGTCGTCGTCGTGCGCGGCCGAGAGGAACCAGGCCTCGAACACCGAGGGCGGCAGGTAGACCCCGGATTCCAGCATGGAATGGAAGAACGGCGCGTAGCGGAACGTTTCCTGCGCCTGGGCATCGGCATAGTTGTGGACGCCGTGGGCGGAGGTTCCGAAGGCCACCGAGAAGAGGTTCCCGGCGAACTGGATGGAGTGGTCCACCCCGGCGGCATCCAGGGCGGTGGAGACGGCGGACGACAGTTCCAGCGAGCGGACGTCAATGAAGGAGTAGACATCCCGCGTGGCGTGGGTCAGGGTGGCTACGCCGGCGGCCATCGCCACCGGGTTTCCGGACAGCGTCCCGGCCTGGTACACGGGTCCGGTGGGCGCGAGGTAGTCCATGACGTCGGCACGGCCGCCCAGGGCCGCCGTCGGCATTCCGCCGCCGATGACCTTGCCGAAGGTGAGCAGGTCCGGGGTCCAGGGTTGTTCGGCGTCGGGGGCGCCGCCGGTGAGGCCCCAGTAGCCGGAGTATCCGGTGCGGAAGCCGGTCAGGACCTCATCGACGATGAGGAGCGCGCCGTGCTCGCGGGTGATCCGCGAGAGGCCCAGGTTGAAGCCCTCGCCGGGGGTGACGACGCCCATGTTGGCCGGCGCCGCCTCGGTGATGACGGCCGCGATGTGCTGTCCGTGCGCGGCGAATGCTTCCTCGACGGCCTGGAGGTCGTTGTAGGGCAGCACCAGGGTTTCGGCGGCGGTCGCTTCCGTGACGCCGGCGGACCCCGGCAGGGCGAGGGTTGCCACGCCGGAGCCCGCGGCAGCCAGCAGCCCGTCGAGGTGGCCGTGGTAGCATCCGGCAAACTTGATGATCAGGTTGCGGCCGGTGAAGCCGCGGGCCAGCCGGACCGCCGTCATGGTGGCCTCGGTGCCGGTGGACACCATCCGCAGGCGTTCGACGGCGGGCACGCGCTCCTGGACGATGGCCGCCAGGTTTGCCTCGTCAGGGGTGGACGCGCCGAAGGAAAGGCCACGGTCGACGGCGGCGTGGACGGCATCCAGCACAGCCGGGTGGGCGTGGCCCAGCAGGGCCGGTCCCCAGGAGCAGACCAGGTCCACGTATTCCTTGCCGTCGGCATCGGTCAGGTAGGGGCCCTTGGCGGAGACCATGAACCGCGGCGTGCCGCCGACCGAGCCGAAGGCGCGGACCGGCGAGTTGACGCCGCCCGGCATCAGCTGGCGGGCACGGTCAAAGAGTGCCTCGTTGCGAGGATTGCTGGAAGTCATGGTTCCTATTCTCTCAGTTAGCCGTAAGCTCAGTTAGCCGGCGAGCAGCTCGGCCACCCGGGGCGCCACCGCCGTGCCCATCAGTTCGATGGAGCGCATCATGGCCGCATGCGGCAAAGGTCCGTTGCTGTATTTCAGGTCGAAGCGGTCAACGCCCAGGTTGCGCTTGAGCCGCACGATCTTTTGGGCCACCGTCTCCGGCGAGCCGACGTAGAGGGCGCCCTCGGCCGAGCAGAGGGCATCGAACTCGCCGCGGCCGGCCGGTCCCCACCCGCGCTCGGCACCGAGCTTGTTGCGCAGCTTCAACCAGTGCGGGAACAGCTCTTCGCGGGCCTGCTCGTCGGTATCGGCCACATGGCCGGGCGAGTGCGTGGCCATCTGCTGCATCGGGTGTCCGTACTTGGCCATCGCCTCCCGGTAGAGGTCTGCGAGGGGCCGGAAACCGCGCGGCTGGCCGCCGATGATGGCGAAGATGATGGGATAGCCGTACTGGGCGCACCGCAGGACGGATTCGGGGGTGCCGCCCACCCCGATCCAGGTGGGCAGGAGGTGGTGTTCCAGCGGCGGGTAGACGCTCAGTCCGGCGAGGGCCGGGCGGGTGCGGCCTTCCCAGTGCACAGGCTTCTGTGAACGGACCTTGTCGAACAGCTCGAGTTTCTCTTCGAACAGGACCTCGTAGTCGGCCAGGTCCAGGCCGAACAACGGGAAGGATTCAATGAAGGATCCGCGCCCGAGCATGACTTCCGCCCGGCCGTTGGAGACAGCGTCCACGGTGGAAAAGCGCTGGAACACCCTGATGGGGTCGTCCGAGCTGAGGACGGTCACGGCGGAGCCCAGGCGGATGCGGGTGGTGCGTGCCGCCGCCGCCGCGAGGAAGACTTCCGGCGCGGACACCGCGTAGTCCTTGCGGTGGTGCTCCCCCACACCGAAGGCGTGGAGCCCGACGGCGTCCGCCAGTTCAGCCTGTTCCAACAGTTGGCGCAGGACCTCGGCGTGCGGCTGCGGGCTGCCGTCGGGAGCCTCACCAACGTCACCGAAGGTGTTCAGTCCCAGGAGGATGCGGTCATCCCCCACCGGCGCCGTGGGGCCCGCGGCCTGGGCGGCCGTCACCGGGATTCCTTGAGCCAGCCGGCCAGTTCGGCGGCCCAATACGTGAGGACCATGTGGGCGCCGGCCCGGCGGATGCCGAGGACGGACTCGGTGATGGCGGCGCGGCGGTCGATCCAGCCGTTGGCTGCAGCGGCCTCGATCATCGCGTACTCGCCGGAGATCTGGTAGGCGGACACGGGCACGGGGCTCATCGCGGCGACGTCGGCCACGATATCGAGGTAGCTCATGGCCGGTTTGACCATGATGATGTCCGCGCCTTCAGCCAGGTCCAGCTCCACTTCGCGGAGGGCTTCGGTGCGGTTGCCCGCATCCATCTGGTAGGTCCGCCGGTCTCCCTTGAGCTGGGAGTCCACGGCTTCCCGGAACGGTCCGTAGAACGCCGACGCGTACTTGGCGGAGTAGGCGATCACCGACGTGTTGAGGTGGCCGGCTTCATCGAGGGCTGAGCGGATGGCGGCAATCTGGCCATCCATCATGCCGGAGGGGCCCAGCATGTGGGCGCCGGCCTCAGCTTGCGCCACGGCCATCCGGGCGTAGATTTCCACGGTGCGGTCGTTGTCCACGTAACCGTCGGCGTCGAGCACTCCGCAGTGTCCGTGGTCGGTGAACTCGTCCAGGCAGACGTCGCTCATGATCACCAGGTCGTCGCCCACTTCGGCGCGGACGTCCCGGATGGCCTTGTTCAGCACGCCGTCCGGGTCAAGGGAAGCCGAACCTTCGGCGTCGCGGGTTTCCGGGATGCCGAAGAGCATGATGCCGCCCAGGCCGAGTTCCACCGCTTCCGCCGCGGCCCGCTTGAGCGTGTCGGTGGTGTGCTGGACCACGCCCGGCATGGACGTGATGGGGTTGGGTTCGGTGAGGCCTTCCCGGATGAAGGCCGGGAGGATGAGTTCGGCGGGCGCGAGCCGGGTTTCTGCGGTCAACCGGCGCATGGCGGGGGTGGTGCGCAGGCGGCGGGGGCGTTGGTTGGGGAATGTCATGGGTCCTGTCCTTCGCGTAGTTCGTCAGGCTTTTGGGGAGCGGGGAGGCGGGCGGGCCGGTCAGGGCGGGTTGAGGGCCTTCGCGACCGCGGCAACCAGCCCGTCAGGGGTGGGCTCGTCCGCCACCGCAGCAACCTCCAGGCCGAGCGCCGCGGCCTGGTCCGCCGTCGTCCGGCCGATCACGACCAGCCGGCAGCCCGGGCGGCCCGCGAGGGCCGAGAGCCGGCGCACTGCGCTGGGCGAGGCGGCAATGGCCGCGTCGATGCGCCCCTCGACGATCTCCGCCGCTGCGGCTTCCGGTGTGAGGAGGGAGTACGACGGCGGCTGCCGGCGTGCGCCGCCGTCGTCCGCATGGACGGCGAGCCGGCGCTCCGCTGCCGCCGGGAAGTCCACGGTGCGGTAGGCAGTGACCGTCGTGACATCGCCTCCTGCCCCCCGGAGGCCATCGGCCAGTGTGGCAGCAGCGATGTCGGCCTGCGGCAACAGGATCCTGCCGCCTCCCGGCCAGACGCCCAGCAAGCCCGCTGCCGACTGCTCCCCCACCGGAACAAGGGAAACCGTGAGGCCACCGGATTCCAGGAGCCTGCGCGTCGCCGGCCCGATGGCCGCGATGCGCGTCCCGGCGGGGATCAGTCCATCCAGGCCGAAGCCCCGGTCTGCGGCCTTTTCCAGCAGGACGTGCACGGTGGTCGCGCTGCTGAGCACCAGCCAGTCAAAGGCGCCGGCGGCCAGGGCATCGCAGGCGACGTCCAGCGCGTGCTGGTCCGGAGCCCGTTCGAAGTCGATCAGCGGCAGCAGCACCGTCGCGGCGCCTGCCCGTGCCAGGGCGTCCACCAGGGCGGCAGCGCGTTCCGGGCTCCGGGTGACCAGCACCCTGGCACCAGCCAGGGGTCCGCCGCCGGATGGTTGACCGCTGCGCGGCATGTCCGGTCCGGGGCTCGGCGAAGGCTGCGTCATCGCCAGGTCAGGACGCCTGCAGGTCTGCGATATCGGCGGCTCCGGCGGCGAGCAGGACTTCGGCCAGTTCGATGCCCAGCAACGTGGCGCCGACTTCCGTCAGTCCGTCCGTGGCGCGCTTGTCCCGCACGGTGGCGGTGCCGTCCACGGCGCACACCACCGCTTCCAGGTGGAGCATGCTGCCTTTCCGGTAGGCGTAGGCCCCTACCGGTGCGGCGCAGCCCGCTTCGAGCCGGGCCAGCAGGGCCCGTTCGGCGGTGACCGCCAGGCGGGTGTCCGGGTCATCCAGGGCCGCAAGCGCCTGGGCCAGTACCTCGCGGGATCCTTCGGTGGAACCTGGTTTCGGCGGGGCATCGGCCGTGCGGCACTCGATCGCCAATGATCCCTGCCCTGCGGCGGGCAGCATCACGTCCGTTTCGAGGTATTCGCTGACGCTGTCCAGCCTGCCGATGCGTTCCAGTCCGGCGGCGGCGAGGACCACCGCGTCGAGGTCGCAGGATTTTCCGGGCACCACCTGGTCAGTGGAGTTGCCGGGCAGTCCGGGCACGCGGCCCAGGCGGGTGTCCACGTTGCCGCGGATATCGATGATGTCCAGGTCGGGCCGGGCAGCACGCAACTGCGCCGCGCGCCGGGGTGAACCTGTGCCCACCCGGGCTGCGGCCGGCAGGTCGGCCAGCTTGAGTCCGTCGCGGGCGCACAGGACGTCCCGCACGTCCACCCGCCGCGGCGTCGCTGCCAGGCTCAGCCCCACGGCCGCACCGGTGGGCAGGTCCTTGAGCGAGTGGACGGCGACGTCGCACTCATCGCGCAGCAAGGCATCGCGCAATGCTGCGACGAAGACGCCGGTGCCGCCCATCTGCGACAACGATCCGGTGAGGACGTCGCCGTCGGTCCTGATATGCACCAGTTCCACCGGAAAGCCCCCGACGGCGGCCAGCTGGTCCGCGGTCTGCCGGGTCTGGGTCAAGGCGAGTTTGCTGGCGCGGGTTCCGATCCGGACAGTCACTGCTGTGCCGTTTCCCCGGCCGTGCCGGTGGGATAGGGGTCGTGCCCGGTTCCCACAGTGGTGTCGGCACCGGAAATGGTGGGCTTTTCGCCACGGAAGTTGGCGCAGCAGCCGGGCCGGCACACGTCGTACCAGGGGCCAAGATCCGTCACGGCCGGGCGGTCGCTGATGTTGTTTGCCACGGTCCGCTCGCAGATGAGGTCCACCAGGCCGTCGACGAACGCGCGGTGCGTGCCGGGAGTGGGGACGCGGGTGGCGGCCAGTCCGAGGTTGGCGCAGGTTTCCATGGCTTCGGTGTCCAGGTCCCAGACGACTTCCATGTGGTCGCTGACGAAGCCCAGCGGAACTATGACGATTCCCTTGACCCCTTGGCCTGCCAGTTCCTCGATGGCGTCATTGATGTCCGGTTCCAGCCACGGAACGTGCGGGGCGCCGGAGCGGGACTGGTACACCAGGGACCACGGAGCTGCCAGGCCGGACTCCGCCTTGACCCGGTCCATGACCGCGGCGGCGTTGGCCAGGTGCTGGGCCACGTAAGCTGAGCCTTCCTCGAACTCGCGCGGCTCGCCCGCGGAACGGCCGGCGGCCTCGGCGTCGCGGGTGGGAATGGAATGGGTGGCGAACAGGACGTGGACGGGAGCTTCCGGGGTACCCGCAGCCGCCAGTTTGTCCGAGACGTCCGCCAGGCCTGCGGAGGTACCCTCCACGAACGGCTCCACGAAACCGGGGTGGTCGAAGTACTGGCGTACTTTGTCCACTTCCAGCCGGCCGTCCAGGCCGGTTTCGGTCAGGGCCATGCCGATATCCTCGCGGTACTGGCGGCAGCTGGAGTAGCAGGAGTAGGCACTCGTGGTGAGCATCAGCACCCGGCGGTGGCCGGCGTCGTACGCTTCCTGGAGTGTCTGCGGGATGTAGGGCGCCCAGTTGCGGTTGCCCCACAGGACGGGAAGGTCGATCCCCCGGGACGCCAGCTCGGCCTCCAGGGCTGCCTTGAGCTCGCGGTTTTGCTGGTTGATGGGGCTGATGCCGCCGTTGGCGCGGTAGTGGTGGGAGACCTCTTCAAGCCGCTCGTCCGGAATTCCGCGGCCTCGGGTGACGTTGCGGAGGAACGGAATGACGTCGTCCTGGCCTTCCGGTCCGCCGAACGAGGCGAGCAGGACGGCGTCGTAATTCTTCGGCTCCATGCGTCCGGCTTCCGTGACGGGGTTGAGCGCTGCCTGCGGATCCAGCGGGCTCATGCGAGGACCTCGGCAACCTCGTCGGCGGTGATCCGGCGGCCGGTGTAGAAGGGCACTTCTTCACGGACGTGGTTGCGTGCCTCGGTGGCGCGCAGGTGGCGCATCAGGTCCACCAGGTCCACGAGCTCCGGCGCTTCCAGTCCAAGGATCCATTCCCAGTCGCCCAGCGCGAATGAGGAAACAGTGTTGGAGATGACCTGCGGGAAGTCGCGTCCCAGCAGGCCGTGGTCCCGGAGCATCGCGCCACGTTCTTCCTCCGGGAGGATGTACCACTCGTAGGAGCGGACGAACGGGTAAACGCAGAGCCACTCGGCCGGAGCCACGCCCCGGGAGTAGGCGGGCGTGTGGTTCTTGGCGAACTCGGCCTCGCGGTGGACACCCATGGCGGACCAGACAATTTCGGTCCCGGCAAAGAGGGTGCTGCGGCGGATGTCGCGGATGGCCTGCTGCAGCGCCTCGGGCTTGGGCCCGTGGAGCCACACCATCACGTCGGCGTCGGCACGCATGGCGGAGACGTCGTAGCTGCCCCGGTGCGTCACACCCGCCTCGGCGAGCCGCTCCAGCAGGGCTTCGAAGTCGGCGGCAGCATCTGCGCTGCGGACCACGGACTCCGACCGCTTGAAGACCGTCCAGAGGGTAAAGAACTGCTCGGCTGATTCTTCGGTTTTAGTGACAGATTCGGCAGAAGTGTGGCTCATGGTTACCAGTTTGCCCCTTCACCGCCACCAAGTGGAAACCGAACAGTTCTACAACTCGTAGAAGTGAGCAATGTCACATTATCCTGCTCCGTGGGTCACGCTGGGCGGCCTTTACAACCGGCGCATGCGCAAGAACACGAGGCCCGCGGCAGTCCCCACGCCAACGAGCCCGACTCCCAGCCACACCATGGCATCGGGCACACCTGGCAGGGCCTCGATGGACGAAACCGGGCGGCCGGGGCTCGCCGGTACTCCGGCCGACTGCGCGGTGCGGGCTGCCGGGGACGGCTGGGCGCCCGATTGCAGGGCAGTGCCGGACGGCCGGCCGGTTGACGGAGCCCCGCTGGCTTCCGGACCGGCGGCAGCCGGGGCGGAGTTTCCCGGGCCTGCTGCAGCGTCGGCGGCCGCCGTGCCGGACGTTCCCGCTGCGGCGCTGGATCCCCCGCCCGCATCGATCGCGCCGGAAACCGGAGGGACCGCCGCCTGGGGAGCCGCCGGGGCCGGTGAGGACGGCGCCGCAGCGGAGCCGGCCACCGTGCCGGCTCCCGGGCCCGTGGCGGGCGCCGGGGCTGTGGCGGGGGCGGGACGGGCGGATGACGGGGACGACGACGGCGCAGGTGCAGTCGGCGTGGGGGTCCGCGCGGCCGGAGACAAAGGGGCCCCGGAGGTGCTCGGGAGCGGAAGGTCGGGAAGCAGCGCGGACAGCGAACCTCCCGCCGTGACGGATGCGGACGCTGTTGTTCCGGCACTCAGCGACGTTTGTGCCGTGGGATCCTCGGGCGGGACTGCGTCGTCGGCCAAGGACGCCTGGACGCCGGTGGAAAGAACCAGTACCGCTCCGACGGCCGCTGCTGCGGCGCCTCGCCGGAGTCCCCCATGGATACCGGTCCGGGACATTGAAAACTCGGACCTGTGTTGAACCATAGTCATCGACCCTAACCAGAACGCCGGCCCAATTGAAAGCCGGGAACGGCCCGGCCGCAGGTTCTGAAGGGCGCCGCCAAGGCGCCCCGACGCGCTGACCAGCGGCGACAATCAGGCGCCGGTCAGTTGGCCAATTTGTTCCCGGGTATCGGCAACAACGGCAGCCAGGCCGTTCCCGGCCACCCAGCCGCCGACGACGGCCAGGCCGCCGGCTGCCGTACACGCCTGCCGGATGGCTGCCGCCCGCGCCCGGTGTCCCACCGCTGCGAAGGGCAGGGACCCGCGCCACCGCACCACGTCCCAGTCCCGGATGTCACCCGCCGTGATGGGGACTCCCAGCAATGCTGATGCGTCGCGCAACGACGCCGCGAAGAGCTCGTCGTCGGAGTCCGGGCCGCCGGGCTGCGAAGAGGCACCGTCCACCCGGCCGTAGGACAGCCGCACCACATGGCGGCCGGGGCCGGCAGCGGCGGCGAGCCAGTCCCATTTGCCGGTGGCATGGGTCAGCGCCTTCGCCTCAACGCCGGGGGTTTGCGGAGCCACCAGGATCCCCGTTCCGCGTGGCCGCCGGTCCAGGTCCGGCTGGTCCAACACCAGGGTGACAAGTTTGACGTCCGGCCCCGAGGCCGGCTGCTTCCCGGCGATCGCAGGTACCGCGGCTTCCAGGAGTCCGACGGCGGCCGGACCGTCGACGGCCATGACCAGCAGGTCGCCAGTGAACGGCGCGCCGGCGGCCTCGACGCGCCAGCCCTCGGGAGTGCGGCTGACGGCCGCCGCCGCCGTGCCCGCCAGAAGGGTTACGCCACGGCGCCGGAGATCAGCCACCAAGGCATCCACAAGGGTGTGCATGCCCCCTTCGAGGCCGGCGACGGCGGACCCGGCTTTGGCGGGCTGGCCAGGACTGGACATTCCCGCAGCGCCTGGCGGTCGACGCTGCGCCGCCACCGCGGCAGCGAGGGAACCGTGTTTGCGCAGCCCGGCGCGAAGGCCCGGTGCCACCATATCGACGTCGAGCAGCCCCGGATCCGCGGAGTGGACACCGCCCACGACGGGCGAAACCAGCCGGTCAAGCACCCGCGCGCCCATCCGTGCCCGGACGAGGGCAGCGACGCTGGTCACGCCGGTACCGGCGCCCACCGACGCCGGCAGGAGCCGGTCCAGCGAGGCACGCATGGAGCCCACGATGCCCAGGGTGCGCCGGACCTCCGGGTCCCAGGGGTTGGCCGGGATGCCCAGCACGCCGGTCTTGGGCAATTCGCGGGGCCCGTCGGGAAGCTGGACCCAGGCACCGCCCGGGCGTGGCAAAACAATCCTTCCGCCCAGGCCCAGTTCGGCGGCAAGGCGTGCTACGGCGTCGGACCTGGTGGCGAAGGACTCCGCGCCGCTGTCCAGCGTGAGGCCGGCCACGGTGTGGCTGCCAACACAGCCTCCCCAAGTGTCACCGGCCTCGAGTACGGTCACATCATGGCCGTCCGCGGCGAGTTCCCGGGCGGACAGGAGCCCGGAGATCCCGCCGCCCACCACCAGGGCCGTGCCGGGCTTCGCCGCAGACTTGCCCATGGGTTTACGCCGGCGGGATGGAGTGGATGAGCTCCACCACCCGGGTCAGGACGGCAGGATCCGTTTCGGGCGGCACGCCGTGTCCGAGGTTCAGGACGTGGCCGGGGGCGGCGGAACCGGCTGCAATGACCTCCCGGACATGGGTTTCGAGGACGTTCCAAGGGGCTGACAGCAGTGCCGGGTCAATGTTGCCCTGCAGCGGAACCGTTCCGCCCAGCCGGCGGTTCGCCTCGTCAAGCGGCAGCCGGTAGTCCACCCCCACCACGTCTACGCCAACATCACGCATGGCCACCAGCAGTTCGGAGGTGCCGGTACCAAAGTGGATGAGCGGAGCACCGAGGTGGCGGACGTGGTCAAGGGCCCGGGTGGACGCCGGCGCAACGTATTTGGTGTAGTCGGCCAGGCCCAGGGAGCCGGCCCACGAGTCGAAGAGCTGGGCTGCCGAGGCACCCGCTTCGAGCTGCGCCTGGAGGAACATGCCGGAGGCGTCTGCGGCCCAGTTGGCCAGGGCGTTCCAGGTATCCGGATCCGCATGCATCATGGTTCGCGGGCCGAGGTGGTCGCGCGACGGCTTTCCTTCCACCATGTACGCGGCCAGCGTGAAGGGGGCGCCGGCGAAACCAATGAGCGGCGTCCTGCCCAGTTCAGCCACGGTCAGGCGGACGGCCTCGCGGATGGGCTCCAGCGCTTCCCACGTCAGCTGCGGGAGGGCGGCAACGTCGGCGGCCGTGCGCACGGGCTTGTCCAGGACCGGCCCCACCCCGGGCACGATGTCAACGCCGACGCCGGCCAGCTTCAGCGGAATGACGATGTCGGAGAAGAAGATGCCGGCGTCGACGTCGTGGCGGCGTACGGGCTGCAGCGTGATCTCCGAGGCCAGCTCAGGCCGGAGGCAGGAGTCCAGCATGGCGATACCCTCGCGGACCTTGAGGTACTCCGGCAACGACCGGCCCGCCTGCCGCATGAACCAGACGGGACGGCGGGAGGGTTTGCCTCCGCGGTAGGCCGTGATCAGCGGTGAGTCCGCTGTGCGGCCGTCCATCAGTGGATGGTCTGCGGCGAGGACGCCGGCAGCGGAGACGGCAGGGCTAGGAGTCATGCTTTTGATTGTGCCCAAAAAGAGCTGCAAAAGATAACGACAACCTGTCGCCTTCCAGCCCCGGCGGCAGGAAGGTGTCCGGGATCACCGCAGGGTGTGGCGACTATCCTTTCCCGCAGTTGTTCTACCGGGCAACGAAAAAGCTATGATTGGTCTGCTGTGGTTCTTTTCTCATTGGTGGCTACACACGCCGACATCGATCTTGAAACCGTCGCTCAGCTGAGCAACGGTTCCTCAGGGATTGCCGCGTCCACCCTCATCGAATCCCCCGCCGTGGCCGGCGCAGTGGTCCTGGCCACCTGCAACCGCTTCGAAATCTACGGCGAAGCCCCCAACGCCGCCGACGTCGAGGCTGCCCGCGCCGCCCTCGTCGCCCGCATCAGCGAGGCCAGCGGCCTGGCTGAACCCCTGGTCTCGCGTTCGTTCAATACCCGCACCGGGCCCGAGGTGACCCAGCACCTGTTCGCCGTGAGCGCCGGGCTTGACTCCGCCGTCGTCGGTGAACGCGAAATTGCCGGGCAGGTGAGGCGGGCACTGATTACCGCCCAGCACGACGGCACCGCCAGCGCAGGACTGGTCCGGCTCTTCCAGGCGGCGTCCAAGACCGCCAAGGACGTCGGCGCCCAGACCGCTTTGGGTTCCCGTGGCCTCTCCATCGTCTCGGTAGCCCTGGACCTTGCCACCGACCTTTCCGAAAGCCCCGACTGGTCCGCCAAAAAGGTAGTGCTCTTCGGAACTGGCGCCTACGCGGGTGCCACCATGGCCCTCCTCCGCGAACGCGGCTGCAGAGACATCAGCGTGTACTCGTCGTCAGGGCGGGCCGAAGGATTCGTGGCAACACGCGGCGGCACGGCACTGGACGTCGAATCCCTGCGTCCGGCAGTTGCTGCCGCTGACGTCATGATTGGCTGCAGCGGTTCGGACACCCGGGTGGAAGCCGATGAACTGGCCCAGGTCCGCGGGGATGCTCCACAGCCCCTGATCGCCATCGACCTTGCCCTCACCCACGATTTCGACCCCGCCGTCGGCGAACTGGACGGCGTCGAGCTGCTCACCCTGGAATCGGTGCGCCTCGCGGCCCCACAGGAGCAGGCCGAGTCGCTGACCCAGGCAAGCGGCATCGTCAACGGTGCCGCCAGGGCGTTCGAACAGGAACGCGAAGCCCGCTCCGTGGACTCCGCCATTGTTGCCCTGCGCCGCCACACCATGAACGTGCTGGACGCGGAGATGGAAAAGGTCCGCGCCCGCCACGGCTGCACTGCCGCCGCAGAAGAAGTTGAGTTCGCGCTCCGCCGCATGGTCAAGCAGCTGCTGCACGTTCCCACCGTCCGCGCCCGCGAACTTGCCGCCAACGGGCAGCAGGATGATTACGTGGCCGCGTTGGAAGCCCTCTACGGCATCACCGTCGAGCAGCCGGGGGCCGCTTCGGCGGCCGCCGGAGCGGAGGCCGAATGCCCGGTGGACCACACCGGCCGCGAAACCGCCTGACATCCCGGCAGCAACGCCCGCTCACTTCCTGCCCCATTTGACGCAACGCCCGCTCACTTCCTTCCCCATTTGACGCAACGCCCGCTCACTTCCTTCAAGAAAGTGAGCGGGCGTTCGGGAAATTGATGTCAAAGGTGAGCGGGCGTCTCGGTCAGTAGACGGGCTTATAGGGTTCCACCTCGCGCACCCAGGCGAGGATGCCGCCGTCGAGGTGGCTGACCCGCTCGTAGCCTGCCTGGCGCGCCGCCGCGAGGACGTTCGCCGAGCGCGTCCCGGCCTTGCAGTGGAACACAATGTCCCGGTCTTGCGGGAGTTCGCCCCAGGCCTCCCCCGCCAGGATCCGTCCCTGCGGAATGAGCTTGGCTCCGTCGATCCGGACGATGTCGTACTCGCCGGCCTCCCGCACATCCACCAGTTCGAAGTCCTTCAGCCCGGCCTTCCGCGACGCCAGCATGGTGGCCAGTTGGGTCGCGGTAATGGTGTGTTCCGTGTCTGCGGCGGACGCCGGGGCAATCCCGCAAAACGCCTCATAGTCCGTGAGCTCGGTGATAGGCAGCGCCGCGGGGTCCTTGGACACCCGGATCTCCCGCCAGCTGCCGCCCAGGGCGTCAAACAGTGCCACGCGGCCCAGCAGGGAGCGCCCGACGCCGGTAATCAGCTTCACTGCCTCGGTGACCATCAGGGAGCCCACGGCGGCGCACAACATGCCGAAAACGCCGCCCTCGCCGCAGGACGGCACGGAACCAGCGGGAGGGGCCTCAGGGTAGAGGTCGCGGTAAGTGGGGCCGTGTTTCTCCCAGAAGACGCTCACCTGTCCGTCGAAACGGAAGATGGAGCCCCACACGTAAGGCTTGCCCAGGATGGCAGCGGCATCGTTCACCAGGTACCTGGTGGCGAAGTTGTCAGCACCGTCCAGGATGAGGTCGTACTCCGCGAACAGCTCAAGCGCGTTGCCCGAATCCAGGCGCACGTTGTGGAGCCGGACATCCACCAGCGGGTTCAGTGCGGCAATGGCATCGCGGGCCGACTCGATCTTGGACCTTCCCACGTCCTCCACGCCATGGATGACCTGGCGCTGCAGGTTGCTCAGGTCCACCACGTCGTCGTCGATGATGCCCAACGTGCCCACCCCTGCCGCGGCGAGGTACAGCAGCGCTGGTGAACCGAGGCCGCCGGCTCCGATGACCAGCACTTTGGCGTTCTTGAGCCGCCGCTGCCCCAGCGCGCCGATCTCAGGAATGATCAGGTGCCGGGAGTAGCGTTCCACCTCGGCGGACGTCAGTCCGGCAGCCGGTTCCACCAGCGGATCCAGGGAATGGGTTGAAACATTTGCGGTGAACGTCGAAGCCATACTTCAATGTATGCCCCGGGATACCGCCGGGTCATATTACCCCGCAGTAAAGTGAATGTAACTGCAATGGAAAGAAGGACAACTGTGGTCCCTGAAGCACGGGCTGACCGCCCGCCCGCGGCCGAACCGCAAATTCCCTCCCGCCCCGCAGGCCACCGGTCCGCCCGGCTGCCACGGGACGAGCGCCGTGCGCAGTTGCTTGCCGCCGCGCAGGAAGTTTTCGTTGCCAATGGCTACCACGGGGCCGCGATGGACGAAATTGCAGAGACTGCCCATGTGAGCAAGCCCGTGCTGTACCAGCACTTCCCGTCCAAGCGTGAGCTGTACCTGGCCCTGCTGGAAAGCCACCTGACGTCCTTGACCGAGCTGATGCTGGGCGCGTTGAACTCCACCAGTGACAACGACGAGCGCGTGCAGGCCGTGATGCGCGCCTACTTCCACTTCATCGCCAACGACGACCAGGCGCACCGCCTGGTGTTCGAATCGGACCTGATCAATGATCCCGATGTCAGCTCCAGGCTGGAGACCTTCAACCGGACCTTCGCGGACGCCATCGCCCGGGTCATTGCCGAGGACACCAAGCTCCCCCACCTGGAGGCGGAACTCCTGGGCCGCGGCCTCGCCGGGATGGCGCAGGTCAGCGCCCGGTATTGGCTGGAAACGGACGGCAACTTGGACCTCAACGTGGCCAGCGACCTTATCTACCGTTTAGCTTGGCGCGGAATCTCTCGCTTCCCCAAAGAGTCCTAGACTACAAATAAGACATCATCGACAAACCAGGCTGGGAGGCCCCCTTGGAAATTAAGATCGGCGTTCAAAACGTTGGCCGCGAAATCGTGCTCGAATCAGCGCAGGATGCTGAGACGGTGGCCAAGACTGTTGGTGAAGCCATCAACGAAGGCACCCAGTTGCGCCTGAAGGATGACAAGGGACGCCTGATCATTGTTCCCGGCAGCGCACTGGCGTATGTGGAAATCGGCGCCGAAGAGGTCCGCCGCGTAGGTTTCGGCCAGTTCTAGGCCGCCCGCACGTTCCAAGGAGATCCATGCTGTCGCTGACCATCGTGGTGCTGGCCACGCTCGCCGCCGGGTTCATCGTCTGGGCCAATGACAAACGCCACGCCCGGTACGGCGCAGGCGTGCCTGCCGGTATCGCGGTGGGGGTTGCCGCGATGGCGTGGATCATCCTTATGACGGCAGGCTTCGGCTACCTTCCGGGGCTGACGTGGCTTCCCTGGGTCTTGCCGATCGTCCTCGGTACTGCTGCGGCCATCGCCGTCGTCGTGTACTTGGGCCGCACCCGTGCACGCCATGACGTCGAGCGGCTGAACGCGGTCCTGCGGAGCTGAACCGCCCCTGACGCTAACTGTGGCCACCACCCCGACGGGTGGTGGCCACAGTTATTTAACGGCCTAGAGGAACTCTGCCCGGCCTTCCATGGCCGATGACGCAAGGGCGTGTTCCCGGCGCGGGATGCGTCCGGCAGCCCTCGCCAGCCTGCCCGCAATGACGGCGTGCTTGAACGCTTCGCCCATCAGAGCCGGGTTCTGCGCCCGCGTCACGGCCGTGGCCAGCAGAACGGCGTCGCAGCCCAGCTCCATGGCCAGGGCGGCGTCGGAGGCTGTGCCAATGCCGGCGTCCAGGACCACGGGCACCGAGGCGCGGGACACGATGAGCTCGATGTTGTGCGGGTTCAGGATGCCCAGTCCGGTGCCGATCGGTGCGCCGAGGGGCATCACGGCGGTGGCGCCAAGGTTTTCCAGCCGCAGTGCCAGCACCGGATCGTCGTTGGTGTAGGCGAAGACCTTGAAGCCGCGGTTGACCAGCTGCTCGGTGGCGTCAACAAGTTCCACGGCGTCCGGCAGCAGGGTCTGTTCGTCGGCGATGACCTCCAGCTTCACCCAGTCGGTTTCGAGCGCTTCCCGGGCCAGTTCCGCGGTGAGGACGGCGTCGCGGGCGGTGAAGCAGCCGGCGGTGTTGGGCAGGACCTTGATCCCGTGGTCCACCAGCAGCTGGAACAGCGAGCCGGTTTCTGCTGTTGAGTAGCGCCGCATGGCCACTGTGGTCAGCGCCGTGCCGGAGGCCAGGAGCGCGGCGCCCAGTCCGTCCAGGCTGGGCGCACCGCCGGTGCCCATGATGAGCCGGGATCCCAGGGCGAGGCCGTCGATCACCAGTGCGTCGTCGGCGGCGTGGCTTGCGGTGTTGATGGTGCCGGTTTCGGTCATGGTGTCAGCCTCCCTGAACTGCGGTGACGAGTTCGATGTCGTCGCCGTCGGCGAGCGCGGTACCGAACCATTGGCTGCGCGGCACCACTTGGGCGTTGTGTGCGACGGCGACGCCCAGTTTCCCGCCGTCCGTCGCCTGGCCGTTGGGAGCCAGCGGCCGCCCGGTGACCTGGCTGACGAGCGTGGTGATGGAGGCGCCGTCGTCCACTGAGTGCGGGTTTCCGTTGAGGGTGATGTTCACGCTGTCTCCTTCATGTGGGGGCTTGGTACGGCCACGGCCGGCCTGGAAAAACGGTCCGGGCTGAACGGCGCCCAGCGGGGATCGGCTGCGCCGTCCAGCAGTGCTGCGCAGATCGCCGCTGCGGCAGGAGTGAGCAGGACTCCGTGCCGGAAGAACCCCGTGGCGATGATCAGCCCCGGTATGTGCCCGTCCGCTGGACCGCCGGATCCCATGGACACCGCAACCCGGCCCAGCAGGGGTGCATTGTCGGGGGTCCCGGGGCGCGCACGGGCGGTGCATTCCAGGAGTTCGAGTTCGGCGACGGCGGGAACCAGCGCCTGGGCGTCCCGGAGCAGCTGGTACACGCTGCCGGCGCTCACGGCGTCGGAGAGCGCGTCCTCCCGTTGGGAGGCGCCGATAACCACCGTCCCGTCCTCCCGGGGCACGATGTACACCGGGATCCCGTGGACCAGCCCGCGCACCGTGGCGGTAACCAGCGGGCGGAGGTGCCGGGGCACGGAAAGCCGGAGGATGTCCCCGTGCACCGGGCGCAGAGGCAGTTCAAGGCCGTGGGGCAGGCCGTCCAGGGACGCGGCGTGCAGGCCGTTGGCCACCACCGTTTCCGCCGCCAGGACAGTGCTGCCGCTCCCCAGGCGGACGCCGGCCACCGTCCCGTCTCTCCACAGCAGTCCGGCCGCGCGTTCCGGTACTGCATACCCCTCACCGGCGCCGGCGACCGCCAGCTCCGGGGTTTCGCGCGCTCCTGCGGCGAGGGCCAGCCGCACGGACGCTATCAGTTTCCTCGGGTCCACCTGGTGGTCCGCCGGGGTGTCCAGCGCGCATGAGATCCCCGGGCTCAGCAGGGGTTCGCGGCTGCGGGCTTCACGCACGGTCAACGGTTCCACCTCCAGGCCGCTGGCCTGCTGCACTGCGCGCAGGTCCATCAGCGCCCGCCGGTCTGCGGCGTCGACACCGACGGCGAGGGTGGGGGTCGTCAGGTAGCCGGTCCCGGCACCGGCTGCGGCGGCGGCGACGCCGGCAGCGAAGCCAGGCCAACGGGATGATGCGTCGAGCATGAGGTCCAGGAGGTCCTCTTCCTGGTAGTGCAGCTCGCTGACGGGGGCCAGCATGCCGGCAGCGGCCCAGCTGGCGCCGGCCCCTGGTGCGTCATCGATGAGCACAACGGACCGACCGGAGCGCTGGACTTCCCAGGCGATTCCGTGTCCCACCACTCCCGCACCGATGACGGCGACGTCGGCCCGGATGGCGTCGTCGGCAGGCCCGGGCAGGCAGTTCTTGGAGGTAGCCATGGCGTGGTTCCTTCCCTACGCCGGTATTAGCCGGATCAGGTCAAGCGGTCGGCTCTGACGCCCTCTCAGCCCGGCGCTTTGTGACAGCTGCCGCGGGCTCCCGCAGTACCAGCCCAGTTTAGAGGAACTAGGCTGGCAGGCATGAATATGTCCCCTTCCTCCTTTCCTGCCCTTGGGGCGGCCCGACTGTACCTCTGCACGGACGCGCGCCGGGACCGCGGCGACTTTGCCCGGTTCGTGGATGCCGCGTTCGCCGGCGGCGTGGACATTATCCAGTTGCGCGACAAGGGCATTGAAGCCGCAGAGGAACTGGACCTGCTGGCGGTCTTGAAGGATGCGGCGGTGCGCCACGGGCGGCTGTGGGCCGTCAACGACCGGGCCGACATCGCTGTCCTGTCCGGCGCACCGGTGTTCCACATCGGCCAAAAGGACCTTCCGCTGGCTGCCGCCCGCACGCTGGTGAACGGCAATGCCGCCGTCGGGCTGTCCAGCCACAGCCCGGACCAGGTCGATGCCGCACTCGCCGCCGCTGCCGGACCCTCCCACCTGGACTATTTCTGTGTGGGACCTGTCTGGGCCACGCCCACCAAACCGGGCCGGACCGCCGTCGGGCTTGACCTGGTCAAGTATGCCGCCAGGGCCGCCGCGGAGGCATCCAACCCGGTGCCGTGGTTTGCCATCGGGGGCATCGACCACGGGAACGTTCACCAGGTGGCGGAGGCTGGTGCACGAAGGATCGTGGTGGTCCGTGCCATTACCGAGGCGGCGGATCCCGCGGCCGCTGCCGCCTCCTTGCTCGACGCGCTGGACGCTGCCGGCCCCGGGCCTGCGTAAACCCAGGACTTGGAGTTACGCTGACTTTTGTGTCACATCATCGGTTGGCTCCCAATGTCCGCGACCATCGGAACGCCTTGGAAGAGGCACTGGGTGCGTTGCGGGCCGAACTAGAACTGCCAGGGCCTTATCCGGCAGCGGCCGTGGACGATGCCCGCGCCGCCGTCGCGGCCCTGAAGCTGCCGTCCTATGACCTGACCGCCGTTGAGTTCGTGACCATTGACCCCGCCTCGTCCACGGACCTGGACCAGGCCGTGTTCATCGAGCCGGACGGGAGCGGCTACCGGGTGCTGTACGCGATAGCCGATGTTCCGGCCTTCGTGGTGCCGGGTGGTCCGCTGGATACCGAAACCAGGCGCCGCGGACAAACGTTCTACGCCCCCGACGGCCGCATCCCGCTGCACCCGGAGGTCATCAGCGAAGGTGCCGGGAGCCTGCTGCCGGGCCAGGAGTGTTCGGCTTTCGTCTGGGAATTCATGCTCGACGCCGACGCAGCGGTGATGTCCGTGGGCGTCAGGCGGGCGCGGATCCGCAGCCGCGACAAGCTCAGCTACAAAGGGGCACAGGCCGCCCTGGACGCCGGCACCGCTCCCCCCGTGCTGGAGCTCCTCCGGGACGTGGGGCTGAAACGGGTGGCGCTGGAGCGGGCGCGCGGGGGCGCCAGCCTCAACATGCCGGAGCAGGAGATCGTGCAGCTGCCCGACGGCGGCTACCGGATCGACGCCGCCCCGCAGCTTCCCGTGGAGGACTGGAACGCGCAGATTTCGCTGATGACGGGAATGGCCGCCGCCCAGCTCATGCTGGAAGGCAAGGTGGGCATCCTGCGCACCATGCCGGCCCCGGATGAGCGGTCGCTGAGGCATTTCCGGCTGCAGACCGAGGTGCTGGGCAGGCCGTGGGACGGCGAAGTCAGCTACGGCGAGTACCTGCGCTCGCTGGACCCCACCGATCCCCGCCAGCTGGCCATCATGCATTCGGCCGGGATGCTGTTCCGCGGTGCGTCCTACACCGCGTTTGACGGGACAGTCCCGGACGACGGTATCCAGTCCGCCATCGGAGCCGCCTACGCCCACACCACCGCCCCGCTGCGGCGGCTGGTGGATCGTTTCGTGCTGGTGATCTGCGAGGCCCTCAGCAACGGCGGGGATGTTCCGGGCTGGGCGCGGGAGGCGTTGCCGCTGCTGCCGGGAATCATGGCCGGTTCCGACCAGCTGGCGTCGCGGATGGAGCGGATGGCGCTGGACACTGTGGAGGCGGCACTGCTGTTGAACCACATCGGCCAGGAATTCGACGCGATCGTGATTTCCGGGTCGAAGCCCCAGAACGGGAACGGCAACGGGGCAGCGAAGAACGGCAACGGGAACGGCAGTTCCGGGATCATCCAGATCGCCGAACCGGCTGTCACCGCCCGCTGCGCAGGCGAGCTGACGTCCGGTACCAAGGTGCGCGTCCGGCTGCTGTCCTCCGATATCACCACCCGGCAGATCCACTTCGAACTGGTTCCATAGGGCCCTGCGGACGCGGCAGGAACGGCCAAGACAGGGATCTTGTCCCTGTACGGCTAGACTGGGAGGGTAGAACTGGATGCCCGGTCGTTGATTTCCTTGATTTGAAACCAACAAGCCCGCCCCTACGCGATCTTGAGATTTGCCCGTTGGTCACCAGTGCCAGCATTAGATAGCCCGCGATCGGCTTCCACTGGATTTGCTTGCGCGCCCGAGCGTGCTCCGGAACGGCCAGGATTGGCCGGCCCGTTGAGCAGGCAGCGCCATTGCCCAAATGAATAAGGAAACTCCCCGTGAGTGAATTGCATACCCACCAGCTCCTGACCGATGCGTCCGGCACCGAGACCATCGAGCCGGAAGAGACCATTATCTCGGACGAAACGCCGCACGAGATCGCGGAGAAGTCGTTTGCCGACTACAACGTCCGCGCGGACATTGTCGAGTCCCTGGCCGACGCCGGGATCACGCACCCCTTCCCCATCCAGGCCATGACCCTGCCCGTGGCACTGGCAGGCCACGACATCATTGGCCAGGCCAAGACCGGTACCGGCAAGACCCTTGGCTTCGGCATCCCGGCGCTGCAGCGGGTCATCGGACAGGACGACCCCGGCTACGCCAATTTGGCTGTACCGGGCGCCCCGCAGGCCCTGGTCATTGTCCCCACCCGCGAATTGGCCGTGCAGGTGGCCAACGACCTCCAGACGGCCTCTCGCAAGCGCAACGCGAGGATCACCACCATCTATGGTGGCCGCGCCTACGAGCCCCAGGTTGAAGCACTCCAGCAGGGCGTCGAAGTGGTGGTGGGCACCCCCGGGCGCCTGATCGACCTGTACAAGCAGAAGCACCTGAGCCTGAAAAACGTCAAAATCGTCATCCTTGACGAGGCGGACGAAATGCTGGACCTTGGGTTCCTGCCGGACGTTGAGACCCTCATCGCCGGAACCCCGGCTGTCCGCCAGACGCTCCTGTTCTCGGCAACGATGCCCGGCCCCGTCATCGCGATGGCGCGCCGCTACATGACCCAGCCCACCCACATCCGGGCAGCCGATCCGGACGATGAAGGCCTCACCAAGCGCGACATCCGCCAACTCATCTACCGTGCACACAGCATGGACAAGACCGAAGTGGTGGCACGCATCCTGCAGGCCAAGGGCCGTGGCCGGACCATCATCTTCACCAAGACCAAGCGCACCGCCGCCAAGGTGGCCGAGGAACTGGTGGACCGCGGCTTCGCGGCCGCAGCCATCCACGGCGACCTGGGCCAGGGCGCACGTGAGCAGGCGCTCCGGGCGTTCCGCAACAACAAGGTGGATGTGCTGGTTGCAACGGACGTCGCTGCCCGCGGCATCGACGTGGACGATGTCACCCACGTGATCAACTACCAGTGCGTCGAGGACGAAAAGATCTACCTGCACCGGGTGGGCCGCACCGGCCGCGCCGGGAACAAGGGCACTGCCGTCACGTTCGTCGACTGGGACGACATGCCGCGCTGGGCGCTGATCAACAAAGCCTTGGGCCTGAGTGTTCCCGAACCTGTGGAAACCTACTCCTCCTCCCCGCACCTCTACAGTGACCTCGACATCCCCGAAGGCACCAAGGGCCGTTTGCCGCGTGACAAGCGGACCCTCGCCGGTGTTGACGCAGAGGTGCTGGAGGACCTGGGCGAGACCGGAAAGAAGAACAGCCGCGGCGGCCGGGACGCCTCGCGTTCCCGCGAGCGGGACGGCCGTGGACGTGGAAAGGACGACGGCGGCAAGGCCGGCGGCCGGGATTCCGCCCGCTCCCGTGAGCGCCGTCGTCGTACCTCCGACTCCGCCGCACCTGCCGCCGAAGCCGCTGCCCCCGCTGCCGACGGCGACCAGCCCTCGCGCACCCGCCGTCCCAGGACCCGCACCCGCCGCCGCAACGGCGAAGTGGTTGCCGCCGCGGACAAGGGCACCCAGCCCGGCAGCTCCGAGGGCTAACTGCGTCGATGACAGACACTGTTTGGGCGCCGGACGGCAGCAGCCTGGTGGTTCACGCGGACAACGCGGAGTACCTCCCAACGCTGCCGGACGGCGCCTTCACGTTAATCTACGTGGATCCGCCCTTCAACACGGGCAGGCCCCAGCAGCGGCAGGAAACCCGGATGGTGGCCAATGCCGAAGGCAGCGGGGACCGGGTGGGTTTCAAGGGCCGTTCCTATGACACCATCAAGGGCGCCCTGCACCGCTACGACGACGCCTTCAGCGACTACTGGTCCTTCCTGGAACCTCGGCTGGTGGAGGCTTGGCGTCTGCTGGCCGACGACGGCACCCTGTACCTGCACCTGGACTACCGCGAAGTGCACTACGCCAAGGTAATGCTGGACGCCATCTTCGGCCGGGCGTGCTTCCTGAATGAGGTCATCTGGGCGTACGACTATGGTGCCCGGGCCAAGAACCGGTGGCCCACCAAGCACGACAACATCCTGGTGTATGTGAAGAACCCCGCCAAATACCACTTCGACAACGCCGAGGTGGATCGCGAACCCTACATGGCCCCCGGGCTGGTGACGCCGGCCAAGCGCGAACTGGGCAAGCTGCCTACGGACGTCTGGTGGCACACCATCGTCTCACCCACCGGCAAGGAAAAGACCGGGTACCCCACCCAGAAACCGGAAGGACTGGTCCGCCGGATTGTCGCCGCCTCGTCCCGCCCCGGGGACTGGTGCCTGGACTTCTTTGCCGGCTCCGGCACTTTGGGCGCCGTGGCGGCCAAGCTTGGCCGGAAGTTCGTATGCGTGGACCAGAACCAGCCGGCGATCGACATCATGGCCAAAAGGCTCGGTGCGCACGCCACCCTGGCCACGTACCAGCCAACTGACGCGTCGCACTGATCAGGGGCGGATGACCGCCGCCCCGGTGCCCAGTTCCTCGATCCGTGCCAGCATCTCGGGGGCAGTAACGTTCTCGCCGAGCAGGTTGGGTTTGCCCGTGCCGTGGTAGTCGGAGGAGCCAGTGACCACCAGGCCGTGCTTGGCGGCGAGCTTGCGTAAAAACGCCCGCCCCTCTTCCGGATTGTCCCGGTGGTCGATCTCCAGTCCCACCAGGCCGGCGTCGATCATCTCCCGGTAGGTCCGTTCCCCCACGATCCGGCCCCTGGCCGACGCGACGGGGTGGGCAAACACGGGCACGCCGCCCGCAGCACGGACAAGTTCGACGGCGGTGGCCGGGTCCGGTGCGTAGTGCGGGATGAAGTACCGGGACCGGGAGGTGAGGATTGAAGCGAATGCCTCGGAACGGTCCTCCACCACTCCCGCAGCCACCAGGGCATCAGCGATGTGCGGACGGCCCAGGGTGGCGCCCGGGGCCACATGGTGGATCACGTCGTCCCACGTCAGGGGGTAGTCCTCGGCCAGGATGGTGACCATCCGTTCGGCCCGGGTCAGGCGCGAGTCCTTGGCCTTGGTGATCTCCTCGAGCAGGCCCGGATGGGTGGGGTCGTGCAGGTAGCTCAGGAGGTGGACGCTGATGCCCTCCGCGGTCCGGCAGGAAACTTCCATGCCGGGGACCAGGGCCACACCGTGCGTGACGGCCGCCGCGGCCGCCTCGGCCCAACCCGCGGTGGAATCATGGTCGGTCAGGGCCACCACGTCCAGGCCCGCACGCGCGGCAGAGGCCATGACGTCGGCTGGCGGCTCCGTACCATCAGAGACGTTGGAGTGGGCATGCAGGTCAATCCTCACTTGTCCAGACTAGTGGACCGCGCCCCTCCGGCACCGGAGCCTGTTCGCTTAGCCGCGACGCTGGTGAGACGATGGTGCCGTGAACGATGCCGATAACACCCAGAACTCTGCTTCCCAGCCGCTGGAGGAGCGCGTCAACAACCGCTCGCAGCGGCCCAGTTCCAACGCTTTCAAGGCCTTCATGGCCAGCAACTGGGCACCGTCCAGCCAGGAACTTCCCCAGCGCGACGCCGTCGCCCGCTACGCCGCAACCCGGCGCAAGGCAATCTCCGCCCAGTTCAAGGGCGAACGGCTGGTCATCCCCGCAGGGCCGCCCAAGGTCCGCTCCAACGACTGCGACTACCGCTTCCGCCCGCATTCCGGCTTCGCCCACCTGACCGGCCTCGGCCTGGACCATGAGCCGGACGCTGTCCTGATCCTGGACCCGGTGGAGGAAGGAAACGGCGACGACGGCGGCAACCACCGCGCCACGCTGTACTTCCGGCCGTTGGCCGGCAGGGACACCGAACAGTTCTACGCCGACTCCCGCTCCGGCGAGTTCTGGATCGGTGCGCGCCCCACCCTCGAAGAGTTCCAGGCCCGCCTGGGGCTGCCCACCGCCCACATCGACCAGCTCGAGACAGCCATCACCAAGGACGTCGGCGCCCCGGAGATCGGCGGCATCTCCATCCGCCTGGTCCGCAAGGTGGACGAAAACATCGACGCCCTGGTGGATACGGCCCGGTACAACACGGCGAAGGACCCGGAGAACCTGGACCTTGAGGCCCTGGACGCCCTGGACGAGAAGCTCAGCGAAGCGCTCTCCGAACTGCGCCTGCTCAAGGACGAGTGGGAAATCGAACAGATGAAGCTCGCCGTGTCCGCAACGGTTGAAGGGTTCGAAGAAGTTGTGAAGGCCCTCCCCCGTGCGCTGACGCATGCCCGCGGCGAACGGGTGGTGGAGGGAGCGTTCTTCGCCCGCGCCCGCGAGGTGGGCAACGAACTGGGCTACGACACCATCGCAGCGTCCGGCAACAACGCCACCGTGCTGCACTGGACCCGCAACACCGGCCGGATCCACGCCGGCGACCTCCTGCTCCTGGACGCCGGTGTTGAGGCCGACTCGCTCTACACGGCGGACATCACCCGCACGATTCCAGCCGATGGCACGTTCACGGCTGTCCAGCGCAAAGTGTACGAGGCCGTCCTGGACGCCGCGGACGCGGGCTTCGCCGCCGCGCAGCCCGGGACGAAATTCCGGGACATCCACACCGCGGCAACCACGGTCCTGGCCGAACGCCTCGCCGAATGGGGCCTGCTGCCGGTCAGCGTGGAGGAAGCGGTCAGCCCGGAGGGCCAGCAGCACCGCCGCTGGATGCCGCACGGAACCAGTCACCACCTGGGCCTGGACGTGCACGACTGTGCCCAGGCCAAGCGGGAACTTTACCTTGACGGCATCCTCACCGAGGGCATGGTCTTCACCATTGAACCGGGCCTCTACTTCAAGGCGGAAGACCTGGCGATCCCTGAGGAGTACCGTGGCATCGGCGTCAGGATCGAGGACGATATCCTCATGACCGCTGACGGACCCGTCAACCTCAGCGCCGCCCTGCCCCGCCAGGTTGACGACGTCGAAAACTGGATGGCCGGAATCTACCGGACCGAAGACGCCTGACACCGGCACACAGAAAAGAGCGTGGCCACCGGACCGGGTCCGGTG